>UQMV01000015.1 GCA_900542315.1 uncultured Collinsella sp.
GTCGGAGAAATTCAGCGCCTTATTGAACACGCCCCGGCTGATGAGCAGCATGTAGGTCGTCGGATAGATGCTGCCGATGAAGCGCCCGAATCCCTCCAGCGTCGTCACCGGGTTGATCAGGCCGCAGAACTGAACCGCCGGCAGCATGGTGCCGATCATGGTCAGAAAGATCACGGCAATCTGGCTGCGCGTCACCGCCGAGGCCAGAAGCCCCATGCCGGTGGAGATCGTGCAGTACACCGCCAGCGACAGCACGAGCGTCGGAAGGCTGCCCTTGATCGGCACGTCGAAGATCGTCACGGCCATCAGGAGAAGCAGGAGCGCACTCAGCGAGGAGAGCAGGATATAGGGCAGCTGCTTGCCGAGCAGGACTTTGACCTGCGCATTTGCGAGCGCCTGGGTCTGGACCCGCGCGAGCGTGACATGAGCGAGTGGAATGAGTTCCTGCGCAAGCAAAACCATGCCAACCATCACGCCGACAAGGTCAAGATCGCCGTCGTGGGCAAGTATACGCAGCTGCCTGATGCCTACCTGTCGGTTATCGAGGCCCTGCATCACGCGGGCGTGTTCTACGATCGCCATGTGGATGTGCAGCTGGTCGATGGCGAGAGCCTCGATGAGCAGAACGTCTCCGAGGTCCTGGGCGATGCTTCGGGCATCCTGGTCCCCGGCGGCTTTGGCAAGCGCGCCCTGGAGGGCAAGATCCTCGCGGCCGAGTTCGCCCGTGAGCACAAGATTCCGTATCTGGGCATTTGCCTGGGTATGCAGGTGGCCGTGTGCGAGTTTGCCCGCAACGTCGTCGGCCTTGCCGGCGCCAGCTCCTCTGAGTTCGATCCGGACGGTCCGTTTAGCGTAATCGACCTGATGAGCTCGCAGGAGGACGTGACCGAGAAGGGCGGCACCATGCGTTTGGGTGCCTATCCGTGCAAGCTCGCCGCCGATTCTCTCGCGCGTGAGGCATATGGCGAGGAGCTCGTCTACGAGCGTCACCGTCACCGCTTTGAGTTCAACAACGCCTTCCGCGACCAGCTCGAGGAGGCTGGCCTGGTTATCTCGGGTCTTTCGCCCGACGAGCGTCTGGTCGAGATGGTCGAGCTGCCGCGCGACGTGCATCCGTGGTATGTGGCCACCCAGGCTCATCCCGAGTTCAAGAGCCGTCCGACCAACCCGCAGCCGCTGTTCCGTGAGTTCGTGCGTGCTTCGATTGGCCAGCATGAGGGCGTCGATCGTCTGCAGGTGACGCCCATGAATCTCGCTACGGACTAAGGTGCCGGCGAACAAAGAACATACCGAAGCTACTCCCTCGTCGCTCGCTGTGGCGGCGGGGGAGTATCTCGATTACCTCGCGGTCGAGCGGGGACTGGCGCGCAATACGATTGCGGCCTACCGTCGTGACCTGACGACGTACTGCGCCTATCTGGAGCGGGCTGGTATTGCGTCTTTTGAAGATGTGAGCCGTCAGGTCGTGGAAGGCTTTGTCGCCGATCGCCGTGACGGAGGCTATTCCGATGCCTCGGTGGAGCGCGCGCTTGCGGCCGTGAAGGGCCTGCACGCCTTTTTGGTGCGCGATGGGGCGGTAGCCCAAAATCCGACGGCGGCGTTGCGCCTGCCCAAAAAGGCCGAGCGCCTGCCGGAATACCTTTCGGTGGAGGATGTCTCGGCGCTGCTCGACCAAGACTTTCCCAAGGGCGAGATGGGGCTGCGCGACCACGCTATTTTGGAAGTGCTCTACGGTTGCGGTTTGCGCGTGAGCGAGCTGGTAGGGCTCGATGTGGGCGATATCCATATCGATGACGGGTTTGTTCTGGTGCGCGGCAAGGGCTCAAAAGAGCGTCTGGCTCCGCTGGTGGGGAGCGCGGCGCGTGCCTTGACACACTATATAGGTGATGGGCGCGCTCTCCTGGCTGCCCATGCTCGCGGGGCGGAAACCTCGGCGGTCTTTTTAAATAAGAACGGGCGTCGCCTGTCGCGCCAGGCCGTGCATGCGATATGTGAGCGCTATGGGCGTCAGGTGGGGCTGGTGGGGCTCCATCCCCACACGTTGCGCCACTCCTTTGCCACCCACATGCTTGCGGGTGGTGCCGACCTGCGCGTGCTGCAGGAGATTTTGGGACATGCCGACATTTCGACCACGCAGGTCTACACGCATGTCGACCGCACGCAGCTGACCGAGGTCTACCTGGCGGCTCATCCGCTGGCGCATCGCTAACGCGTCGCCGACCTGCATATTTATTGCCATTACGGGGACGGGCCCCAGATTGCCGTGACGTGTTTTTGCGCGCGCACGGCGATCTGGGGCCCGTCCCATTTTTCGCCACGCACTACCGCGGTGGTGGGTCGCGTGTGTCGCGGGTGGGGGAGTTTGGGGGCGATGTGAACGGCATGTAAAGGGACGTAAAAATCGCCTCAAGGTCAACTTGAAGGTTGAGGTTCACGGGCGAGGTGCTACAGGTGGCATCCCGCCTTTACTCTAAACACAACATATTGTGTTTTCGAACATATGCTCGGGGGTGTTTTACAACATATTGGGGGTGGAGTGGTGGGGCGGGGTGGGGGAAGTGGTGGGGAAAGGTGTTGAAAAATGGGGCGGTTCCCCATATTATTAATGGCGTCGACAGGCGGGGTGGTTCCCCGCGTACGTGCCATCTGAGTAACCGAGGGGAGGGCGCACATGGGAATGACTGGTGCATACGAGCGCAATCTCGATGCAAAAGGTCGTCTGTCCCTGCCTGCACCCCTTCGCGAGGAGCTTGGAGAGCATGTTCGCGTGTTCAAAGCCCTGGATGTCGATGCTCTGTACGTGTTCTCTGCCGAGGCCTTCGATAAGTGGGTCGAAGGACTCTTCGCGGGTCGTGAGGGCCACGAGGGTTTCAACCCGCGTGACATTAACGACCAGAAGCTCATGAGGGCGATCAACAAGCGCACCACGTCGATGGACGTGGACAGCGCCGGTCGTATCGGTCTTTCCGAGTCTCTCCGCAAGCAGGCGAACCTCGACCGCGAGGTCACGGTTGTGGGCAACTACGACCACCTTGAGGTTTGGGATCGCGTCGCGGCCGATGAGGACGATGACGATGAGGCCCTGCTGGACCTCTTCTTCTCGTAAGGGCAAGGCACGGGTAACGGATGGAGCGTGGGATCTTGACACAAGAATATCGGCATGAACCTGTCATGCTCGGCGAAGTGCTTGAGTCGCTGCGGCTAAAGAGCGGCTCCGTTGTCTGCGATTGCACCCTTGGCGGTGCCGGCCATTCGGTAAAGATGGCCGCGCAGGTGGGGGAGACGGGCCTTTTGCTCGGCGTCGATCAGGACGACATGGCCCTCGAGGCCGCTGGCGCCCGTCTGGACCGCGAGGTTCCCGGCGTTCCGCACCAGCTGCTGAAGGGCAACTTCGGCGACTTGGACGAGCTGCTTTGCTCGGCCGAGGTGCCCGGGGTCGATGGCTTCCTGTTCGATTTGGGCGTTTCGTCACCGCAACTCGATATCCCTGGCAGGGGCTTTTCGTATAACGAGGACGCCCCATTGGACATGCGGATGGATCCGGGTAATAACACCTTAAACGCAGCTGAGGTCATCAACACCTACAACGAACACGACCTCGCCCGGATTCTACGCGTCTACGGCGAAGAGAAGTTCGCCTCGCAGATCGCGCGCGAGATCGTGCGCCGCCGCGAGCAAGAACCGATCGAAACCACCGGCCAATTTGTCGAGATCATCAAGGCGGGTATCCCGGCTGCCGCTCGTCGGCATGGCGGACACCCGGCCAAGAAAAGTTTCCAGGCCATTCGCATCGAGGTCAATCACGAGCTCGATGTGCTCGAGAGAGGGCTTGATGCCGCCACCAGGTGGCTCAACCCGGGCGGACGTATCTGCGTCATCTCGTATCACTCGCTCGAGGACCGTATCGTAAAGAACCACTTTAAGGAGATGAGCCAGGGGTGCACGTGTCCGCCGGAGATTCCGGTGTGCGTGTGCGGCAACGTGCCGATACTCAAGGTCATCACCCGCAAACCCTTGGTTGCCCAGCCTGATGAGGTTGAGCGCAACCCTCGGGCGAGATCAGCCAAAATCCGCGTGGCGGAGCGCTTGTAGCGTTACGCGCGCGATATTGGACCTCCCGCTCGCACCATAAACGAAGCTTAAACACACTACCAACGTACTCGGGATGGGAGGCGGCATATCATGGGCTACAACACTTCAAGCGCAGCACTCGCCTATGATATGAACGCCATGCCCGCCTATCGTGAGACGTCGCAGGCCCCCGTTGCTCCCCGTGAGCAGCACACGCCGCGCTTTGATGTCTACACGGGCGCGGGCCGTCAGGCAAACCAGGCGGTAAGCCCGGTTTTCATGAGCGTTCTTAAAACGTTTTGCATCATTGCGGCTATCTTCATGACGATCGGTGTCGCCCGCGTGGCGCTCGCCGGCGTTACGGCCCAGGTGCTCAACGGCAACGCCGAGCTTACCAACACGCTCGAAAAGGCGACCGATGAGAGCTCCGACCTGGAGGTCATGCATTCGGTCTATGGCGCCGACACGCGCATTCGCGACCTTGCGGGCGCTTATGGCATGGTGGAGCCCAGCGAGAGCGTTACACTTGACTTTTCGCAGGATGCAGCCGCGGGCGCCAACGCGACCGCGACCGCTCAGTAGCAAGACGGTAGCTGAGTATGACAAATGACTATCGCCGCGGTTCCGATGGGGGCCGCGGTTCTGGACGTCCCTCGTCGCGGGGACGTTCTGGTTATCAAGGAACGGGTCGGCAATCTTACAACGCCGGGCAGTCCCGTGGCAACGACCCGGCGTCGCGACTTCGCGGCTCGGGCGGCCCTCAAGTGCATAACACCAGGTCGCGCAAGAGTTCGTCGACCGAATGGCTCACAGGCGCGCCTCTGCCTCGCCGCAAAGCCGTCATGGGATTCATTGGGCTTGGCTTGGGCTTGGGCGTCTTTCGCCTTGCCGACTATCAAATTGTCGAAGCCGATAAACTGCGCGAGCGTGCCGATGCGCGCCGCCTGCTTGCGCAGACCCTCTATGCCAAACGCGGCACCATCTACGACCGCAACGGTAACGTGCTGGCGTCGTCGGTCGAATGTCGCAACATCGCCGTGAACCCGCAGCTTGTCGAGGATGTTGACAAGACGGTGTCGGCGCTGGTCAAGGCAACTGGAATCGATAAAAAGACCTGCCGCAAGCTCGTCGAGTCCGATGGCACCTGGGTGTATATCAAGCGCCAAGTGGACGAAGACGATGCTGCGGTGCTGGAGAAGAAGAACCTGCCCGGCGTGCTTTTTGAGCAGGCCATGAAGCGCGTATATCCATACGGCAATCTGGCATCGCAGGTGCTGGGTGTAGTGAATGTGGACAACGACGGCTTGACGGGTCTCGAAAAGCAATACAACAAGCTTCTGACCGGCACGAACGGTTCTCTCGTACGCGAGCGCGCGAGGGACGGCAGCTATATCGCGGGCGGTGCCTATAAAAAGGTGGCCGCGGTCGACGGCGTTGATATCGTGACGACGCTCGACGTCAATATCCAGCGTGCGGCTGAGGATGCTCTGGCAGAGGCTGTCGAGAAGACAAAGGCCAAGAACGGCTCGGCTTTGGTCACCGACCCCACGACCGGTGAAATTCTCGCAGCCTGCTCGTACCCGACCTACGACCAGACCGATCTGGAGAACGCCAAGACCGAGGATATGAACCTGCGCCTGGTCACTGACGCCTACGAGCCCGGCTCGGTCTTTAAGACGCTCGTGGCGGGCGCCGGCTTCGACTTGGGCGTCGTACGATCGAGTACGTCGTTTGAGGTGCCGGCGAGCATCAAGGTGGGCGACGATACCGTTACCGATGCCGATAAGCGCGACTATGGCATGACCATGGATGTGCGCGAGATGATGCGCCGTTCGTCCAACGTGGGCTTTGTCCTGGTGGGGCGCAAGATCGGTGCCGACGACTTTGCCGCCTATGTGGACAAGTGGGGCATCGGTCACAGTTCGGGCGTCGATTTTCCGGGTGAGAGCCTGGGCATCGTCAAGGAGCGTGACCAGTATGACGGCGCCACGCTGGGCTCGATGAGCTTTGGACAGGCGCTGTCTGTCTCGCCGATTGAGATCGCACGTGCCGTGGGCGGCATCGCCAACGGCGGCGTGATGATGACCCCGCACTTCTATAAGTCCAGCAAAGGCGACGAGAAGGACTGGGGCGAGGGCGAGCGCGCGATTTCTGAGGATGCTGCATCCCAAGTGACATCGTGCATGCAGACAGTCGTGTCCGAGGGAACGGGCGTTGGCGGCGCGGTCGACGGCTATGACGTGGCGGGTAAGACCGGTACGGCCGAACGTGCCGACGAGAACGGCGGCTACCTCAAGGAGAACTACATGTCGTCCTTTATGGGCTTTGCACCGGCACAATCGCCTAAGGTGCTGTGCTATATCACGCTCGACGGAACGCCGAGCGGCTCAGATGCCGCTGCGGTGCCGTTCCAGTCCATTATGGCCAACGCACTCGACGTGCTGGGTATTCCGCACACGAGGTAGGGGGTTACAATCTTTGGGGCGTGGTTTGTTGTCCCATATGAGGGGTGTTCACATGCCCTGCACCACGCATGCGCGGCGCTGGGATACAATACGCCGATAGCATTATTAGGTTTACAGGGGAGCTGCAATGATAGAGATCGCCGTCAACAACCTCGCGGCCGCAACAGGGGCCCGAACCGTGACGGGAGAAGCCGATCGGGTATGCCGCGGGTGCGTTATCGACTCGCGCCAGGTCGAGGAAGGGACGATTTTCGTCGCCTTTCCCGGTGAAAACGTCGACGGCAATGATTTTGCTTCCCGTGCCGTCCAGTCGGGTGCCGGCGCCGTCGTGATGACGCGTGAGCCTGAGGCCGAGCTGGTCTCGCTGGCGCAGGACAAGGGCTGTGCCATCTTGCTGACCGATGATCCCGAGGACTTTCTGCTGCGTTTGGCGCACACGTACCGTCTGGAGCTTGGCTGCCTGGTCGTTGGTATTACCGGTTCCATCGGCAAGACGACGACCAAGGACGTGCTCGCCGCCGTGCTCGCCAAGCGCTATCGTGTCTGGGCCACCAAGGGCAATTTCAATAACCTGATCGGCATGCCGCTCACGGTGCTTTCCGCTCCGGCCGATACCGAGGTCCTGGTGCTCGAGATGGGCATGAACCATTTCCACGAGATTGAGCGCCTGTCCCAGTCCGCCAATCCCAACCTTGCCATCGTGAGCAAGATTGGCACCTCTCACATCGGCATTTTGGGCAGCCGCGAGAACATCGCCCGCGCTAAGGCCGAGATTGTCCAGGGTATGTGCGCCGCCGGCGACTTCTTGCCGCTGCTGGTTTTGGGCGGTGAGGACGACTTTACGCCGTTCATTCGCGATACGTTCGCCCAGCCTGCTGGTATCGATGTGATGCTGGCCGGCGTCTCGGACGATGATGAGGTCCGCGCCCGCGAAGTTTGTGTTGATGACGAGGGCCGTCCGGTCTTTACGCTCGATTTTGGCCAGGGTGAGACGATCGATACCATGCTTGCCATCCCCGGCGTGCAGTCCGTTCCTAACGCCGTTAAGGCCGCCGCGGTTGCCTATCGCCTGGGCGTGACGCCCGAGCAGATCGATGCTGCCTTTAGAGGCCTCACGATCACCGGTCACCGCCAGGAGATCAAACGCGCCAAGAGCGGTGCCCGCGTCATCGACGATTCCTATAACGCCAGTGCCGAATCCATGGCTGCTGGCCTCGATCTACTGTGTTCGCTTTCCTGCATGGGGTCTCGCATGGCGATCTTGGGCGAGATGGGCGAGATGGGCGATGAGGCTCCTCGCATGCATGAACTCGTGGGCGCCTATGCCGCCGCCAAGAAGCTCGACATGCTGGCGTGCGTGGGTGGTGAGCTGGCCCAGCTTATGGCCGATGCTGCGCGCATGATGGGCATGGACGAGGACCGCATCCAGGTGTTCTCCGATTATCAGCAGGTGTTCGACCGCATGGGCGGCGCGCTTGAAAAACATGATGTTGTACTGGTCAAGGGTTCCCGCTTTGTTGGGCTCGACCGCTTTGTGGAAGGTGTGTGCTAGCCCATGTTCGGCAATCCCTCGTATCCAACGTATCAGGCTTTTTTGGGGCTTGGCATCGCCGCTGCCATTGCGCTGCTGCTCATGCCGTGGTGGATCAAGCTGCTCAAGGTCGAGGGTATCGGCCAGCAGGTTCGTGCCGACGGCCCCAAGCGTCATTTGGTTAAGCAGGGAACGCCCACCATGGGTGGCGTTGTCATCCTCGTCGCGATCTCGCTGACCTGCCTGCTGATGGGCAAGCTCACCACCGAGCTCGTGCTTGTGCTGCTCGCCACGCTGGCGACCGGCGCGCTGGGCCTGATCGACGACCTGACCTCCGTTACGCATGGGCGCTCGCTCGGTCTGACGCCTCATGCCAAGATGATCGGCCTAACCATTATCTGTGTCACCTTTACGGTACTTGCCGTCAACTGGTGCGGCGTCGCCCCCGAGATTCGTTTTCCCGGCGGCCTGACGATCGACCTTGGCGTGCTTTCGACCACCATCTGCGGCCTTTCGTTCCCGTGGCTCTACATTGTCTTTTGCTGGCTGATGATCGCCGGTCTTTCTAATGCCGTGAACCTGACCGATGGCCTTGACGGTCTTGCTGGTGGCACCTCCATGATCGCCATGCTCGCCATGGCTGCGATGGCGTTTTTGCACGGAGACGTGAACCTGTCCATCTTCTGCACCGCGTGTGCCGGCGCCTGCTTGGGCTTTCTGTGGTTCAACTGCTATCCGGCGAGCATCTTTATGGGCGATACCGGCTCGCTTGCCCTAGGCGCCGCGTTTGCCTGCACGTCCATCATGACCAACACCGAGGTCGTCTCCCTCATCATCGGCGGCCTGTTTATCGTTGAGACCCTGTCGGTCATGATTCAGGTTGTCTACTTCCACTTTACGCACAAGCGCGTCTTCCTTATGGCGCCCATCCATCATCATTTCGAAAAGAAGGGCTGGGCCGAGACCAAGGTCGTCATCCGTTTTTGGATTATCGCTGCGGCCTTTGGTGCCGTTGGCCTTGCTTTGTTCTTCCAGTTGGGATAGTGGTCTTTCATGCCTCTTGCTGATGTCTTTAGCCTGCTCGTTTTGGGTCAGGGCAAATCCGGTCTCGATGTCGCCCGCTGGGCGCTGGCACATCCCGAGCGCGTAAGCGCCGTTACCGTGTATGGCGGCGGCACCTCTGAGCCCAATGACGCCACGCGTGCGCTCGAGGCTGCTGGTGCGTCGTTTGTCTATGGGACCGAACAGGTCGAGGGCGCCTATGACGTATGCGTGACGTGCCCGGGCATCTCGGAGTTCTCGGGCTTCTTTAAGGCCGGGCGCGAGCATGCCGCCCAGATTATGGGTGAGCCCGAGTTTGCCTATCGCCTGTCGCCCGATAACTGGATTGCCATTACGGGTACCAACGGCAAGACGACTACCACGTCGCTGACTGATTATCTGCTCAAGGCTGCCGGTGAGGCCAGCGTAGCTGTCGGCAACATCGGCGAGCCGCCGGTCAACGAGATTGACGGCCGAGCTCATAACGAGTGGTTTGTGGCCGAGCTCTCGAGCTACCAGATTGCTACGACCGCCGAGCTTCATCCTCGCGTGGCGGTGCTGCTCAACATCACTCCCGATCACTTGGGCTGGCATAAGAGCCATAAGAACTATGCGCTTGCCAAGATCAAACTGTTTGACAATATGGTCGATGACGATCTGGTGGTTGTCGATGTCGAAGACGCCGGCATTCACGAGTTCGATGAGTACATCTACACGCCGGGTCGTCGCATCTGCAAGGTTGCCTTTGACGAGCCTGAGGGTGAGGATGCCGCCTTTGTGCGCGATGGCAAGATGATCGTGCGCCTGAAGGGCGTCGAGACCCCGCTCATCGCTACATCCGAGCTCAAGATCTCGGGCCATCACAATGTTATCAATGCCCTGTGCGCTGCCACAGCTGCCCTGGCAGTCGGTGCCGATGTCGATGGTGTCTGCCGCGGTCTGGCCTCGTT
Organism: uncultured Collinsella sp.; assembly: GCA_900542315.1. GTDB lineage: Bacteria > Actinomycetota > Coriobacteriia > Coriobacteriales > Coriobacteriaceae > Collinsella. The sequence continues at coordinate 10,059 of UQMV01000015.1, forward strand.
CCAGCCGCTCGAACACCGCGTGGAGCCGTGTGGCGAGATTGACGGCGTGCGCTACGTCAACGATTCCAAGGCGACTAACACCGATGCGGTCGAAAAGGCCCTGACGGCATTTCCCGATGATGACGTGATCTTGCTGCTCGGCGGCCACGATAAGGGCACGCCGCTCACGGACTTCGCGCGCGTTGTTATGGATAACGTACGCTCGGTCGTCTGCTTTGGCGATGCGCGCGAGCGCTTCACCGCCGCTATGGACGAGGCCGATGTCGATGGCGATGTGGATATCGCCCAGGCGGATGACCTGCGCGATGCCGTGGACGTCGCCCGTTCGCTGTCGAGCCGTGGCGACGTGATCTTACTTTCTCCTGCCTGCTCTTCGTTCGATGAGTTCTCGGGCTATGAGGAGCGCGGCCGCGTGTTTAAGGACTACGTGGCCCAGCTTGCCGCTGCGGCGAAATCGCAAATGGAATAGGGGTTGCCGGTGAGAGAGGAGAGCCCCCGACAAGGTATGAGGAGGCCCGACTCGGACCGTGCTTCCTCGCGGCGCAGCACACCGCGTTCCGGTCGCGGCGGGCAGACGTTTAGCGAACGCTATATTGCCGGCGTTCCCGCCCGTATCATGCGCCCCCGTTTGATATTCATGGCTTGCCTGTTTACCTTGGTGTGCTTTGGCCTGCTGATGGTGTACTCGGCGTCTTCGGTCGAGGCGCTGCACGAGAATGGCTCGGCGACGTTTTTTCTGTTTCGACAAGCCGCGTTTGCCGGAGTTGGCGTGCTGGCTATGGTTGCCATCGTGCGCATCTTGCCGGACAGCTGGTTTGGGGAAGACGTGCTCAGGATCTTCCTCATAGGCATGATAGGGCTACTGTTTCTGGTGTTCTTGGTGGGCAGCGGCAGCCGTGGCGCCACGCGCTGGCTCAACATCGCCGGTATTCAGTTCCAGCCTTCCGAGTTTTTAAAGCCATTTGCCATTGCGTATTCGGCCATCATGCTTGATCGTTTCTTTTCGCCCGGTGGCAACATCAACGAATTCCTTCGCAAGATGGGCATCTACTTGGGCATTTCGCTCTTTCTGATCTTTATCCAGCCCGATTTCGGTACTGTCCTGATCATCCTGTTGACCCTCATGTGCATGGCGTTGTTTGCGGGTCTCGACCCCAGATTTATCATCGGCGTGCTAATCTTCGGCATTCTCGTGATCGTGATTGCGCTTGTTGCAGAGCCGTACCGTATGGTGCGTATTCAGGTTGCCTTGAACCCTTGGGCCGACGAGTATGGTGACGGCTATCAGGCCACGCTTGCCATCATGGCCTTTGCCTCGGGCGGTCTGTTCGGCCGTGGCATCGGCAACTCAACCATGAAGTACTCGTATCTGCCCGAGGCGCACAATGACTACATCTTGGCCATCATTGGCGAGGAAGTCGGTTTTGTCGGAACCGTGCTGTTTTTCTTGGTGTTTGCGATGCTGATCTATTCGGCGTTTCGCATTGCCGAGCAGGCGACCGATCGTCGGGGCGCGCTCATGGCGTCTGGCTCCGCGGTCATTCTCGCGGTGCAGTTTTTGATTAACGCGCTGGGCATCCTCAACGTGTTTCCCATGACGGGTAAACCGTTGCCGTTTATTAGCTACGGCGGCTCGTCGATTATCGTGTCGCTCATGCTTGCCGGGTTGATCCTGCGCGTTTCGTACGAGAGCGCCCGTCGCGATGAGTACGACCGCCGCCGCGAGAGCTTTGCCGTTATGGATGAGAGCACCGCCGGCATGCCCCACGTGCGCGGCGAGCGATCTACGCGTAACGGTTTTACCGTCCTGGATGGCTCTGCGACCGAGCCGGCAGCTCGCCCGCGTCAGCGAACGGCGCCGCAAGGTCGTCCTCAGCGCCCCACTCCTCGCAATGCGGGCGGCGGATATAATCGAATCGATTTGAACTCGGACCCGTCGGCGCGTCTGCGCACCGACGACCAGGGACCGCGTGTACGAAGGGACTACCATGACCGATAAAATGACCGTTGCTATTGCAGCCGGCGGCACGGCTGGACACATCAACCCCGCGCTCGCCTTGGCCGAAGAGCTGCGTGACCGTGGCCACCATGTTGTGTTCGTGGGCCAGTCGCGCAAGCTCGAGGGTCGTCTGGTCCCCGAGGCTGGGTTTGATTTTGTGCCCATTACGGTCACGGGCTTCGACCGCTCCCGTCCTTGGACGGCGCTGACCTCGCTGTGGCGTGTCAACAAGGCCAAGCGTGCTCTCGCCAGTCATTTCTCAAAGGTCGGCAAGCCCGATGCTGCCGTCGGTTTTGGTGCCTATGTCGAGGTTCCGCTGCTGGGGTGGTGCAAGGGCGCAGGCGTTCCGTATCTGCTGCATGAGCAGAACTCTGTTCCGGGCCTGGCCAACAAGATGATGAACTCCCACGCCGCCCGCGTGTGCATCTCGGTGCCGGCAGCGCGTTCGGTCTTTGAGCGCGAAGGTGACCCTGACCACGTGCTCATGACCGGCAACCCCGTACGTCGCTCGGTAATCGAAGGCGATCGCGCTCGCGGCCGCAAGGCACTTGGCGTTCCCGAGGACGCTACGCTGCTGCTCGTCTTTGGCGGTTCACTTGGCGCCCAGCACCTCAACGAGCGCGTGGTTTCGCTCAAAAACGAGCTGCTTTCGCGCAAGAACCTCTATGTGTTGCATTCGACGGGTGCGGACGGCTTTGAGGAGACCGGGCGCGCTTTGGCGCTGACGCCCGAGGAGGCGAAGCGTTACCGCGTCCAGCCTTACATCGACAACATGGGCGATATGTTGGCTGCTGCCGATTTGGTGCTCTCGCGTTCGGGCGCATCAAGCGTGGCCGAGATCGCTGCGCTCGCCGTGCCCTCGGTGCTCGTGCCGTATCCGCATGCGACGGCCGACCACCAAACCACCAATGCCCGGTATCTGGTCGACGCCGGGGCCGGCGTGCTCTGCGCCGATGCCGATATCGACGGTTCTGCCTTTGCCGATGAGTTGCTGCACCTGGTCGATGACGCGGCGGCGCGCGACGCCATGCGTCAGGCGGCGCGTGGTCTGGCTCAGGATAGGGCCGCCGCTCTTCTGGCGGATGCGGTAGAGGGTTTGCGTTAGTTAGACGGGATATCGTCGGTCGCCCTCGCGCTGATGCGGTAGGTGCGGTACAGTTAACGGGTTACAGGCAGTGTTTACGCAAGGAGTACACGAGCACATGGCTGATTCCCAGACTGCAACCTCCGCGCCCGAGTTTAAGAGCGCCCACTTTATCGGTATCGGCGGCGCCGGCATGAGCGGCATCGCCCTCGTTCTGCACGAGCGCGGTTATGCCGTTACCGGCTCCGACCTTAAGACGTCACGTTATATCCGCCAGCTCACCCGCGCTGGTGTGAAGGTGCATGTGGGCCATGAGGCCGCCACGATCGACGAGGTCAAGCCCGACGTGGTTGTTGTCTCCACCGCTATTCCGGAGTCCAACCCTGAACTCGTGCGCGCTCGCGAGCTGGGCATTCCCGTGTGGCCCCGTGCCAAGATGCTCTCTGCCTTGGGCCACGGCTACACGACTGTCGCTGTTGCCGGCACGCATGGCAAGACCACCACGTCTTCGATGTGCGCCACCATGCTCGACCGCATGGGTCTGGATCCGAGCTTCTTGATCGGTGGCATCGTCGAGGGCTATGACACGAACGGCAAGAACGGCTCGGGCGACTACTTTGTCGCCGAGGCCGACGAGTCCGACAGCTCCTTCCTGTTCCTGAACCCCAACGTGGTCATTGTGACCAACGTCGAGGCCGACCACCTCGATCACTACTCGGGTATCGAGGAGATCGAGGCAACTTTCGCCAAATTCATGAGCCTGGTGGGCGAGGACGGCACCGTCATCGTCTGCGGTGAGGACCCGCATCTGGTCGAGCTCGCCAAGTCGACGGGCCGTCACGTGCTTTCCTACGGCTTTGCCGAGGGCAACGACATCGTCTGCATGCACCCGGATGTCAAGGGCATCCAGAGCGACTTTATCGTTCGTTTTGAGGACGGCACTGAGCATGCTGTGGAGATCAAGAGCAATCCCGGTCGCCACAACATGCTCAACGCCACGGCGGTGCTCACCGTCGCCCATGTCCTAGGCCTTGACATCGACGCCGCCGCCAAGGCGCTCTCGAGCTTTGAGGGCGTCCGCCGTCGCTTTACCCACGTGGGCGATATCGATGGCATCACCGTGGTCGATGATTACGGCCATCACCCCACCGAGATCAAGGCGACGCTTGCTGCCGCTTCGTCGCTGGGCTACAAGCACGTCGACGTCGTGTTCCAGCCGCACCGCTATTCGCGCCTGCAGGCCCTGTGCGACGACTTTGCCGATGCATTTGCCAATGCCGATAAACTGCTGCTGATTGATGTGTTCTCGGCTGGCGAGATGCCCATTCCGGGTGTCACCTCTAAGATGCTCGCCGATACCGTGCGCGCCAAGCATCCTGGCAAGGAGGTCGTGTACTGCTCCAGCCGTCTTGAGCTCAATCAGGAGCTCGAGCAGATGGTGGGCGAGGGCGACCTGCTGCTCACCATGGGTGCCGGTGACGTTACGACCGTCGGTCCTGAGTTTATCGAGTATCTGACTGCCAAGAAAGACGCTTAAGTCTAATGGGTCTGTTTAACGCCGTCATGGCGCTCTCGGGCATGATCGACACGGATGTGATCGAGGACGAGCGCCTTGCGCGCCATACGAGCTATCGTATCGGCGGCAAGGCCGACCTCTTTGTGACGTGCCATAGCTATCATGCCCTTCGCCGCGCCGTGGCGGTGCTCGATCGCGAGCAGGTGCCGTGGGTCATCATCGGCAAGGGCTCCAATCTGCTGGTTGCCGATGGCGGTTATCGCGGTGCCGTCATTTCGCTTGGACGTGAGTTTCAGCGCACGGTTGTTGCCGATGACGGTTGCACGCTGACGGTCGGAGCGGGCGTGATGTTTGCGCGTCTGGTCAACGATGCCCTGTCGCGTAGCCTCTCGGGCCTTGAGTTTGCCGTTGGCATCCCTGGCTCGGTCGGCGGTGCGATATCTATGAATGCCGGCACACGGACCGAGTGGATTGGCTCGCTGGTTGAGGATGTCGTAACGTTTGACCCGGCATCCGGTATCAAGCATTATGCGGGGTCCGAGATCACTTGGGGCTACCGCGAATGTAGCCTTCCCCGCAATGAGATCATCCTCGAGTGCGTGCTCAAGCTTAAACCGGCGCCCAAGGCCGACATTCGCGAGTGCATGGAGCGGTACCTGACGAGGCGCAAGCGTACGCAGCCCATGGGTCGCGCATCCTGCGGTTCGGTCTTTCGCAACCCGCCCGATGCGAGCGTGGGCAAGCTTATCGAGGATTGTGGATTAAAGGGTTTTTCGATTGGCGGCGCGGAAGTTTCGCCCGTTCACGCTAATTTTATCGTTAATAACGGAACTGCCTCGGCCGATGACGTTGCCGCGGTTATCAGACATGTGCACGGAAAGGTGAGGGAGGCGTATGGCATCGAGCTCAGACCGGAAGTTAAATTCCTCGGCTTCTAGAGCATCGAAACCCACCTTCCGCCGCGCCGGAGGGCGTTCCGGCGCGCCTGCCAAACCTCAACGCAATACCGTTGCGCACTCTAAGTCTGTCGGGCATGCTCGACAGGCCAGTCGTCCGGTCGTCGGCTCGCAGCTCGGTAATCGTCCGGCCGCAAAAAAGTCCTCGCGTCCCTCGGTGACGTCAAAGCCTGTTATGGGCGCCAAGCCTGCCCGTCCCATGGCAACCCCCAAGCCCTCGACGGGAACTAAAGCGCCGCGTCCAGGTCGCACGCTGGGCGCATCGAAACCGCGCTCGCTGACATCGGTGCCGGCTACCGCCAAGAAGCCTTCGAGTAAAAAAGGCGTCAACCCGTTGTCTTCACTTGGGGCGATGGTAAATAAAACATCAGACGCCGCTTCTGTCGTTACAGGCAAAGGCAAAATCGTGGGCGGCGTTCTGGCCGTCTTGGCCGTGCTCGTCGTCGTTGCCGTCGTGGTGATCAACTCTGGATTGTTTACCGCCACTGATATTCAGATTCAAGGCAGCGAGCATGTGACGAAGCACGATGCTATCCAGCTGATCGATTTGCCCGAGGGAACGTCGCTTTTTAACGTCGATCCCGACCAGATTACCGAGGATCTCAAGCAGAACCCGTGGGTCTCGGGCGTGGATGTCCAGCGTCAGTTCCCACATACGCTCATCATTACGCCGATGGAGCGCAAGGTCATCGCAATTGCCTATATCAGCTCCGATGACCTCGCCTGGGCCATTGGGGATGATGACACTTGGATCGCCCCGCTGTCGACGTCGGTCGAAGTGGACGACCAGGGCAACGTCATCACGACAGGGCAGGGCTCAAATACCCTGACCGGAATCGATGCCGCGCTGGCGCTCGCTAAGCACTATGGCGCGGTGTTGTTGACTGATGTCTCGGCGGATGTCGCTCCGGTTTCCGGCCAGGCAGTGAGCTCCAAGGCCGTTAAGGCTGGCTTGGATTATGTGCGTGGTTTTTCGAGTGAGTTCTTGGGACAAGTCAAGGATATTTCCACGCCTTCGGTCGAAGCCATCTCGGCAAATCTCAATAACGGCATTGAGGTGTCGCTGGGCGATTCGGACGATATCGCCAAGAAGGAACGCGTAGTCACCAAGTTGCTTTCGCAGGTAGAGGGCGTAACGTATATCAATGTGCGCTCTCCGGGCAACTACACATTTAGGAATGCTCCGACCTCGTAGCACCGGTTGATGCTTTGTTGAGGGGCCATACCACGCCGTTTATCTGGTTTGTTTGGTTTTCACGGTCAATTATTTGACTGATACGTTCATAATGTGCAACCATAATACGGTTTACCTTTGCATTTACTTTCAACCTGAAGGTTAATGTGCGCAGGGGTCGACCCATGCTATGGCTATAACCTTTGTTCGGAGGACCGACATGCACGAGACAGAGATCAACAACTACCTTGCCGTCATTAAGGTGGTCGGCGTCGGCGGCGGCGGTACCAACGCGGTCAATCGAATGATCGAAGAGGGCATCCGCGGCGTCGAGTTTGTTGCCATCAACACCGATGCTCAGGCACTCGCGATCTCTGATGCCGATATCAAGGTGCACATCGGCACCGACCTTACCCGCGGCCTGGGCGCCGGCGCCAACCCCGAGGTTGGCCGCAAGGCTGCCGATGAGTCCCGCGACGACATTGCCGAGGCACTCGCTGGCGCCGACATGGTGTTCATCACCTGCGGCGAGGGCGGTGGCACCGGTACCGGCGCTGCTCCCATCGTTGCCGATATCGCGATGAACGAGGTCGGCGCACTGACCGTTGCCGTCGTGACCAAGCCCTTCACCTTCGAGGGCCGCAAGCGCAAGAAGAGCGCCGAGGAGGGCATCAAGACCCTCTCCGATTGCGTCGACACCATGATCGTCATCCCCAACGATAAGCTGCTCGACATCGCCGAGAAGAAGACCACCATGCTCGAGGCCTTCGCGATTGCCGATGGCGTCCTTTCCCAGGGCACCCAGGGCATCACCGACCTCATCACCGTCCCCGGTATCATCAACTTGGACTTCGCCGATGTTAAGACCATCATGAAGCAGGCCGGTACCGCCATGATGGGTATCGGTACCTCTTCTGGGGATACCCGTGCCGTCGACGCTGCCCAGCAGGCCATCTCCAGCCCGCTGCTCGAGAGCTCCATCGATGGTGCCACGCGCGTGCTGCTCTCCATCGCCGGTTCCAAGGACCTGGGCATCCAGGAGATCAGCGACGCCGCCGACGTTGTCGCCAACGCCGTCGACCCCGAGGCCAACATCATTTTCGGTACCGTTGTCGACGAGTCCCTGGGCGATCAGGTGCGTATCACCGTCATCGCTACGGGCTTCTCCGACTCCAACGTCAACCGTCAGGACGAGCTCTTTGCCGCTCAGCAGTCTCAGAGCAAGGCCGCTGCCTCCGCTGAGCCGCAGCGCACCGCTCCGGCCACCAGCCCGGCTCAGGCCGCTCCGACCCGCAACGTCGGTGGCACCGAGCTTCCTAACTTCGGCAACGATCAGTTCGAGCTTCCCGACTTCCTGAAGCGCGGTAGCTTCTAAGTCGTTCTTTGCATTGTTGCTCACGGGGGCGTGTCCGTATGGACGCGCCCTTTTTATTTCGACTTTGTAAACTAGAACCTCCAATCTCTTTACGTTCCCTTTACGATTGCCTCCAGTGCAGCAGGTATTCTTTTAGAGAAGTATGACAGCCGTATAAACGCGGGCTGTAGCGGCGATGCCGCGGTACTTGTGTTATTAGGAGGCTTTAGTATGGCAGCACGTGCGGACAAAGTTTCGCGTGTCGACCATGATGGAGTTACGTTGGTGGAGGGCGCGACATCCGATGTTCGCTTTGCCTTCACCGAGCGCGCCGGTGGCGTTTCCGAAGATACGTACTCCTCACTCAACTTGGGCTCGCATGTTGGCGATGATCCCTTTGCTGTTCAAGAAAATCGTCGCCGCGCACTCGAGGCTATGGGTGCCGCCGAGTGCGGGCACAACCTGCTCGTTCCCAATCAGGTCCATGGTGACCATATCGTTGCGGTGACCTCGAACGGCGCCGATGACCTTGAGGACGTCCGCGAGCAGATTGCCGAGGGCTGCGATGCCATCGTCTGTACGGCGCATAACGTGCCCGTGCTGCTCTGCTTTGCCGACTGCGTTCCCGTGGTGCTGGTGGCCCCTGACGGATTTGCCGTGGTGCACTCCGGTTGGAAGGGTACGATTGCACGTATTTCCGCCAAGGCGTGCCAGGCGCTTTGCGATGCTGCCGGCTGCGATGCGAGCGACGTTTCCGCCTATATCGGCCCCCATATCTTGGGTGACGAATATGAAGTATCTCAGGAGCTCATGGATCGCTTTGCCGCCGAGTTCTCTTGCATCGATGCGAGTACCTCTCGCATGCTCGATCTTTCCGCTGCCATTCGCGAGGCGCTGGTAGATGTCGGTGTCGACGCGGATACTATCGTGGATACCCAGCTTTCGACCGTGCGTCAGAACGACCGCTTTTATTCCTACCGTAACGAGGACGGCACCTGTGGGCGCCATGCTGCGATCGGCGTGATGCTATGAGAAAGATCGTATCGGTCCTGAGCGCCGCTGTGCTTACGCTTACGCTGTGCGCCTGTTCTTCGGGATCTTCTACCTCTTCCATTACCGTCGCCGGCTCCACGACCTGCCTTCCTATCGCCGAGATTGCGGCCGAGGGCTTTAAGGAGGAGACCGGCATCGACGCGCTCGTTTCCGGTTTGGGTTCTTCCGCTGGCATCGAGGCCGTCAGCGCCGGCACGGCCGATATTGCCAGCTCCTCCCGTGGACTCAATTCCGACGAACAGGATCTGGGCCTAACTCCCATCGTCATTGCCCACGACGGTATCGCGGTCATCGTGAACGACGACAACCCCGTCGATAACCTCTCGACCGAGCAGCTCCGCGATATCTACGCCGGCAAGATTACCAACTGGAAAGAAGTCGGTGGCGAGGACCTGAGGATTCAGGTTATCAACCGAGACGAGGCGTCCGGCACGCGTGAGGCCTTCCGCACCATCGTGATGGATGGCACCCCGTTCGATCGCCGCTCGGCCGTTCTTTCGGGCACGGGCCAGGTGCGCGACGTGGTATCTCGTTCGCGCGGTGCCATTGGCTACATTTCGCTGGGCTTCGTCGATAGCCTCAACGCCAAGACCTCGGTCAAGGCCGTCTCGGTCAATCATGTTGAGGCGTCCGAGAAGACGGTCGCGAGCGGCGGCTATCCCATCTCGCGCGACCTTTACTTCTTTGTAAAGGGTGCGCCTTCGCAGCAGGCGCAGGATTACATCGACTACGTGACGTCCGAAAAGATGGACAAGCAGATTCGCGAGGCGGGCTTTATCCCCGTCACCAATGACGAGAAGGGGAGTGAGTAGCATGGAAGCACGGGAAAACTCCCAGACTGAGCAGAATGTTCAGACGCCCAAGAAGCGCGAACTGGCGCTCGTATCGCGCAGTACCTATATCAAGGAGAAGGCGCTGCAGTGGATTTTCTTTGCCTGCGCGTTTTTGGCGGTCGTTACCGTCATCCTGATTTTTGTCTTTACCACGTATTCGGCGCTGCCCGTCTTTACTGACATCGGTCTGGCGGACTTCTTTAGCTTTACGTGGGCGCCCTCTGAGGGCCATTACGGCATCATGTCGCTGCTTGCCGGCTCAGGTCTGGTGACCGTCGGTGCGCTCGCCATGGGCGTGCCGCTAGGTGTGGGTACGGCCGTATACCTGGTCGAGATCGCCGGCAAGCGCGTGCGCAAGCTCATCAGCCCTGCCGTCGACCTGCTGGCCGGCATCCCTTCTATCATCTACGGCTTTTTCGGCATGATCATCATCCGCCCGTTTATCGCACAACTGACCGGCGGTCTTGGTTTTGGCGCACTGACGGCGTGGTTCGTGCTCGCCATTATGATCGTGCCCACCATCACGACGCTTACCATCGATGCTCTCAATTCCATTCCCATGGGCATTCGCGAGGCATCGTATGCCATGGGTGCCACCAAGTGGCAGACCATCTATAAGGTCGTGCTACCTGCCGCCAAGCTGGGTATCGTGGATGCCATCGTGCTGGGTATGGGCCGTGCCATCGGCGAGACCATGGCCGTGCTCATGGTCGTGGGTAACGCCCCGGTTATTCCCGACAGCATTGCGAGCCCCATCTCGACGCTCACGAGCCAGATTGCGCTCGACATGAGCTATTCCTCGGGTCTGCACCGCTCGGCGCTGTTCGGCATGGGTGTGGTCCTGTTTATCATCTCCGCCACGCTGGTGGGCATCGTCCGTCTGATTTCCAAGAAGAAGAGGGGGTAAGCTATGTCCGATTCCGTTGACACGACGGCCGATACGACCTCGTCGCGCGAGCGCATAAAGCGTGCCCTTTCCCACGGCAAGAAGGGCCGCATCAACAAGGACCTGTCCAACAAGATCATGCTTGGCGTGTTCCGTGCCGCGGCATACATCACCACGCTGGTGCTGGTCGCTATCATCGTCTACGTGGTCATTAACGGCCTGCCACACATCTCGCTCGACTTTATCTTCGGTTGGCCCCAGGGCGTCAACGCCGAGGGCGGAATTTGGCCCACGATTGTCTCGACCGTCTACGTGACGGCGCTTGCTATGCTTATCTGCACGCCGATCGCTGTGCTGGCAGCCGTCTATCTGGCCGAGTACGCCAAGCAGGGCAAGGTCGTCGAGCTCATTCGCTACGCTGCTGACGCTTTGGCTTCGGTGCCCTCCATCGTTATGGGCCTGTTTGGCTACGCCTTGTTTGTCGAGGCCATGGGCCTGGGCCTTTCGATGGTCTCGGCCGCTCTGGCACTCGCGCTCTTGATGCTTCCCATCGTCATGCGCACCACCGAAGAGGCCATTCGCGCCGTTCCACGCTATATCCGTTGGGGCGCGTACGGCCTGGGCGCCACCAAGTGGCAGGTTGTCTCCAAGATCGTGCTTCCTTCTGCCTTTGGCCGTATTGCCACGGGCATCGTCCTTGCCATTGGCCGTGCCATTGGCGAGACCGCGGTGGTGCTCTACACCATGGGCCAGGCCATCAATCTACCTATTTCGCCGCTCGATTCCGGCCGCCCCATGACGGTTCACCTGTACCTGCTTGCCAACGACGGCATCAACATGAACGCAGCCTACGGCACCGCGCTCTTGCTGATGGTGATCATTTTGGCCTTCAACCTGTTTGCGCGCTTCCTGTCGCGCAAACGTCGCTAGTTAAGGAGTCCCATGTCCGTTTATCAGTCCGCTCCCACGCTGGAGCAAGCGGCCATTACGGCCAAGGATTTCAACTTTTGGTACGGTGACTTTCATGCGCTGACGGGGCTTGACCTCAACATCGCCAAAAACGCCATCACCTCCTTCATTGGCCCTTCGGGCTGCGGCAAGTCGACGTTTTTGCGCTGCATCAACCGCATGAATGACCTAATCGAGGGTACGCGCGTCGAGGGCACTATGACGCTCGACGGCAATGATATCTATGCCGAGGGCGTCGACCCGGTCGACCTCCGTCGTCGCGTGGGCATGATCTTTCAGCAGCCCAACCCGTTTCCCAAATCCATTTACGAGAATGTCGCCTTTGGCCCTCGTCTGCAGGGCGTGACTAGCAAAAGCGACCTCGATGACATCGTAGAAGAATCGCTCAAACGCGCCAACCTCTGGAAAGAGGTATCCAATCAGCTCAACAAGGATGGTTTGGCGCTCTCGGGCGGTCAGCAGCAGCGTCTGTGCATCGCGCGCGTGCTTGCGGTGCAGCCCGATGTCCTTCTGATGGACGAGCCCTGCTCCGCCATCGACCCCACGTCCGTCTCTAAGGTCGAGGATCTGATGGCCGAGCTGGCGCCCGAGATGACGATCATCATCGTCACGCATTCAATGCAGCAGGCAGCTCGTATTAGCGATTACACCGCATTCTTCTTACAGGAAGTTGCCGGCGAGCCCGCCACGCTCATCGAGTATGGTCAAACCGACGCGATCTTCACCAGCCCGGTGGACTCGCGGACGGAAGACTATATCACCGGCCGCTTTGGCTGATCGGTGCGACTAGTCCTAAGTCGATCGGACCTGGTCCGGTGCGTATTCACTGTGCGGGCGGCATGACCGCACCCAACTGATTGGAGTGAACCATGCGCAAACTGTTTTCCCGTCAGCTCATCGAGGCCCGTCACGAGATGCTGAGCATCTACGAGGCCGTCGATCTGGCCCTCCACGATGCCGTTAAGGCCTATGTGACCGACGACCGCAAGCTTGCCACCAAGACCAAGAAGCGCACGCTTTCGATTGACGCGCGCTGCGCTAACTTGGAGGCCGTGTGCTACAACCTGATCGCCACGCAGTCGCCGGTCGCCTCCGACTTCCGCCTGCTTCAGACGATCATCTACGTCGACTTTAACCTGCAGCGCATGACCGATAAGGTCCGCCAGATCTGCCGCGCCACGCGTCATATGATCAAGGCCGACATCTCGCTGCCCAAGGAGCTTGTCGGCACGGTCGAGGCCGAGGCTGAGGCTGTTTACCAGGTGCTGGGCTCTTCGCTTTCTGCGCTCGTCACCAATGACATGTCCATCATCTGCAACTTGGCCGTCGAGGACGAGCCGGTGCATGCGGCGTACGAGAAGTTCTTCCGTACCTTCAACCGCATGGACGCGGGCGAGTTTATGGATGACGACAGCAACTATGACGACCTGCGCCGCGCCATCATGGTTTCGCGCTACCTCGATCGCATCGCCTCGATTTCCATCGATGCCGCCTGCCGTCTGACGTTCCTTTTGACCGGCCAGCGCATGACTGCCGGCGATATCGCCCGCACGGACGAGGACGAGCTCGAGAGCATGCGCGTGCCTTCGGGCGAGGGCGTCATCATGAGGCCCGCCGTCGATGCGCGCTACGTTGCCAAGGTGCCCGTTAACGAGGTCAGCGAGGGACTTCGCTACCTGCTCGATCATCTTGAGGACGAGGACGATGGTGAGGACGACGAGGAGTAAGTAATCCCGTTCGTCGAAAGATTGTAAATACCTAAGTGAGCGCGGCCTTGCACATGCGGGGCCGCGCTCTTGCGTTAGCATGGGACTACTTGTTTGGCTGTCAGCGGAGGCGATTGGCAATGGATAACTATTTGGACTTGATGCGCGCTCGCCGCGAGCAGATTCTGGAACGTTTTTATGCGGCGCTCGATCGCGCAGGCCGTCCCCACGACGCCGCGAGCCTCATTGCCGTGTCCAAGACCGTTGGTGTCGATGAGACCGTTGCCGCCATCCAGGCGGGGTATCGCCATTTTGCCGAGAACCGCCCGCAGGAGCTGGTTCGCAAGCTCACGGGTCTGGCGGAGCATCCGGAGCTGCCCGAGGTGCGCTTCGATATGATCGGCAACCTGCAGACCAATAAGATCAATGCGGTGCTGGGCTCAGCCGAGCTGATTCACTCGGTGGGTTCGCTGCATCTGGCGCAGGCGATCTCGAGCCGTGCTGTCCGCAAGATTGAGGCAGGCGAGCTCGCCGGTCCCCAGCGTGTGCTCATTGAGGTCAATGTGAGTGGTGAGGAGTCGAAGGGAGGCTTTTCGCCCGATGAGATTCGCGCCGCCGCGGGTGAGCTTGCGGAACTTGAGGGAATTTGCGTACAGGGGCTTATGACTATGGCGCCCCGGGGGAATAAGGATGTGGCACGCCGCACCTTTGCGGGGCTTCGTGAGCTGAGGGATGAGCTGGAGGCGGCGCATCCCGATTTGAACCTGCCTGAGCTTTCCTGCGGCATGAGCGAAGACTTTGAGCCTGCCCTTGAGGAGGGCTCTACGCTCGTTCGCCTGGGCAGGGTAGTATTTAGCCCGGAGTTTGCAGTAAAATAAGGCTCTGAAGTGCGCACTGATTATCGGGGCGCCTGCACTAAACCGCGAGAGGACACAACCATGGGCTTCCTTGACGAGATTAAAAATAAGATGCACCTGGGCGGCCAGCAGGGTTACGACCAGGGTTATGGCCAGGACGACGACTACGGCTACGATGATGGCTATGACGATGGCTATCAGGGCAACGGCTACAGTGGTGCTTCGGGCGAGGGCTTCTACACCCAGGACGAGCCGAGCAACGGCTTGCTTGGTCAGACGCGCCGTGGTGAAGCTGAGTCGGTTGCCGTGTATACACGCTCCGGGCAGCTGGTTGGCGATGACTCCCGCCATGCCACGACGTATAACCCGCCTTCGCGCTCGCAGGACAGTGTTGCGAGCGGTTATCGTCCTGGTGCCTATGACACGCCGTCGAGCTACGCCGAGAACACCCGCGCCCGTGCCGCCGCTGCGCCCGCGCCTGCACCGAGCGATGCCTCGGCCTATGCGAGCAATATCATCAACGCCACGCCGCAGCTGCCGGCCTATGTCCTGCGCCCCGAGAGCTATGATGACGTGGAGACCGTGGTTCGCCGCGTTCGCACCAAGCAGCCTGTCGCACTGATTTTTGTGGGCGTACGCACCGAAGTTGCCAAGCGCGTCTTGGACTTCTCTTACGGCTTTGCCTGCGGTCTGGGCGCCACGGTCAAGGAGGTGGGCGACCGCGTGTTCATGGTGTTGCCCGCCGGCTGCGAGGTCAAAGATTCCGATCTCAAGAAGCTTCGTGCCGACGGCTACCTTAAGTAAAGACAAGACGAGGAGATTCCCATCAACATCTACACTATCGTCCAGCTGGTCAACACGCTGTTCAACTTCTATTCCACGCTTATTGTCGTCTACTGCTTTATGACGTGGATTCCCATGAAGCAGGGTGGTTTGCTTCAGGATATTGCTGCGGTGCTTGATAGCGTGTGCGGTCCGTGGCTCAACCTGTTCCGTCGTTTCATCCCGCCGATGGGCGGTATCGATTTTTCGCCGGTCGTTGCGATTATTGCGTTGCAGTTGGTGCAGAGGCTGGTTCTGCAGCTTCTTATAGGTATACTCGTGTAGAACTGACTTAGTAACTTACGTCGGGCGTGTAGCGCCGAGGCGATGAAAAAGGAGACTTGTTATGGCTATTACCCCTGCAGACATCCAGGCTCAGACTTTCTCTGAGGCCAAGCGTGGCTACGATCCTGCTGAGGTCGACGTCTTCTTGGAGACGCTGTCCTCCGAGGTTGACGCTATGCTCGCTAAGATTGTCGACCTTAAGGGTCGTCTGACTGCTACCGAGCAGCAGCTTGCCGATGCGCAGGCTCAGCTTGCCCAGGCTCAGGATACCGCCGACCAGGCCGTTCCTGCCGCCCCCGTGGCTGCTCCCGCCCCTGACTTCTCCGCTCAGGAGCGCCAGATTTCCGCTGCCCTGATCGCTGCCCAGCAGACCGCTGAGACCATCGTCAACGATGCCAATGAGAACGCTGAGCGTATTCGCAACGAGGCTGACGCCAAGGCCCGCGAGGTTATCCGCCAGGCTCTGACCGAAAAGCAGGCCGAGCTCGAGGAGATCGATCGTCTCAAGGCTTCCCGTGAGGAGTTCAAGGCCGAGTACCTCAAGCTCATCCAGCACTTCATGGACGATGCCCAGAACTCCTTCCCGGCCGACCTCATGGCCTCCACGCCGGTCGGTTCTGCCGCTTCTCCTGCGGTGACTGTTCCCGCCGAGCCGCTGCCCGTCGCTGACCCGGTTGTCCCCGTGGCCGATCCCTTCGCCCCGATCGACAACTTCGCCGCCGACGACCTGGACTAACATTCGGCCTACAATTTAGTGCCTAGAAAGGACCCGCAGCTTGCGGGTTCTTTTTTATGACTGTGCCGGGGTGCGTAACATAAAAAACCGAGCCCTGCACATAATGGCGCAGAACTCGGCGAACGGGTGAGCGGTCAAGGGTAGGTTTTAAGGCATGTCCCAAAACCTACTTGAGGAGGAAGTCGGGGAGGGGAATGGTACGGGCCTCACGATGCTCGGGATCGGCGATGTGGTCGGCAGGATATCCGCAGACGAGCATGTGATAGGGATAGACGCCCTTGGGCAGATTGAACTGCTCCTGTGCCACCTCAGGCTTAAAATGGCATACCCAGCACGTTCCCAGGCCCTGCTCGGTGGCCTCCATCATCATCTGATCGCAGACGATCGAAGTATCGATGGCACTCGAGTCCATCTGATCATACGGGCGCACCCAAGCATCATCGGTAACGCTGCAAATAAGGAAGACAAGCGGAGCCCCAAAGATAGACCCATCACGAGCAAACCGAGGCTGACAAGCAGCTGCCTTCTCCAGAAGCTCGGGCGTATCCAACACCATCACACGGGTTGGATGGTTATTACAAGCAGAAGGAGCAATACGCCCTGCCTCAACAATAGCATCCACCACAGCCTGCTCAACAGCCCGAGCCTCAAATTCACGACAAGAATAACGACCCCGAGCCAGATCCAAATACCCCATAACCAAACCCTCCAAAGCTAATAAAACAACCCAAAACTAAGCAAAAGGGTACCCAAAGCCCTATCCAGCCAAACGCCCAACGAATGCCAAAGTGTTCAATTGGGTACTAAAGGCCCCCTCGGCCAAACCCCCATTGCGCTATAACTATCAGCCAAAGTTCCCAATGGTGGTACGTAAGGCGAAGGGCCGGCACCTGTTTACTTTCGAACGACTCTGCCACGCAGCCGGAGTGAGAAAGCAAACAGGTGCCGGCCCTTCGCCGCCGGGACACATACCCCCAATTAACTGTTCTTCATGACAATCGAATCCACGACATCGGCCACATTCTCGCAGCAGTCGGCACAATACTCCAGGAAGGCGTACACGTCACGCCAAGCGATGACCTCGAGCGGGTCCTTGCCGTTAACGTGCAGGTTGCGCATAGCGTTGATATAGAGCTCGTCGGCCTCGGACTCGATGGTGTTGATCTGGATGACGAGCTCGCGCAGCGTTTTGGACTTGCGGTAGTTGGGAAGCTCGACCATCAGGTCCTTCATGGCGCGACAGGCATCGGTTACCTTGTGGGCGATGACGATGGCGTCGGGATGGATGCTCTGAATGTTGGTGAAGTAGACGCGCTGCACGACACCCTCGATGCGGTCGAGCACGGTGTCGAGTGAGCAGCTCATCAGATCCAGATCCTCGCGCTCGAGCGGGGTGATAAAGGCGGTGAGCAAGGCGTCCTCGAGCTCGTGGTGCTTCTTGTCTGCCGCATGCTCAATCGCATGCATCTTATCGAGCATGTCGTGGATCTGCGCGGGGTCAAAGTTCTCAAAAATCTTGGTGAGCAGCTCTGCGGCCTGGACGGCGAGGTCGGCGCAAGCGACGTAGTTGTCAAAGTAGAACGAATCGGGTTTCTTTGCCATGGGTGGGTCCTTTCGAGGCGAAGACGGGTGGGCGAAGTGTTGCGGTCCGGATGGACGTTCGGTTTGATTAGAGGAACATCATGAACAGCTTGGCCATGACAAAGCTGATGAGTCCGCAGGCGGGGAAGGTGAAGAACCAGGTGAACATCATGTCCTTGACGACGCCGAAGTTGATGGCCGAGAGGCGCTTGACGGCACCGACGCCCATGATGGCGCAGGTTTTGATGTGGGTGGAGGACACGGGGATGCCGGTAAGGGTGGCAAGCAGCAGGTTCGCGGCGCCCGCGAGGTCGGCGGAGAAGCCCTGATACTTCTCGAGCTTAACCATGCTCTGGCCGACGGACTTGATGATGCGCTCACCGCCCACGCTGGTACCGATACCCATAGTGGCCGAGCATAGCAGCATAATCCAGATGGGGATGCCGGCATCGCCGACGCTAGTCTGGCCGTTTGCGAAGGCCACGCCTAAAAAGAGCACGCCGATGAACTTCTGTCCATCCTGCGCGCCGTGCATGAAGCTCATGGCCGCAGCGCTCGCGATCTGAGCGTATTTAAAGAAGACATTGGCACGTCGCCTGTTGGCGGCGGCGAAAAGAATCGAGACGAGTTTGCACAGGATCCAGCCCATGACAAAGCCCAGGCCGATGGAGAGCGCCAGGCCGTAGATGACCTTCATCCACTCGTGGACGTTGACGCTGCTCGCGCCGCCGAGGGCGATAGCGGCACCGGTCAGGCCGGCGATAAGGCTGTGGCTTTGCGAGGTGGGGATGCCAAAACGCGACGCTGTGGCGCCGTAGACGACGATGGAGAACAGCGCCGCGCAGAGGCACGCGAGCGCCATGGTGCTGTTTCCGCCAAAGTCGACGATATGTGAGATGGTGTTGGCGACGCTCGCATTAAAGTGCGTCATGATGAGCACGCCGAGGAAGTTGAATGCGGCGCTCATGAGAATGGCGGCGCGGGCGGGCATGCAACGCGTAGTGACGCAGGTCGCGATGGCGTTGGGCGCGTCGGTCCATCCATTGACGAAGATGGCGCCCAACGCGAGGATCACGGTGACGGCAAGGACTGGGTTCGACACAATTTGGCCGAGGAAGGTTGAGAACGTTACGTCCATATATGGGCTTTCTCGAAGTTTGCAGGCACGTTACAAAAACATGATAAATCGTATCACCTCCTGCGGGTTCCTTTACCGAGTTCTGATGTGAGTAGTGGATTTTTTGGCACTAAAATTGAATATTAGTCCTGTTGACCGCGGGTATTCTTTTTGCTAACACGCCATGAGGACGCGTGTGCGCGCTCCAACACCCCAAAACCACAGTCTGTTCGCTTTACAACATGCAAACATGCGTTCGATAATAGGAGACATGGAATATCGACAGACAGATGGCAAAACTCGGCGCGTGCACAAGCAGTATGTGGACGTCGTGGCTCGCATCCTCGCGGGCGGACAAGTCGTGCCGGTCACCGTCTGCTGGGTCGACGGTCGTTGCTTTACGATTGACGAGATTGTCTCGTCCACGGGCTTTGGCTTAACGGTTCACGGCATTCGTACGGCAACCTATAAGGTGCGTTTTGGCGGGCACGCGACCGAGTTGTATCTGGAGGACCAGGCGCGTGAACGACCAGATGGCTCGCAGGCCCATCTGATGCGTTGGTGGGTGTGGGCATTCGACCGTACGCTCGAGGGCGAGCGCCGTAGGTAAGGACGTATGGCATTCGGGTACAATGACAGGAATCTTGTCAGCTACTGCGCCGTTATTTGTGGCGCTTTTTGAAAGGACGAACCTATGAACGATATCCAGGGCTATCAGAACGGCCCCGTCGAGAGCGGTGCAAGCCGCGCCAAGGAGATGTCGCCGCGCGCGTACAATCTCGCCATGTCTGCCCTGATCTTCTTGGGCTTTTGCGCCATGGGCGCCGGCGCCTACTTTACGAGCACCATGTCGTTTGCGCGCATGATGATGAGCGGCGCCGCCTTGCCGCTGGTCTTTGGCTCGTTTATTTTGACCATCGTCGGCATGGTCATGATGTCGGCCGCCGCCAGCAAGCAGTCCGTGGGCCTGTCCCTTGTGGGCTACGTAATCTTTGCGAGTACCTTTGGCCTGACCGCGTCATTTGGCCTTGCCAACTACGACCTGCCCACCATCAACACTGCCTTTATCGCCACAGCCGCCATCACCTTTGTCTTTGGCGCCTTGGGCGTGACGTTCCCCAAGTTTTTCCAGCGCGTATATGGCATCGGTTTTGGCATTCTGCTCGCCACTATTCTGGTTGAGATCGTGCTGATGTTCATGGGCGTCTCGCAGACCATCACCGACCTGATCGTGATCGTGGTGTTCGCCGGCTTTCTTGGTTACGACACCTATGTTGCCACGACGGTGCCGCCTACGCTGCCCAACGCCGTGCTCATGGCGTCCAATCTGTTCGTGGACATTATCAACGTGTTCCTGCGCATCCTGAACATCCTTGGCCGTCGCGACTAGTGGCGAATTGCGGCGGTGCTTGCCGTGCGTGCAAATCGATGCAAAAGGCGGTCCTTCGGGGCCGTCTTTTTTGTACGCGGCGGGGTATCATGGATGGGAAAAGCCGATAGCGGCAGCGACAGGAAAGGTGGCCACGTATGGCAGACGTCGACAACAGGAACCGTAACCGCAGGTCCAACCGAGCGGGTCAGCCCAATCCCAAGCGCGAGGCCCGTGCCAAGGCCGCCGAGCGTCACGTGGCAACTGTGTCCGAAGCGTGCGCCAAGGATATCGAGCGTTCGCTTGCCGGTGTTCGCGAGTTTGACGGTATGCCTGCCGGCTTTGTCGCGGCGATGAAGGCCAAGGTTCAGAGTGCTGTGGCCGCCGAAGAACAGGTTGCCGAGGACGTCGAGGGCGCGGAGGCTGCCGAGACCGAGGCGGCGCCTGAGCCCGTCGAGGAGCCTGCCGAGGAAATCGCTGAAGCTGAGTCCGCGCCTGCTGAGGAGCCCGCTCCGGTTCTGCCCGAGGTCACCGTGCTTGATGCCTCCGCCACGCAGGCTATCCTGGACAACGGTCGTGGCTATGCGCAGTTCTGCGACATGGCCGTGCTCGCCTTTGCCTCGTTCACCAACCCGGGCGGTGGCTATATTCAGGGTTATCTGGGCCAGGAGGCCACGCTGTGCGCCGATTCGTATCTGTACAACGTTCTCGATAAGCAGCGCAAATGGTACGGCGAGAACCGTCGCCGCAACATCAACTGCGAGCTTTACCGAAACCGTGCGCTGGTGGTGCCTGCGGTGCGCTTCGACCGCAACCACGTGCATGCATACGCCGACGTGATCGTGGCCGTCGCGCCCAACGTTAAGCGCGCCCGCCAGGAGTATCGCGTGAGCGACGATGCTCTGCTGGATGCCCTGCGCGACCGCATTCGCTTTGTGCTTGCCATCTGCGACGAGCTAGGTCGCGAGAAGCTCGTGCTGGGCGCTTGGGGCTGCGACAACAACGGCTTTGACGCAGAGGCCGTGGCTGAGCTCTTCCGCAAGGAGCTCGCGTCGGGCGACTTTAAGGTCAAGCAAGTCTTCTTTGCCGTGCCTTCTACGCGCTGGGATGAGGATTTTGCCAAGTTCGAGCACGTGCTGGCAAACTTCCCCGAGCGCAACGAGGAGTCCTATGCCCAGGTTGCCGCTCGCGCTGCGGCAGCTCGCGCCGCCGAGCAGGCCCAGGCTGCTACCGAGGATGATGAGGACGAGGACGATTGGCGCAAGTACCTGTAATCGGTGCGTGCGATGTGATATGCCAAGCCGACGGGAGGGATCGCCCCCGTCGGCTTTTTACCGAATGGGGAGCTCAAGATGAAAAACGTTCTGTGCTTTGGTGACAGCAACACCTATGGCTATGATCCGGCGGGTATGCGCGACGGCACCGCAGTGCGCTATGCGCAGGATGTGCGCTGGTGCGGTGTGGCCCAGCGCGACCTGGGTGAGGGTTGGCATGTGATTGAGGAAGGCCTCAACGGCCGCACGACGGTGCGCGACGATATGTGCCATCTGGGCACCAACCTCAATGGCATTCGCGCGCTGCCGATGCTGCTCGAAGCTCATAAGCCGCTGGACGCAATCGTGATTATGCTGGGCACCAACGACTGCAAGACGGTCTTTAACGTGACGGCCTCCGATATCGCCCGCGGCGCCATGGCGTTGATTCGCACCGTCCGTGCGTTTGCATGGACCGATGCCGCGCCCTGCCCGCGTATTCTGCTGATGGCACCTATCAAGATCAAGCCGCAAATCGCCGATGTGTACATGACCGACTTTGACGAGCGCTCCGTCGAGGCCTCGGAACATTTTGGTGAGTACTACGCGCATGTGGCTGAGCAGTTTGGCTGCGACTTTTTGAATGCCGCCGATTTTGCCGAGCCGGGCGATATCGATTATCTGCACATGATGCCCGAAAGCCACGAGAACCTGGGCCACGCCGTGGCAGCCAAGCTCCAAGAGATGCTCGGTGAGTAGCGCGACCCAAAGCGGTACAAAAGTTCCCCTTGCGGCGGCTTGTTTCGTTAGTTTGTCTTGATCTGTAACAGTTATAAGGCTGAAAACGGGCTAGATGTTACAGACTAAGATTATTTAGGTCGATATCGGTCGTTTGTCTCGATCTGTAACATCTAGGGTCGATTTTGCCGAGTTACTGTTACAGATCGAGATTATCTCCTGAGCGGAATTTGAATGTCTCAATCTGTAACAGGTGGGCCGAAAAATGGACTCTAACTGTTACGGATCGAGACGTTTGTGGGAACCACCGCAAAGGTGCCTGTCCCCTTTGCGGTGGTTTTGAACTGCGAGTCTTAATACTGCCACATGTGGTTGACGGGGCCGGAGCCTTTGCCCATGTCAAGGCCGGCGGCGAGGGCGCCCGTTAGGTAGGCCTTGCCGGCGTTGACGGAATCGGCAAGATCCATGCCCTGGGCCAGCGCGCAGGCGATGGCGGACGAGAGCGTGCATCCGGTGCCGTGCGTGTTGTCGGTCTCGATGCGCTTGTGGCGGAACCACGTGGTGAGTGGATCTCCCAGATGGTTGCCCTCGTCATCGAGTGGCGCGGGTTCGGCCAGTACATCGTTGGCCTCGTTGACAAGATGCCCACCCTTAACGAGGGATGCGCAACCAAAGCGGCGGGTGAGGAGCATGGCAGCATTTTGCTGCGTGCGCTCGGAGTCGACCTCGTAGTCGAGGAGGGCCATGGCCTCGGGAATATTGGGCGTGATAACCGTCGCTAGCGGGAACAGGCGGCGGGTGAGCGCCTCGGCGGCATCTTCGGCAATCAGCCGTGTGCCCGAGGTGGCTACCATGACGGGGTCGACTACCACGTTTGTCGCGTTCCAAGCGCTCAGGCGGTCGGCGATAACATCGATAATCTCGGCAGACGAAACCATGCCAATCTTGACGGCGCTCGGGCGGATATCGTCAAAGACGGCGTCAATCTGCGCGGCGACGATATCGGGGGAGATGTCCTGGACCGCTGTGACGCCCAGCGTGTTTTGCGCCGTGATAGCGGTAATGGCCGTCTCGGCATACAGGCGATGTGCCGTGATGGTCTTGATGTCGGCCTGAATGCCGGCGCCACCGCTGGAATCAGATCCTGCGATGGACAGAACGGCAGGTACCTTGCTGCGATCCATGTTCGCTCCCTTGTTCGGTCGGATTCAAATGGGTCTTTAAGCCAGCATTATAAAGATGCCCGGGCCGACTCTATGTCGAACCCGGGCGGGCGATGCAATCTTTACGCAAATGAAAGCAAATGTTCACACGTCAACAATTGACGGGTGCCAACTCGCTGCTAAAGCGATCGCAGCGAGGGACCTAGTCCTCCATACCGAGATCGATCGTCGTGCCCTCGAATACCTTGTTGACGGTACGGACGGCGCACATCTTGCCGCACATGGTGCAGGTGCCCTCGGTGGCAGCAGGGGACTCCTCGTAGCGCTTCTTGCCGGTGACCGGATCGAGAGCGCATTTCCACATGGCGTCCCAATCGAGCTTGCGGCGCGCCTGGCCCATCTTGTCGTCCAGATCGCGGGCGTGCGGCACCTTCTTGGCGATATCGGCGGCGTGTGCGGCAATCTTGGTGGCCATGAGACCGTCGAGCACGTCCTGGGCGTTGGGCAGGCATAGGTGCTCGGCGGGCGTCACGTAGCACAGGAAGTCGGCGCCGGAGCTCGCGGAGATGGCGCCACCGATGGCGGCGGTGATGTGGTCATAGCCCACACCGATATCGGTCACCAGCGGCCCCAGCACATAGAACGGGGCGTTGTGGCACAGGCGCTTCTGCAGCTTCATGTTGGCGGCGATCTCGTCGAGCGCCATGTGGCCCGGTCCCTCGACCATAACCTGGACGCCGGCGGCCCAAGCGCGCTTGCACAGCTTGCCCAGCTCGATCATCTCGGCGGTCTCGGTGGCATCATTGGAGTCGTAGAGGCAGCCCGGGCGGCAGGAGTCGCCGAGCGAGATCGTCACGTCGTACTCGTGGCAGATCTCAAGCACCTCGTCGTAGAACTCGTAGAACGGGTTCTCGTTGCCGGTGACTTCCATCCAGCCAAACAGCAGCGAACCGCCGCGGCTAACGATGTTCATTAGACGGCCGGTCTCCTTAAAGGTCTTTATGACCGACTTGTTGATGCCGCAGTGGATGGTCATAAAGTCCACACCATCCTCGGCATGCGCGCGCACGACCTCGAGCAGATCGTCCTTGGTCAGCTTGACCAGCGGCTTTTCCATGTAGCCGATGGCGTCGTACATGGGGACGGTGCCCACCATGAGCGGGGTCTCGTCGATGAGCTGCTGACGGAACTGGCGCGTCTTGCCCGAGTTGGAGAGGTCCATGATGGCGTCGGCGCCAAAGTCCTCGGCGATCTTGACCTTCTTCCATTCCTCGGCGGCATCGGCCTTATCGCCCGAGATACCCAGGTTCACGTTGACCTTGGTGGACAGGCCCTCGCCGACGCCAAAAGCGCGCATGCCCTTTTTGATATGCACGATGTTGGCGGGAATAGCGATGCGGCCGTCTGCCACGCGCTCGCGGATGTACTCGGGGTCGCGATGCTCACGCTCGGCGACTTCCTTCATCTGCGGTGTGATTTGCCCGGCGCGGGCGAAGTCGATTTGCGTGACGAGCTTGGGCTCGGTTTGTGTGCTCATTGGCACGGCTCCCTTCGTTGGCATTACCCATATCAGGTTTGCGGGTCAGGGCGGGCGCGCCCAATCTCAGCCTG
Organism: uncultured Collinsella sp.; assembly: GCA_900542315.1. Lineage (GTDB taxonomy): Bacteria > Actinomycetota > Coriobacteriia > Coriobacteriales > Coriobacteriaceae > Collinsella. The sequence continues at coordinate 35,121 of UQMV01000015.1, forward strand.
CCGTCCTGTCCTGCAAGCTCCCCGTTTATGTGGTGGGCTCAAGTATAGCCTGAATGGGTACGATTGGGCCAACGAGCGTGCCTGTGGGGAGGCGAACATGGAAGACAAGCATCTATATCGAGAGACGCAATGGGATGTATCGGCCGAGGAAAGCCGTGCGCACCATGGCCTTGTCGCGATTGGTTTTGCGGTGCTTGCCGTGCTGGTGATTGCCTTTTGCATCTGGACGTTTGGTGGTCGCGGCGGCGCCGCCTGGGAGTTTGAGGCCGACGAGGCCCTGCCGATCATGACGGTGAAGGTCGCGGGCGGCAATACCGTTGCCGCGCCGGGCGACTATTGGTATCCGCGCGATGAGTTTATGCAACTGCAGCTGAGCGGCGGGTCTATTCCTGGCGAGGAAATCGAACGCGTGACGTTTGATGCGGCGCTCAAAACACTCACGGTTAAACTCAAAGATCAAGGGGATGTGCCCACGACGATGGATATCGCGCTGACGGAATGGCGCCTGGAGCCCCCGTCGGGCGTTGCGGTGTCCGAGGTTGAACACGTCAAGATTACCTATCAGGACGGCTCGATAAATGAAATTGCCAAAGCCGACGGTCTGGCGGAATAGACGCCGTGCCTAGGCAGCACATTCAAAAGTAGCGGTGGTCCTATAAGGCCTGTTCGTTCAGGAAGACTAAAGTGTTTTTATTTGAAAGCTCGGGAAAGTGACGATAACCAACGTCGAACGCGGTGAGCTCGCTTACATTCTCGAGCTTGTTTTCTGCCATCCAGCGCACCATGGAGCCGCGCGCCTTTTTGCTGGCGGTCGAGCGCTGGATGGGCTTGCCGTTGCGGACGCCCTCGCCAAAGAGACACGTGACGACCGTGACGTCGGTGGCGAGGCGGGTCAGAACGGCTTTGGCGTATTCCACGCTGGCAAGGTTGACGATCGTAGCGTTGGAGTCTGCCGGAGCGATAGCCCGTGCGAGCTTGTCGCCCCAAAACGCGTAGAGGTCTCGGGCACCGTCGACGACAAGCTTCGCGCCCATCTCCAGCCGATACGGTTCAACGGCATGGAAGGGGCGTACGCATCCGTAGAGTCCCGAGAGGATCCAGAGATGGTTTTGCAGCCAGTCGAGCTGCGCGGAATCCATCACCTCGGGCGCCATACTCTGGTATTGAATGCCGTGATAGGACATGACGGCAGGGGAGAGGTGACGGGCGATATCGGGGTCGGTGAGGTCGGCATCGCTCAGGACGGGCATAAATTCGTGAAGCGTATCCCGGCACGTTGTAAGCAGCCTGTCGCTCACGTTCCAAAGGGCCTGCAGACCGCCGCTGCCTTCATTCCGCTCGATATCTAGCAGTGCGCGGTGGAGGCGAGCTGTCTCGCGCACAAAGGGTGGAATGCCCAGGACTTCAAAAGCATCTTGGGCCGCGCGCATCTGCTTGGCGGGCGAAATGATGACCTGCAGCATGGACTCTCCTCTGCCAAAAAGGAAGTTGCGGTGGAATACGGTCTGTTTTGGCCGTTTATGGGCCAGTTTAGTCCGTATTTCACCGCAACTGATGAAGGGTTGGTTAGGCGCGCTCGAGGAAGGCTTTGTAGCCGCGGTAGGCCTCGTAGATATCGGCCTTGTTGGCGACCTCCCACAGGGCGTGCATGGACAGGACGGCAACGCCGGAGTCGATGACGTTCATGCCATACTTGGCCATGATGTAGGCAATGGTGCCGCCACCGCCCGCGTTGACGCGACCGAGCTCACAGGTCTGGAAGTCCACGCCGGCCTCGTCCATGATGTCGCGGACGAGGGCCACGTACTCGGCATCGGCGTCGTTGGAACCGCCCTTGCCGCGGCTGCCCGTGTACTTGTTAAAGCACAGGCCACGACCCATAAAGGCGGCGTTCTTCGTCTCGAACTTGCCGGCATAGCCCGGGTCGAAACCGGCGGACACGTCGGAGGAGAGCATGCGGCTGCGGGCGAGCGCGCGGCGCAGGGCCAGCGGGCGATCCTCGCCGGCGAGCGTCATGATCTCGGCGACGGTGTTCTCGAAGAAGCGGCTCGTCATACCGGTGGCACCCACGGAGCCGATCTCCTCCTTATCGACGATGAGCGTGATGCTCGTGCGCTCCACGTTGGCGACGTCGATCTGGGCGAGCATGGACGGATAGGCGCAGACACGATCGTCGTGGCCATAGCCCAAAATCATGGAGCGGTCGAGGCCCATGTCGCGGGCGGGACCGGCGGGCACGACCTCGATCTCGGCGGAGAGGAAGTCCTCCTCCTCGACGCCGTACTGCTCCTTGAGGATGTCCAGGAACATCTGCTTGACGGGCTCCTTGGGAGCGTCCTTGTCGTCCTCGTCAAACTTGACGGGACGGCCGCCCACGATCACGTCGAGGATCTCGGCGTCGACGGCGTCCTTGGCGGGCTTGGACATCTGCTCGCTCGAGAGGTGGATCAGCAGGTCGGAGATGGTAAAGACCGGATCGTCTGCCTTGTCGCCGATGTTGATGTCGACGGTGGTGCCGTCCTTTTTGCAGATGACGCCCACGAGTGCAAGCGGGGAGGCCACCCAGTGGTAGCTCTTGACGCCGCCGTAGTAGTGCGTGTCGAGGTAGGCCATGTCGCCGGCCTCGAAGGCGGGATTCTGCTTAAGGTCCAGGCGCGGCGAGTCCACGTGAGCACCCAGGATGTTAAAGCCCTGCTCGAGCGGGGCGGTGCCCAGGTTGACGAGCATGAGGTCTTTGCCGTGATTGGCGGCGTACACCTTGTCGCCGGCCTTGAGCGTGCGGCCCTCGGCAATCACGGTCTCCAAGTCGACGTAGCCCGCCTCCTCGGCCATCTTGATGCCGGTCTTGACGCACAGGCGCTCGGTCTTATTCTCGCTCAAAAACTGCTTATAGCCGCGGCAAAGCTCCTCGAGTTCCTCGACTTGCTGTGGCGTGTACTTTTTCCATGCGCAGGGACGCTCCATGACGCAGGCTCCTTTCGGATCGATCGTGCTGGTTGATGTACCGTGAGCCATCGTATCACGCGCGGGCCCGCGGCGGCAGGGAAGCCTGATGTGCGGTGGCCGCGGGGCGGGGAGCGTGTAAACTGGTGTGAGCAAACCGTGCCCAGCCCAAAGCGAGGTATTCAATATGTCTGACAAGCGCCGCACCTTTGCCGTTATCGACGGCAACTCGCTCATGCACCGCGCCTTCCACGCCGTGCCGCCCACCATGAATGCGCCGGACGGGCGCCCCACCAACGCGATCTTCGGCTTTCTGAACATGTTTCTCAAGATGATCGATGCCTTTAACCCCGACGGTGTGGTCGTGGCGTTTGATAAGGGCAAACCGCGCGTGCGCATGGAGATGCTGCCGCAGTATAAGGCGCAACGCCCGCCCATGGACCCCGATCTGCATGCGCAGTTTCCGATGATCAAGGAGCTGCTCACCGCGCTCAACGTGCCGATTCTGCAGTCCGAGGGCTGGGAAGGCGACGATATCCTGGGAACCATGGCGCGCCTGGGTGAGGAGGCCGGCTGCGACATGCTGCTGGTGACCGGCGACCGCGACATGTATCAACTCGTGACCGAGCACGTCAACGTGGTCTCGACCCGCAAGGGCCTGTCCGACGTGGCGATCATGACGCCCGAGAGCGTGGACGACCTGTATCACGGCATTACGCCGGCGCTCGTGCCCGATTTTTACGGTCTAAAGGGCGATACGTCGGACAACATTCCCGGCGTACCGGGCATCGGCCCCAAAAAGGCGAGCGCGCTCATCGCACAGTACGGCAGCTTGGACGAGGTCATCGCGCATGCCGACGAGGTCAAGGGCAAGATGGGCGAGAACCTGCGTGCGCACATCGACGATGCGCTGCTGAGCCGCAAGGTCGCAACCATTCGCACCGATGCGCCCGTCGAGCTCGACTTTGACGAAACGTCCTTCCCGGCGTTTTCTGCCGACGAAGTGTCCGCGGCGCTGGGCACACTTGGTATCACCGCCATGCAGAACCGTTTCTTGGCGCTGATCGGCGGCGAGGGCGGGGCTGCTGCTGCCTCCAGTGTGTTTGAGATACCTGCTATGGTTCGCGCAGCCGCCGGCGATGCCGACGCGCTTGGTGCCGTTGCGGCTGAGGTCTCCCGCGCGATTGATGCCGGCGAGTGGGTCGCCGCCGTGGTGGACGACGACAAGGAAGAGGGCGCGCTCTTTGGACTGACGCGCACGCTGTGGTTGGCGACGTCCAAGGGCCTGTTCGCGCTCGAGGAGGGCGACGGCGCCTCCACTGCCGTAGTCGATGGCTTCAACTTCGCTCACGGTGTGATTGCCGGCGTGCTTGCGCGCCTGTTTGTGGAGGGCCGCGTGGCGAGCCCGGATATGAAAGCGCTGCTGCATGAGCTTTCGCCCATCGATTCTTCCGAGCCCGAGCTTATGGATCCGCTGGCAGTCGATTCCACGTGCATCTTCGACACCGTGGTCGCCGCTTACCTGTTGGATTCCGACCGCTCCGAGTTCGATGAGGCGTATTTGGCCGATACCTATCTGCAGATGGCGCTGCCTGCGGCGCGCGGTGCAGAGGATGCCGGTGAGGACGCTCCGGCGCCCGCCGCTCGCACGGCGGCCTTGACGCTGGCGCTGGTCGCACCGCTGCGCGACCGCATGGCCCGCGAGAACGCCGCCAACGTGTTCGATGGCATCGAGATGCCGCTCGTTCCGGTACTTGCCAAGATGGAGCGCGCGGGCATGCTCGTGGACCCCGACCGTCTGCACAGTCTGTCCGAGGGTCTGGCGACCCAGATTACCGAGGTTGAGCGCAGTATTCGCGACCTGGCGGGTGACGAGACCTTTAACATCGGCAGCCCCATGCAGCTGTCGCATGTGCTCTTTGATGTGATGGGGCTTCCGACCAAGGGCCTCAAGAAGACCAAGCGCGGCTATTATTCGACCAACGCCAAGGTGCTGAGCGACCTTGCGCGTGACCACGAGATCGTGCGTCTGATCTTGGACTGGCGTGAGAAGTCTAAGATCAAGTCCACCTATCTGGACACCCTGGGCCCGCTACGCCGTGGTAGATCGGAAGAGCGTCGTGTAGGGAAAGAGTGTAGATCTCGGTGGTCGC
>UQMV01000016.1 GCA_900542315.1 uncultured Collinsella sp.
TGGACGGCACCGAGCCGTCATCGAACTGAGAAGGGGGAGGCCTCGCGGCCTCCCCCTTTTTTGCGTTGTATACACGTTGTACTTTGGGACCTAGTTCCCCCGTATGCGCTCTTACTGTTTGGCTGTATTTTGAGTCCTTCTAGTGTATTTGAGCGATAATTACTCGCATTGGCGTTAGGGAGGGCTTGATGTTTACCGTATTTGTCTTGGGCAATATTGCTTCGGGTAAGTCGACTGCCTGCCGCTATTTCGAATCTCGTGGCGCTATGCTAATCGATCTGGATGAGCTTGCAAAATCGCTGTATGTGCCGGGCTCTGATATCGTCAATGCACTCGCGGATGAATTCGGTTGGGACATTTTGGATGAGGAAGGCGGCATTCGCCGCAGCATCCTCGCTTCTCGAGCTTTCGCTTCTCCTGATTTGGTCGCACGGCTCAATGGCATCGTGCATCCCGTTCTGATTGAACAGCTTTCGCTTAGGATTCTCGATCCGGTTTGTTGTACGGTTTCATCTCCCCGTTATCCCTTTGCGGTGGTCGAGGTTTCTGCTCCGACTGGTTTTGAGGATGCATTTGGCTTGGCTGATGAAATTCTGGTCATTAGCGCCCCTTTGTCAGTTCGTCGCGAGCGCGCTATTCAACGTGGCATGGAGCCATCTGATTTCGATGCCCGTTCTGCTTGCCAGCCCGATGAGTCTGCGCTGTGCAATCTCGCTACAACGGTGATTGATAATTCGGCAGCTGATAATTCGCTCTTTGAGCAGCTTGACTCATGGCTTGCATGCCACGGGTTTATAGATACTCCGGATAAGGAGGAGGCCGATGCCTAAGGCACGTTTCTTTACATGGTATCGCGTGGCGCCACTTGCCGTTGTGCTCGTCTTCGGCCTTATTTCGCTCGTCTACTCGTTTGCTCCTGCCGCTTTCTTTAAGCCGCTGTATCCGATTGACTACGAGGCGTATGTAAAACAATCCAGTATTTCGCATAATCTGGATCCGTATCTGGTGTGCGCTGTCATTAAGTCGGAATCGAATTGGGATCCCGAGGCCGAGTCGAATCAGGGTGCTCAGGGATTGATGCAGCTGATGCCCGAGACTGCCCAGGATATGATCGCCAAGGGTCTTGTCGACGGAGGGGAGTATTCGGCCGACAATCTTAACGATCCGGCTACGAATATCGAGTTTGGCTGCGCATACCTCTCGTATCTTCTAACCTATTTCAACGGGTCGACGGATAGTGCCATTGCCGCCTATAACGCCGGTATGGGCAATGTCGACGGATGGGCGCAGCAGAACACGTCACTCCATAATGCGATTACCTTCCCTGAAACTCAGGCTTATCTGATTCGCGTCAATAATGCCTGGGTTCGATATAAGACTCTCTATCCCGATCGGTTCGTATAGGACTAAGCCCACCGCCTGCGTATACTGCAGATGTATGAGTTAGGAGTATCCATGGCGGAATTTGAAGTAGAACGCGTTGGTGGTGAACTTAAGCGCTTTGGCGTTGAGGGCGCTGAGGTGCCGTTTGAAGTCGTCTCTCCCTATGAGCCTGCCGGTTCCCAGCCTAAGGCCATTGAGTCGCTTGTGCAGGGCGTGAGGGACGGAGACCGCTATCAGGTTTTGCTGGGTGTGACTGGTTCGGGCAAGACCTTCACGATGGCAAAGACTATTGAGGCCCTGGGAAAGCCGACGCTGGTCATGGCTCCGAATAAAACGCTCGCCGCTCAGCTTGCGAGCGAGCTCAAAGAGTTTTTTCCCAATAACGCTGTGGTCTACTTCGTCTCGTACTACGACTACTATCAGCCCGAGGCGTATGTGCCGCAAAGCGATACATATATCGAGAAAGACTCCTCGATTAACGAAGAGGTCGAGATGCTGCGCCATCAAGCAACCGCGTCACTGCTCTCTCGACGCGATGTGATCGTTGTCGCATCGGTCTCGTGTATCTATGGCATTGGCTCTCCTGAGGACTATGCGGGTCTGGCTCCAAACGTCGACAAGAAGGTGCCGCTCGAGCGCGATGACTTTATCCATGCACTTATCGACATTCAATATGATCGCAATGACTATGACCTGGCACGTGGCACGTTCCGCGTGCGCGGCGATGTTGTCGACGTGTATCCGCCTTATGCCGAGCATCCGTTGCGGTTTGAGTTCTTTGGCGACGAGGTCGAGCTGATTGCCGAGATCGATGAGGTCACCGGTGAGATGCTTCGTGAGTACGAGGCCATCCCCGTATGGCCGGCATCGCACTACGTGACCGAGAAGCCGAAGGTCAAGGCGGCTCTGAAATCGATCAGCGAAGAGTGCGAGAAGCGCGTGGCGGAGCTCAAGGCGACCGACAAGTTGCTCGAGGCACAGCGTCTGCAGCAGCGCACTGATTATGATCTTGAGATGCTCGAGACGATGGGCTTTTGCAACGGCATCGAGAACTACTCGCGTCATCTGGACGGTCGCAAGCCGGGTGAGCCGCCATTTACCCTAATCGATTACTTTCCTAAGGATATGCTCTGCATCATCGATGAGAGCCATGTGACGGTGCCGCAGATTCGTGGCATGCACGAAGGTGACCGCTCGCGTAAGGTGACGCTGGTGGAACACGGTTTTCGCCTGCCCTCGGCGCTCGATAACCGCCCGCTTCGTTTCGATGAGTTTGAGGCAAGGATACCTCAGTTCATCTACGTTTCGGCCACGCCGGGTGACTATGAGCTGCGAGTGAGCCAAAATGACGTGGAGCAGATTATTCGTCCGACCGGCCTGCTCGACCCCAAGATTGACGTGCGTCCAGTTCGCGGCCAGATTGACGATCTTGAGGACGAGATTCGCGGGCGCGTTGCCCGCAAGGAGCGCGTGCTGGTGACCACGCTGACCAAACGCATGGCTGAGGACCTGACCGACCATCTACTCGACGCCGGCATTAAGGTCAACTACATGCACTCTGATACGGCGACAATGGACCGTGTCGAGATCCTGCGAACGCTGCGCGAGGGCAAGATCGATGTTCTCGTTGGCATCAACCTGCTTCGCGAGGGCTTGGATCTTCCCGAGGTCTCACTGGTGGCAATTCTCGATGCCGATAAGGAAGGCTTCTTGCGCAACCGCCGTTCGCTGATTCAGACGATTGGCCGCGCGGCCCGTAACGCCGATGGCGAAGTCATCATGTACGCAGATGTCGTGACCGATTCGATGAAAGAGGCCATCGAGGAGACGCAGCGCCGTCGCGAGATTCAGATGGCATATAACGAAGAGCATGGCATTGTGCCCAAGACAGTGCGCAAGGCCATCAACGACATCTCAAGTTTTATTGCCGAGGCCGAAAAAACTGTGGGCTCCAAGAGACGCTCGAAGGGCGACTCTCTTGGCCATGGCGCATTCTATACGCCCGATGAGTCGGGCGAGGGCGGTGTGCCGGAAACGGTGGCGCCCGAGCAGACACTTGCGGAGCAGTTGGAAGAACTGCCGCATGACGAGCTTGTGCGGATCGTCGAAACCATGGAAGAGGATATGCGTAACGCTTCCGCCGCTATGGACTTTGAGGAGGCGGCGCGCCTGCGCGATGCTGTCGTTCAGATTCGGGCGATGCTCGAGGGTGCGTCTGAGGACGAGACGATCGAGCGCTTACGCTCGCAGGCCCGCAAGGGTTCCACGTTCGCATCGGGCAGAAAACGCCAGGGTGCACGGTTTAAGAAATAGCGAACAGGCCCCGAGTTCCCTGTGGAGCTCGGGGCCTATGTCTTTTGCGCGCTGGAATTTGTGCGTTAGAGGTCTGCGATCAGGGCTTCAGCACAACGGATGCCGTCGGTGGCCGCGCTCATGATGCCGCCGGCATATCCAGCTCCCTCACCACAAGGGTAGAGGCCCGGGGTCGACACGGCATGGCACGCTCGGTCTCGGGTGACAGTGACCGGTGAGCTCGAACGAGTCTCCACGCCGGTAAGAACGGCATCGGGGCGGTCGTAGCCTCGTAGCTTTTTTCCGAGTAGGGGAAGTCCCAGACGGAGCGACTCGACGATATGCTGCGGCAGGGCTTCGTCAATTGCCGTCCAGGTCACACCGAGCGGATAGGTGGGCTTTACCTTTCCGGGCGCCTTGCTGGCGCGTCCTGCGAGGAAATCTCCGACGAGCTGTGCCGGCGCATTCCAGTTGGAACCGCCCAGGCGATAGGCGGCCGCCTCGCAGGCACGCTGGAGCTCGATGCCGGCGAGCGGGTCATCGTTGGGAAGGTCCTCAGGCGTGACGTTAACGAGCAGGGCGGCATTTGCGTTGCGTCCGTCGCGGGCATTGAGACTGGCCCCGTTGACGCACAGATGGCACGGTTCTGAAGAGGCGGCAACAACCTGTCCGCCGGGGCACATGCAAAACGAGAACACGCTGCGGCCGTTGGGAAGATGGGCAACAAGTTTGTAGGGGGCCGCCCCGAGCGCTGGATGTCCCGCCGAGGCTCCATATTGGGCTCTGTCGATGTCGCGTTGCGGATGCTCGATGCGAACGCCCATGGCAAAGGTCTTTTGCGCGAGGGCCACGTTGTGGTCCTTAAGGAGCTCAAAAATATCGCGAGCAGAATGCCCGCAGGCGAGGATGAGGTGCTTTGTCTCGATTGGCTCGTAAGCGGCGTCTTGGGACGATTGGACATCAATACCGGTGATGGCGCCAGACGCGTCGATGCGAATGTCGACGAGCTTCGTTCGATAACGGACGACACCTCCGAGCTGCTCGATGCGCTGGGATATAGCGGTGACAACCTTGGGAAGGATGTCGGAGCCAATGTGCGGCTTGGCATCCCACAGAATATCGCGGGGCGCACCCGCCTCGACGAAGGTTTCGAGGATAAGGCGATGGGCGGGATTTTTTGTTCCCGTATTGAGCTTGCCGTCCGAGAAGGTCCCCGCGCCGCCCAGACCAAACTGAATATTGCTCTCGGGGTCGAGGATGCGCTCCTTTAGAAAGAGGTCGATCGCCTGCGAGCGGCGAAATGCCGGGTCGCCGCGCTCGATAAGCAAGGGCTTAAGACCTGCTTTGGCGAGCGTGAGCGCAGCGAAAAGGCCGGCGCATCCGGCGCCGACAACGACAGGGCGTTCTTGAGGTGCGTCGGAGACGGGGGAGGGGAATGAAGGCTCATCGTCTTCTATCGCGCGTACGCGCGAGCGGTCACGCTCGGCAACGCTGTCGACCGCTTCTCGCTCGAGGTGGGGACTAGTCAGCTCAACACGAAAGCTCAGGATAAAATGGACGTCTCGTTTTTTGCGAGCGTCGATTGACTTGCGGTGGAGCTCGATGGACTTGATCTCGGAGTCCTTGCAACGTAGGATGCGCTTGGCGACTCGCTTGCCAACAATGAGGCAGGCATTTTCATCGCCGGCTTCATCGAGCGACGCGTTGACTTGGGTGATTTCGATCATCGAGGTCTCCTTAGAGGCAAGAAAGAGGCCGTCCGGTATCCCAGACGGCCCGAATGCGTTTTTGATTATAGACTGAGCGGCTACAGGCTGCTTGCAGCGCGAATGCCCGAGAGCCAGGCCCACGCAAGGTTAAAGCCTCCGCAATCGGCGTCGATGTCGAGCGCTTCGCCGCAGACGTAAAGCGGGGCGTCGACAACGCAGCGCGCGCGTAGACTGGGCGTTGAGATGCTCTCGATAGATACGCCACCACGCGTGACCTGCGCCGAGCGCTCCTTGGCTGTTCCCTCGACGAGCAACTTAAAGTGCTTGAGGATCGAGACCAGGTGGATGACATCGTTGGAGCCTGGATGGCACTGCTCGAACGCTGTGCAGACGACGCGGGAGAGTTGCGGGGCGAGCATGCCGTCGAGCCAACGGGGATCGCGGGGCGAAAAGCCGCCGAGCAGTTCAACGCGCCGGTTAAGTATATCGAGCAACTCGTCTTTGGAGAGGTCGGGGAAAACGTCGAGCAGGATCGTATCGCCGCGCTGGATACGACGGGAGAGGTTGAAGACAGCGACGCCCGAGATGCCGAAGGCTCGAAACAGCACTTCACCGTCTTCGTGCCAGAGCTCACTATGGTTACGGGTGAGCGTCAAGCGGGCGCGGACGCGCAGACCATCCAACGTCTTGAGTGCCGCCCGATCGCCAACGACCGTTGCCGATACGGGGCAGAGGATGGGGTGCAGCGAAGTGAGGGGGAGGCTAAACGTATCGGCGATACCGGTGGGGTTGCCGCCCGTGGCGATAATTACGGCATGTGCCTGCAGGGCCTCGTTCTTGCGAGGGACATCGGCGAGCGCTTTCCGAAGCGAGCGGAGCTCCGATTTTCGGTCGTCGTGCTTTTTTGCCTTGAGCGCCCGTGCTGGACGGTCTATTTGGAGTGCCCAGCCTTCGGAAGCTTTGTGCGCCGAGGCAACGTTGGCTCCGCAGATTAAGGTGATACCTAGGCGGTCGCAAACGTTGAGAAGCGCGTCGCGCACCGATTCGGCGCGAAGGGAGCGCGGGTACAGCCGGTCTTCCTCGGAGGTTGTCATGATGCCCAGCGAGGAGAAGAAACCCATAAGCTCTTGTTCGGGCCGGGGGCCCATAACGGATTCAACGAATGCGGGGTGGTTATACCGCTGTGGATCAATTGATTCGTTGGAGAGGTTGCAGCGGCCGTTGCCGGTCGCAAGGAGCTTAAAGCCGCAGGCGACATCGCGCTCAACGATGCAGACGCTTTTGCCAGCTCGTGCGGCCGTAATGGCGGCGGCGAGGCCTGAAGCCCCGCCGCCGATTACCAGGACGTCATAGAAGGCGCTCGCGTTCACTTAGGCCTCGTCGGTCTCGTGCGGGGTAATGGCCTCGACGGCAGAGACTGCCTTGGGCAACATGCCATCGGGCAGTGCGGTCTCGACCTCGCCCTTATCGCAGGCCTCGGCGAGTGCCGGATTAATGGGAAGCTGGCCCAAGATGTCGAGGTTATAGCGCTCTGCGACCTCGGGGAGCTTGCTCTTGCCAAAGACCTCGATCTTCTTGCCGCAGTCGGGACACTCAATATAGCTCATGTTCTCGACAATGCCCAGAATGGGGACGTTCATCTTCTCGGCCATGTTGACCGCCTTGGCGACGATCATCGAGACCAGATCCTGCGGGCTCGTGACGATGACGATGCCGTCGACGGGCAGCGACTGGAAGACGGTGAGCGCGACGTCGCCTGTTCCCGGAGGCATGTCGACCAGCAGGTAGTCGATGGGGCCCCACGAGGTCTCGCTCCAGAACTGCCTAATGGCGCCTGCGATGACCGGACCGCGCCAAAGGACGGGGTCGGTCTCGTTTTGGAGCAGAAGGTTGGAGCTCATGACCTTGACGCCGTGCTCGGAGATTTCGGGCAGCATAAGGTTGCCAAGGGCATGGACGTGGCGTCCGCTCATGCCGAACATCTTGGGGATAGAGGGACCGGTGATGTCGGCATCGAGGACGCCGACCTTGTGGCCGTGACGGGCAAGCTCGGTGGCGATGGCACCGGTGACAAACGACTTGCCGACACCGCCCTTGCCGGAAAGCACGGCGATGACGCGTTTGACCTCGGATAGCGTGTTCTCCTCAAATTGCGACGGCGACGTTTGTCCGCCGGCAGCCTGTGCGTGCTCGCAACCCATGTATGACTCCTTTGTATATGTTGGGGCCGAGGCCCCGTGATGTGACACGAGCGTCATTGTACCCTCGTTTGCGAGCGGGAGTCATTTGCGATGCATTTGGGCCGAGCGTGCTTGCAATACGATGGGTCCAAGCGAATGGGCGGGCTTACTGAACTTTGCTGGCGAACTCGAGGTATTGCATGCGCTGCAACTTGTCGATCGTCGAGGCGTATGGGCTGTCTTCAGATTCCAAGTCGTAGCGCAGCCCGTCGGCACCAAGGTAGCCGGCGACATTGATGGTGGGCACATCTGACCTTGTTGCAAGCAGGGCTTTTTGATAGTCGGTGAGCGGGGCGCCGATCTTATTAAGGGTAATGGCTGCAATCTCGTTTGCCCCGACGGTGTCGTAGACGTTGAGCTCGGTATTGCCGGCGATTTCATAGTTAGCCCAGACGAAATATGTCGACTGGTAGTTACGGAAAGCGTGGTCTGCCGTATCTTCCTGAGGGTACAGCTCGTCGTTGAGGGTCGTTGCGGCGCTCGGCTGATGGTCGCCAAAAAAGACAAGGACAACCGGTCTGCCGATATTGCGGAGCTCGTTGATAAAGTACTCGAGGTCCCGGTCGGATGCATTGATGCAGGTGAGATAGGTGTTGAGCGCGCTATTGGCGCCCTCGCTGGCTCCCTCGACCCAATAGTTTGTCAGCTCTTCGGCGGGAACGGTGCCATAGTCGTAGCCGCCGTGATTTTGCATCGTGACGTCAAAGATGAACTGCGGGGCTTCGTCGGTTCTAAGCAGATCGAGTATCTTGTCGTAGGTGACGTAGTCGCATACGCCGGCATGGTAATAGGACGCACCTTCGAAATCGCCGATTGAAAGAAAGTCTCCAAAGCCCAGCTGCTGATAGATTTTATCTCGATGGTAGTTGACGGGGTTTTGCGGGTGCATAGCGGTAGCGGTATACCCAAGCTCTTTAAGGTCCTTTGCCAGGCTGTTTACGCCATTCATCTGATACAGCTGATAGGGGATTTTGCCCAATCCGACAAATGCCGTTGTCGCTCCGGTTAAAAATTCGAATTCGGAGTTCGCCGTTCCGCCACCGGCGACCGAAGCGAGCATGGTGCCGCGAACAAGTGTGTCGGGAAGCGAGTTGTAGAATGCGGGGCCGGTGTACCCGGCCGCCTGGAGCTGCTCAAAGCACGAAAGGTCGCTAAAACTCTCGTTCATGACGGCAACAATCGTCGGCTTGATTTCATTGAACTGGGCAACGGCCGCCGCGCGCTGCTCGCTCGAGCCATACGTGCTGTCGTAGGTGGCGGCGAGCTCCTGCTCGATGCTCTGCGCCTCATCGGGCGTATAGTCTTCGGGCTTCTCAATGGGCAACTCGTTGACCATTTCGGTGAACGAAGTGATAAAACCCTGAGACGCATACGTGGTGATGGGCTGCCAACGGTCAAATCCAAAATTCAGCGCCTGCTCCAAGTCGATGCTGGAAAAGCCCGAGAGCCCCACAACGGTCACTAGCAGAAAAGCGCAGAGGTTAGCGGCGATTGCGGGGAACACATGGGTGGGCGTACGGAGCTTTCTCGGTCGGATAAGCGAAAGAAGCCCCAGGGAAATCTCCAGCAGGGCTAGAGAGGTTACGATTCCGGCGGTAAAGGTAAACTCGTATCCCCCGCTCACTTCCATTGCGGTGCCAAGGGCCAAGATATCGCTTGGCAGGATGGCCTCACCTTTAAACGTTATGACGAAGTGCTCGGCAATGCCAAGGATGCAACAGGCGACGGGCACGAGGGCCATGACGCCTCCATGACGCTGTCCCAGCAAATAAAGGGAGAGCAGAACCGTCGCGAGCAGCCCGACGGAAAACCCGAATGAGTTGGCGGGAATGCGATAGAACGTTTCGTTACAGGCAATTTCGAGTGAAACGAACGAGAGCGCTGAAACAGCGGCGATGACAAGGATGTCACGGCAAATACAGGCAACCGTTCCCGTCGCAAGATCGGTTTGGTCGATAAGTCCCGAAACCAAGGGTTCGACAAGAAGTATGACGGCGGCAGCACCGAGCGCCGAATAAGAAAGGAGCCATAGGGAACTGTCCTCATTTACGAGCAATTGATTCGTAATCCATGCAGCTACCACGCCGAGCGGGATGAGGAGCGTCGCGCACCAAAAGACGCGGGCAATGGGCGGCTTTTCATTGTGTTTAATTGAAAAATACACGCGCACGACGACGGCGGCCACGATAAGGACGGCGATGAATATGGGCAGATTGGCCATGTCGCTCGAAGTGATTTCAAGGGGGATATCTTCGGTCATGGACGTTCCTCTGTTACAGCAAATTAAGTTCAGTATTAGATTACTGTAACCTTTCCACGGCATTTCGAGAAACAAAGCGCCCGATACGCAAAGCTAAAGGTCTGCGAATCTTGTATTACGAACATCTGTGCGCGTCGAGTGCGCTAAACTCATCGGCAGTATGATTCGATGCAATAGGAGGCAAGGAGCTTCCATGTCTGATTCTTCTATCGTTATTCGCGGCGCTCGTGAGCACAACCTCCGTGATATCGATGTTTCCATTCCGCGTGACCAACTCGTGGTCATTACCGGTCTTTCTGGCTCGGGCAAGAGTTCGCTGGCATTTGACACTATCTATGCCGAGGGCCAGCGTCGATACGTCGAGAGTCTTTCGAGCTATGCGCGCCAGTTCTTGGGTCAGATGGACAAACCCGACTTGGATTCAATCGACGGCCTTTCGCCGGCGGTGTCGATCGACCAAAAGACGACGTCTAAAAACCCTCGCTCGACGGTTGGCACCGTAACCGAGATTTATGACTATCTGCGCCTGCTGTTCGCCCGTGTGGGCACCCCGCACTGTCCCGAATGCGGCCGCGTCATTGAGCGTCAGACGACCGACCAGGTTGCCGACAAGGTCTTGGCGGCGGGGGAGGGCCGTCGCGCGTTTGTGCTGGCACCGGTGGTGCGCGGGCGAAAAGGCGAGTACACCAAACTGTTTGAGGACCTTCGCGCCGAGGGCTTTAGCCGCGTGCGTGTCGACGGTGAAGTGCGCTCGCTCGACGATCCGATCGATCTGGACAAGAAGTTCAAGCACGATATTGAGGTCGTGGTCGATCGCATCGTGATCCGTGAGAACTCTCTGGGCCGTATCGCCGAGTCTGTTGAGCAGGCGACCGCGCTGGCTCACGGCAATGTAAACGTGTACATGCTGCCCGATCGTGATGCTCCCGAGGGGACCGAGGGCGAGCTGCTGGAGTATTCGTTGGCCTTGGCGTGCCCGGAGCATGGTCACTCCATTGACGATCTTCAGCCGCGTGATTTTTCGTTCAACGCTCCCTATGGCGCATGTCCTGAGTGCGACGGCCTGGGCTTTAAGAAAACCGTTGATGCCGAGGCGCTGATCGAGGACCCCTCGAAGTCCATTGCCGACGGAGTCTTTGGTAGCCTGTTTGGCAATTCGAACTACTATCCGCAGATTTTTGCTGCGGTCTGCAAACACTTTAAGGTGAGCACCGATACGCCGTGGGAGGACTTGCCCCCTCGCGTGCGTCGTGCATTCTTGGATGGCCTGGGCGATACGAAGATCTCGGTCGACTACCAAAAGCTCGACGGACGTCGCAGCCAGTGGGATACCAAGTTTTCGGGCGTTCGCAACATCCTGTACGAACGCTATACCGAGACGACGAACGAGAACACCAAGGCGCGCTTGGAGAAGTACATTCGCGAGGAACCGTGCTCGAGCTGCCACGGCGCTCGTTTGCGCCCTGAGATGCTCGCCGTCACCGTGGGTGGCAAGTCCATTTACGAGGTTTGTTGCCTGTCGTGCCGTGAGTCGCTCGAGTTTTTTGAGGGCCTGGAGCTCACCGAGCGCCAACAGTTTATCGGCGGGCGCATCGTCAAGGAAATCCTGGAGCGCTTGCGTTTTCTGGTCGATGTTGGACTCGACTATCTGACGCTCGATCGTGCCTCGGCGACGCTTTCTGGTGGCGAGGCACAGCGTATTCGCCTGGCAACGCAGATCGGCGCGGGCCTCATGGGCGTGCTCTATATTCTGGACGAGCCCTCGATCGGTCTTCATCAGCGTGACAACGAGCGCCTGATCAAGACGCTCGAGCGCCTGCGCGATATCGGCAATACCGTTATCGTCGTCGAACACGACGAGGATACAATCCGTGCCGCCGATTACGTGATCGACATGGGGCCCGGCGCCGGCGTCAACGGCGGACACGTAGTCGCGGCGGGAACGCCTGCCGATATCATGGCGTGTCCTGAGTCGATGACGGGCGCTTATCTGACCGGCAAACGAATGATCCGGGTGCCTGATGAACGGCGCAAGCCCGGTCGTGGCTGCCTTAAAATTACGGGCGCTCGAGCCAACAACCTCAAAAACGTTACCGCCAAGATCGAGTTTGGTACGCTTACGGTTGTTACCGGCGTGTCGGGATCGGGCAAGAGCTCCCTGGTTACCGACACCATTGCGCCTGCCCTTACGAATGCCATTCACCGTTCGACGCGCCCTGTGGGTCCGTATAAGAAAATCGAGGGCATCGAGTGTATCGATAAGGTTATCGATATCGACCAGTCGCCGATTGGCCGCACGCCGCGTTCCAACCCTGCTACCTATATCGGCCTGTGGGATGATCTTCGCGCGCTGTTTGCGAGTACGCCGGAGTCGAAGGCGCGCGGCTACTCGCCGGGTCGTTTCTCCTTTAATGTGAGTGGCGGGCGCTGTGAGGCGTGCAAGGGCGACGGGCAGATCAAGATCGAGATGCACTTCCTTCCCGATATCTACGTTCCTTGCGAAGTTTGCGGCGGTAAACGCTACAACCGCGAGACACTCGAGGTCACCTACCGTGGCAAGACCATCTCGGACGTGCTAGACATGAGCGTCACCGAGGCGCTGGCCTTCTTTGGGAATATCCCGCAGATCAAGCGAAAGCTCCAGACGCTGTACGATGTAGGCTTGGGCTACGTGAGCCTGGGCCAGCCCGCCACGACGCTCTCGGGCGGCGAGGCGCAGCGTGTGAAGCTCGCCAAGGAGCTTCATCGACGCCAGACGGGCAAGACGTTCTATATTTTGGACGAGCCGACGACCGGCCTTCATTTTGAGGACGTCCGCCAGCTGCTCGATGTGCTGCAGCGCTTGGTCGATGCGGGCAACACAGTGCTGGTGATTGAACACAACCTTGATGTCATCAAGGTTGCCGACCGCCTGATCGATATGGGTCCCGAGGGCGGTAACGGCGGCGGAACCGTCGTGGTTTCGGGCACACCGGAGCAGGTTGCAGACTGTCCGCAGAGTTATACGGGCAAGTTTTTGGCGCCGTTGCTCAGGCGTGACCGGGAGCGCCAGGCTCAACTTGATGCTCAATAAATAGGCGATTCAGTTCATGGGCGCCATCGACTCCTTGTGATTCGATGGCGCTTGCTGTGCCGAAGTGACGTATGCAGCCGGATTGGACATATACTTAATCCTTGCGTCCGAATGCGAGGGAAAGGATATGTCATGGCAAAGGCTGTAAAGACGCCAAAAACCAATGCGATGCGCGAGCTGGAAAGCGCCGGCATTTCCTATGTTCTACATACGTACGAAGACGATGGTGATGAGTCGGTGGGCCTGGGTGTCGCGATTTCGGAGCAGCTTGGCGAGGAGCCCGGTCAAGGATTTAAGACTTTGGTCTGCGTGACTCCGTCCAACGACTATGTCGTGTGCTGTATCCCTGTTGCCGACGAGCTCGATCTAAAGTCCGCCGCGCGTGCCGCGGGGGAGAAGTCCTTGGCCATGATGCATGTGAAGGATTTGCTTGCGGCGACTGGCTACGTTCGCGGCGGCTGCAGCCCGGTCGGTATGAAAAAACGCTACCGGACGCTCATTGATGAGACATGTGTCCTTTGGGATACCATTTTTATTTCGGGAGGCAAGCGTGGTTATCAGCTCGAGCTTGCACCCGATGATTTAATTGCATTTTGCGGGGCGACGGTTGCCGCGATTACGAGAGAGGACTGAGCGATGCCGCAGGAAGAATTGAAGCGCGGAGCTCATTTTGCAAAAGAATCTGCGCCTCAGACACCCTCATCCGAAGCTTCTTCGTCGCGAGATGACACTGACGACATGGGCTCGTCGGACTACTCCACGGTTGGTCGTTCCGCCGGGCTTATGACCATCCTGACCATCGTGTCTCGCGTCACCGGTTTTATCCGCACGTGGGCAATGGCGGCCGCTATCGGCATGTCGCTACTCTCGTCCTCCTATCAGGTCGCCAACAACCTGCCCAATATGCTCTACGAACTCGTGATGGGCGGCATGCTCGTTACGGCGTTTTTGCCGGTGTATATGGGCGTGAGGCGCGAGCAGGGCCGCGAGGCATCGAACGAGTATGTCGGCAACCTGCTCGGTATTCTGCTTCTGGTGCTGGGCGGCATCTCGCTGCTGGGCACCGTGTTTGCTCCCGGCTTTATTTGGACGCAGTCGTTCCTTTCGGGTAATGGCGACAGCATGGATACCGCTGCGTTCATGTTCCGCTTCTTTGCTATCCAAATTTTATTTTATGGCTTGGGCTCGGTGTTCTCGGGTGTTCTCAACGCACACCGCGACTACTTCTGGTCGACGTTTGCCCCGGTTCTCAACAATGTCATCGTCATCGCCAGCTTTATGGGCTTTGCTCCCGTGTCTGCACAATTTGGCGAGCGGGTCGGCATTGTCTTGATCGCAGCCGGTACGACCCTCGGCGTCTTTGTCCAGATGGCCTGCCAGATTCCCGCGCTCGGCAAGCACGGCGTGCATCCTCATATCGATATCGACTTTAAGGACCCCGCGCTGCGACAGACGATTGCGCTTGGTATCCCGACGCTGCTCGCCACGGTGTGCATGTTTGTCTCGACCTCCATTACCAATGCCGCCGCGCTGGTGGTGCAGCCTGAGACCGGCCCTTCCGTCATCGCATATGCGCGCCTGTGGTACACGCTGCCCTATGCGCTGATCGCCGCCTCGCTTTCAACGGCACTCTATACCGAACTCTCTCACGATGCGCAGGAGAAGGATTACGACAGCGTCCGCACGGGCATTTCGCGCGGTGTCGCCCAGATGCTCTTCTTCCTGATTCCGTTTGCGATGTACCTGATCGTCTTCGCCCGTCCACTCAACATGATCTACTGCGCCGGCAAGTTCGATGAATCCGGCGTGGCGCTGGTGTCGGAGTTCCTTATCTATCTGGCACTTTCCCTGCCGCTCTACGGCGTGGTCGTGCTGATGCAGAAGAGCTTCTCGGCCCTGCTTGATATGAAACCTTATAGCCGCTATTGCCTGTACTCCGCTATCGGTCAGGCCGGTTCGGTGCTGCTGTTTGGCGTGGTGCTGGGCTACGGTATGCCGGCAATTGCGCTTTCGTACGTCGTTGACTACGTGGTCTTGGTCGGATGCTCACTGTGGTGGCTGCGCCGTCGTCTGCATGGCCTTCAGGTCAAGTCTATCCTGCACGGCGGTTTCTTCGGCCTATTGTTCGGTGGCTTGGGCGCTGCCGCGGGCGTCGGCGTCATGTGGGCACTTGAGCACTTTGTCGGACTGCTTGGCAGCTCGATCCTCATTACCCTGGGCTACGTTTGTGTTGCAGGCGTCGTCTCGCTCGCTGTGACTTTTGGCCTTGCCTTCGTCTTTAAGATGCCCGAGGTCTCGGCGCTGCTTCGTCGCAAGTAGGTGCGCGTGGCAGGTCACGACAACATTCCATCACTTGCCGAGCAGGTTTCGCGCGTTCCCACGCAACCCGGCTGCTACCTTTGGAAAGATGCCAAGGGCGATGTCATCTATGTGGGCAAGGCAAAAAACTTGCGTGCCCGTATGCGTCAATACGTGACGCTGCAGGACGAGCGTCAAAAGATCCCGCTCATGATGCAGCTGGTGGCGAGCTTCGACTATATCGTGGTGGAGACCGAGCACGAGGCATTGGTGCTCGAGCGCAATCTGATTGGCCAGTACCATCCGTACTTTAACGTCGATCTCAAAGACGATAAAAGCTATCCCTTTATCGCCATTACCAAGAGCGACTTGTTTCCGGCTATTAAATACACGCGAGAGCGTCATAAACCGGGAACGCGCTATTTTGGCCCCTATACCGATAGCCGTGCGGCGCGTGAGACCATCGATACGCTACGCAAGGTTATTCCTATTTGCTCGGCATCCTGTGCGGAATGGCGCCGCTGCCGCCGCATCGTCGAATCTCATAAGGGCGAAGAAGACATCGTCAATATGATTTGCGCGCAAAACGGGCGTCCCTGCTTTGACTACCATGTCGGGCGCGGACCGGGCGCATGCGTCGGCGCGATTTCGCCTGCCGACTATGCCAAGAACGTCAAGCGCGTCGAACGTTTCTTGTCGGGCCATCGCAAGGATGTCGTCGACGAGCTTACGTCCGAGATGACGGAGGCAGCCGAGACGCTCGATTTTGAGCGTGCGGCGCGCGTCAAGCGTCGCCTGGAAGTCATTAGGGGCCTGGACGATCGCCAACAGGTCGTTTTTCCGTCAAGCGTCGATATCGACGTCATCGGCTTCTATCGAGAAGAGACTATCTCTGCCGCCTGTGTCTTTGTCGTTCGCGAGGGCCGAACGGTTCGAACTTGCGAGTTCATCCTCGATAAAGGCCTGGATGTCGACGAGGAAGAGCTTCAATCGGGCTTCCTTAAGCGCTATTACGACGAGACGGCTGATATTCCAGCTGAGATCAATCTCTCTGTCGAGCTTGAGGATGCCGAAGCGTTGGGGGAGTGGCTTGCGGGCAAGCGCGAACGCTCTTGCCATCTCCATAGGCCGCAGCGCGGCGAAAAGCACCGCCTGCTCGATATGGCTTCCAAAAATGCGCGCCATGCCCTCATGCGCTACATGATGCGCACGGGGTATGCTGACGATCGCACCAATCAGGCGCTCCTGGAGCTCGAAAGCGCGCTGGCGCTGCCTGCGCCGCCGTTGCGCATCGAGTGCTTCGATATCTCGACGTTGCACGGCACCTTTACCGTCGCTTCGATGGTGGTATTTACCAACGGTCGTGCCGACAAGGGCCAGTATCGTCGCTTTAAAATTCAGGCCGAATTGGACGAGGCGAACGACTTCGTATCGATGTCCGAGGTTCTGGGGCGTCGCTATGCTCCCGAGCGCATGGCGGACGAGCGCTTTGGCTCGCGCCCCGATTTGCTCGTAGTCGATGGCGGCAAGCCGCAATTGACCGCTGCAATTAAGCAACTCGAGGCACTCGGTCTCGATATACCAGTTTGTGGCTTGGCAAAGGCCGATGAGGAGGTTTTCGTGCCGTGGGACGAGACTCCCGTCGTGCTGCCGACCGGCTCCGCTTCGCTTTATCTGATCAAGCAGGTTCGCGATGAATCCCACCGATTTGCGATTACCTTCCACCGCGAGTTGCGCGATAAGGCTATGACGGTTTCGGTGCTTGACGACGTTCCGGGCGTGGGACCCACCAGAAAACGTGCCATTATGCGCCATTTTGGCTCGATGAAGCGTTTGCGCGCGGCAAGCGAGCAGGAGATTGCAGAAGTTCGAGGCGTTCCGGCCGATGTCGCCAAAGCGGTCCACGAGGCACTTGTTGCATGGAATGTCGAACGCGCCCAGGCATCGGCCAGCCGATCCGAAAACTAAACGCGCTTCTAAACAACTGATATACATGATTGGTCAATTTTCAATCATTTGTTTCGCGATGATTACCTGCCGATTTCGAGTTTTATTAACGCTAAAACGTTTGACTAGCCATGGTGAACAACACTGCTATCCTGCGGGTTGACGAAGACTGATATCTCACCTTGTCGATACATACTGTCTGTCGAATCATTTGTCAATGAATTCGGTGAACGGTAGTAAATACCGTTCAAGCGTATGTATGTATCGGTCACCGAGCGCGGCACCTCAGTTGGGTTCGTCGGTAGGTAAGGTATATATCGTCCGCAAGTTGCGCGGGGGCAAGTCTAGGTGTCCCCGGGTAAGATTCTCTATTGATAGGAGAAGACATGGCCATCATCAACAAGGGTATGTCCAGGCGTTCGTTCCTCGGCCTCACCGGCAGCGTCGCTGCTGTCGCAGGGCTTGGTCTCACCGGCTGCGGTGGCAGCTCTAACGACGAGGGTTCCGCTTCCGGTTCCACCGATTCCGCCAACCGTGGCGGCGGCGTGATCACCGCTGGTTCCGCTTACGCTCCGTCCAGCTTCGACCCCGCCAGCACCGGCTCCGCTGTGGGCCTGGGTGCTAACTGGCACGTCATCGAGGGCCTCTACGGCATCGATTACCACGACTACAGCACCTTCAACGAGCTCGCCACCGACGATCCCAAGTCCGTGGACGACACTACCTTCGAGGTCACCATCCGCAAGGGCGCAAAGTTCTCCGATGGCACCGAGGTTACTGCTGACGACGTTGTCGCTTCCTACACCGCTTGCGCCGCTTCTGCTACCTACGCTCCGTTCTTCCAGCCCTTCGAGTCCATCGAGGCCAAGGATGCCAGCACTGTAACGGTCAAGACCAAGGTCCCCAACTTCTCCCTGCTCAAGGATCGTCTGGCCATCATCCGTGTTACCCCGGCCACCCAGGCCGAGGAGGATCGCGCCAAGCAGCCGATCGGTTCCGGCCCCTGGATGTACGACTCTATCTCCGATACCGAGATCACCCTGGTTCCCAACCCCGAGTACAACGGTGAGTATGCTGCCGAGGATAAGAAGATCCAGTACAGCATCCTGACCGACCCCACCGCTCGCGTTACCGCTCAGCAGGAGGGCTCCACGCTCGTTATGGAGCTCGTCACCGCTGATGCCGTCGACCAGCTCGAGAGCGCTGGCTGCAAGATCGATAACGTTCAGGGTTTCGGCACCCGCTTCATCATGTTCAACGTCGCCAAGGAGCCTTGGAACAACGTCAAGGTCCGTCAGGCCGTCATGTACGCGCTCGACACCGAGAAGATGATCACCAACACCTTCGCCGGCCTTGCCACCGCTGCCAGCTGCTACCTGCCCAAGAGCTTCACCAACTATCATGAGGCTTCCACGGTGTACAAGACTGACGCCAAGAAGGCCAAGAAGCTCATCGAAGAGTCTGGCATCACCCCGGGCGCCATCACCCTGCGCACCACCGACAACGAGCAGATCAAGGGCATGGCCGCTCAGGTCAAGAACGACCTCGACGCCCTCGGCTTCGATGTGACCATCCAGACCGATACCTCGCCGGCCACCTACGCTGCCATCGACGGCGGCGAGGCCTACGATATCCTTCTCGCTCCTGGCGATCCGTCCTGCTTCGGCGCCGACCCCGACCTGCTGCTCAACTGGTGGTATGGCGACAACGTCTGGATGCAGACCCGTTGCCCGTGGAAGGATTCCGCTGAGTGGGCGAAGCTCCACGGTCTCATGGACGAGGCTCTTGCCGCCGAGGGCGACGAGCAGCAGAAGAAGTGGAACGAGTGCTTCGACATCATCGCCGACAACGCTGTTCTGTACCCCGTTGTCCACGTCAAGACCGTTTCCGCTTCCTGGGACGATCCGTCCACCGCGCCCAACGGCGAGGCCCTCGATGGCTTCAAGGGCATCGGCACGACGAGCATGTCCTTCAGGGGCGTCGCGACCGTCAAGGCCTAAGACTCGCTTGAGTCATATGTGGGGCGTCGGTCGTAAGGCAACGTCCTCATAGTTGAAACAAAGACCCGGGCGACCTCGATGTCGCTCGGGTCTTGTAATGAGTATCCATACTCATATACCAGTTGGTCCTACCGACAAAAGAAAGGGGAGAGAACGTGAACAACTTTCTACGTTTGATTGGAAGGCGTCTCGTGGCGCTGCCGATCATGGCATTGGGCGTCACCGTCCTGGTGTTCTTCCTTATGTCGTTCTCCAAGACCGACCCCGCCTATACGGCGTTGGGTGACGGTGCCTCGCCCGAGGCGGTTGCCGAGTACCATGAGAAGTATGGTCTGGACGACCCCTGGCCCGTGCGCTACGTGCGCTATATGGGCGATTTGATCCATGGTGACATGGGCACCTATGGTGCTGCTCGCAACTCCGTTGCCAAGCGCATCTCCACGGCCCTGCCCGTCACGATGCAGCTGACCTTTATCGGTCTTGCCATCGGCGCGGTCGTCTCGTTTTTGCTCGGCGTCATCGCGGCACTGTATCGCGATAAATGGCCGGACCAAGTGATCCGCGTCTTTTCCATCGCCGGCCTGGCAACCCCGTCGTTCTGGCTTGCCGTCCTGTTGATTCTGCTGTTCTCTTCCTACCTTAAGGTGCTCCCGGCGTCCGGTGCTCTGCCTCACTTCACCACCAACCCGGCTGGCTATCTGGGACGTATGATCATGCCCGCTATCGCCCTGGCATTTCCGCTGACGGGTCAGATGACTCGTATCGTGCGTACCGCCATGGTCGAGGAGCTCGACAAGGACTACGTCCGCATGGCCCGTGGTGCCGGCGTTCCCGAGAAGGTCGTCGTCGGCATCAACGTTTTGCGCAACGCGCTGATCACCCCGGTCACCACCCTCGGTCTTAAGATCGGTTACCTTATGGGCGGCGCCGTCGTCATCGAGGTCATCTTCAACCTCCCCGGCATGGGTACTGCGATTCTGCAGGGCGTTCAGGGCAACGAGGCGAACCTGGTTCAGGGCGTCGTCATCGTCGTTGCTCTTGCCTTCATCATCATCAACATCGTGGTTGACATGCTCTACCTGCTCATCAACCCGCGCATCAGGACGGTGTAGATTATGGTAAAGATTCGAGAGAAGCAAACCGAGCAGCTCGAGAAAGCTGCCTCCAAGGGGCTCAAGCTCGGTGGCTGGAAGAAGATGACGCTGTCTTCTAAGATTGCCGCCGTCGTGCTGGTGCTGGTCGCCCTGACCGCGATTCTGGCGCCCCTTCTTGCCCCCTATAGCCCGGTCGAGATCTTTACGGCTCGCCAGGCTCCCGGCAACGGATTTATCTTCGGTACCGACGATAAGGGCCGCGACATCCTGTCGCGTATGCTTTACGGTGGCCGTTACTCGCTGATCATCGGCTTCGGTGCTACTGCCATGGCTCTGGTCTGCGGTTCGGTCGTGGGCGCCCTCGCGGCTGTTTCGCGCAAGTCCGTTTCCGAGGCGATCATGCGCATCCTGGACATCATCATGTCCATCCCGGGCATCGCCCTCGCTGCCGTCTTCGTCTCCATCCTGGGCAATTCCGTGCCGTCGATCATCTTCGCCATCGGCTTTATGTATACTCCGCAGATTGCCCGTATCGTGCGCGCCAACATCGTGTCCGAGTACGGCGAGGACTATGTCCGCGCGGTCATCGTTTCCGGCGCCAAGGCTCCGTGGATTTTGATCAAGCATGTTCTGCGTAACTGCATCGCCCCGATCATGGTCTTCACCGTTACCCTGGTCGCCGACGCCATCATCTTCGAGGCCTCGCTGACCTTCATCGGCGCTGGTATCCAGGAGCCCACCGCTACCTGGGGCAACATCCTCGCCGACGCCCGCGGCGGCGTGCTCGCCGGCCGTTGGTGGCAGGCGCTTTTCCCGGGCCTGGCCATCATGATCACCTGCCTGGCGCTCAACATCCTGTCCGAGGGCATTACCGACGCCATGGCCGCTGCTCCCTCCGCCGCCCTGGATCCGACCGACTCCTCCAAGCGCCGCGAGGCCGACTTGCTGGTCTCCGACCCCGTTCGCGCTTACAAGGAGCAGGCTCAGTCCCTGTCCGCCCGTCTTGGCGCTCTGCGTGATGTCGAACTCAAGCGTAACGACCGCCATGTGCCCGATGAGTCCGTTGAGCCGATCCTTTCGGTCCGCGATTTCTGCATCCAGTTTGAGCACCACGGTGATATCAACGTCGTCGATCATGTCAACTTTGATGTCCGTCCTGGCCAGACCATGGGCCTGGTCGGTGAGTCCGGCTGCGGTAAGTCCATCACCACGCTGGCCATCATGGGCCTGACCGACGATGACGAGCATCTTTCCGGTGAGGTTCTCTGGGAGGGTCGCGACCTGCTCAAGATGAGCAAGAAAGAGTGGTTCGGCCTTCGCGGTACCGATATCGCCATGGTCTATCAGGACGCCCTGTCCTCGCTCAACCCCTCCATGCTGATTTCCGCTCAGATGAAGCAGCTCACCAAGCGTGGCGGCACCCGTAGCGCCGAGGAGCTCCTGGAGCTCGTGGGCCTCGACCCCAAGCGTACGCTCGAGAGCTATCCGCATGAGCTTTCCGGTGGTCAGCGTCAGCGCGTTCTGATCGCCATGGCTCTTACCCGCGACCCCAAGCTGGTCATCTGCGACGAGCCCACGACCGCTCTGGACGTTACCGTCCAGAAGCAGGTCATCAAGCTGCTTAACGACCTTCAGGCCAAGCTCGGCTTTGCCATGATCTTCGTTTCGCACGACCTGGCACTGGTCGCCGAGGTCGCTCATAACATCACGGTTATGTACGCCGGCCAGGTTATCGAGCAAGCGCCCACCAAGGAGCTGCTCACCAACCCGATCCACGAGTACACTCGCGGTCTTCTGGGTTCCGTCCTGTCCATCGAGAGCGGTTCGGGCCGCCTGCACCAGGTGCCCGGCGCCGTTCCGAGCCCGCGCGATTTCCCCAAGGGCGATCGCTTCGCACCCCGCTCGAGCCATCCGCGTATTGGCCTGGACACCCGTCCGGTCTTCAAGCGCGTGCCCGGCACCGAGCACTTCTATTCCGAGCTCCCCGACGAGGTGCTCAAGGCAAATGGTTTGACCCCTCACGCGGAGGTGATGTAGATGAGCGAGACCGCAGTCAACGGCGTCGAGCCGATCATCTTCCTTGATGACGTCCACGTCACCTTTAGGACCCGTACCGGCTCGATTCTGCACCCCAACCTGGTTCACGCCGTCCAGGGTGTAACGATTAAGCTCATGCCCGGGCAGACCATCGGCATCGTCGGCGAGTCCGGTTGCGGAAAGTCCACCACCGCCAACGTCATGTGCGGCCTGCAGGCCCCCACGAGCGGCAAGGTCTACTTTAAGGGCAAGGACGTTACCAAACGTACCGCCGAGGACCGTCGCCACATGGGTCGCGTCATCTCGGTCGTGTTCCAGAACCCGGCCACGGCGCTCAACCCCCGCATGGTCGTTCGCGAGCAACTGCTCGACCCCATGCGCGTCCACAACCTGGGTACCGAGGCCGAGCAGGAGAAGCGCGTCAAGGAGCTCTTGGAGCTCACCGGTCTGCCCAGCTCCGCCGCCGAGGTTCTTCCCGGCCAGCTTTCGGGCGGCCAGCGCCAGCGCGTCGCAATTGCCCGTGCCCTGTCGCTGAACCCCGATGCCATCATCGCCGACGAGCCCACCTCGGCTCTGGACGTTTCGGTCCGCGCGCAGATTCTGAACCTGCTGACCGACCTTAAGAAGGAGCTCGGCCTGGCCATGGTGTTCATCAGCCATGACATCCAGACGGTCCGCTATATCTCTGACGACATTATCGTTATGAATGGCGGCAAGATCGTCGAGCAGGGCGAGGCCAAGCAGGTCTTCCAGCACCCTCAGGACCCCTACACCAAGATGCTGCTCGGCGCTGCGCCGTCGCTGCTGCAT
Organism: uncultured Collinsella sp.; assembly: GCA_900542315.1. Lineage (GTDB taxonomy): Bacteria > Actinomycetota > Coriobacteriia > Coriobacteriales > Coriobacteriaceae > Collinsella. The sequence goes on from UQMV01000016.1 coordinate 23,144, forward strand.
CCCAAGCTCGGCGAGTAGCCTCGCTTTCCCTCCCGTGCGCCCGGTTCCCTTGCCGGGCGCACCTCCGTTGCGATTTCGAAAGGCTGGGTTCACGAGCCATGCCAAGTGCTCAAGAGCTACAACAGCAATTTGGTGAATATCGAGGCGCTATGCCCCGTCCATCGGATTTCGATCTCTTTTGGAAGGACCGCATGGCCGAGGCCGACGCCGTCGAGCTCGACTACGCGATTGAGGCGGCTTCGGTTGCGGATTCCGCGACCTGTCGGTTTTTCGACCTCTGGTATACCGGCATGTGTGGCGCACGCCTGCATGCCAAGTACCTCAAGCCGGTCTCGGAGGAGCCCATGCCGCTGGTGCTTCAGTTCCATGGATATCCGGGTGCGAGCCGCAGCTGGTTTGAGCAGGCGTCGTTTGCTGGCATGGGCATGGCGCTCATTGCTCTCGATTGTCCTGGCCAAGGAGGCCTCTCCGAGGACATTGGTGGATTTGAGGGCACGACGGTCGCGGGCCATATCGTCGCCGGTATCGACGGCGATCCGGCCAACCTCTACTATGTCCGTCTGCATCAGGATATCCGCATTCTGTGCCGTATCGTTCGCGAGCTCGAGGGCATCGATCTTACCCGCGTGTATGTGAACGGCGCATCGCAGGGCGGCGGTTTGGGTATTGCGACCTGCGCGCTCAATAGCGATTTGGTTGACCGCGCGGCCATCCTCTACCCCTTCTTATCGGACTTCCGCCTGGTTTGGGATCTGGACGCCGACGATATTGCCTACGAGGGTCTGCGCTATTGGTCGCGTTGGTTTGACGAGGACTCGACTCGTATCGAGGAAGCCTATGACAAGCTGGCGTACTTCGATTCCAAGAACTTTGCCCCCATGGTCAAGTGCCCCGTGCTGTTTGGTACGGGCACAGCCGATATCGTCTGTCCGCCGGCAACGCAGTTTGCGGTGTACAACAACCTGTCCTGCGAGAAGCGCCACGAGTTCTTTGAGGGCTTTGGCCACGAGGAGATTCAGGACTTTGATGATCTGATCATTCCGTTTTTCTGCAAGGGAGGGGAGGCTCATGTCTAAGTGCGAGAGCAATGTTGACGAGCTGATAATCCCCGGGCTCGTGGGAATTCCTGGAACGGTTTCGTCAAGGCTCGCAGAATATCGGGACTGGCACGGTGATGTCCAAGCAGGTGTTTCTGATTTAGAGACATGCGCTTCGAATCTTGAGATTCAAGGTCTGGCCATTACGGCGATTGACTTTGTTAACCCCTGCGCCCGTTACTCGGAGGTTTCCTTTGAACTCGGTGACGATGCGGTCCACGCTCGTTTGATTGAGCCTGTTGGTCGTGCCCGAGTATCTGAGCGTGTGCCGCTGTGCCTGATGTTCCACGACATCGATCGGCCTGTGCGCGGCTGGCATCACATGACGAGATTTGCCGCCATGGGGTATGCCGTCCTCGCGCTGGATGACGATGTTGCTGGTGCGGACGACCTGCAGCAGGGGATTACCTCGCCTGCTTTTGTCGAGCGCGTCCGTTGGGGCTGCGCGTTGGCGAAGGTCGCGCGCAATCTTGATGGCGTGGACCCCGACCGCATTTTTGCATGGGGCGAGGGTCTTGGCGGCGGAGTTGCGCTGGCGGTTTCTGCTCTGGACGAGCAGGGCCTTGCCTGCACGGCGGTTGCCAATCCAGTTCCCGGTGGCCTCGAGGCGCTGTCGTCTCGGGCGCGCGGATCGGTGCTCATAGGCACATCGCTTATGGATACCGTGAGCGACCCCAAGGGACAGTTTGCCGTATTCAACGGTCTTGAGTGTGACCGGAGGCATATCATCTATGCCAAATACGCTCACGAGCGCATCAATGCGTTCGAAAACGAAGTCGTCGACTTCTTTAACCAAACGTTCTACCCGTGTTCTTTGGCCTAGACGGCCTGGACACTGCCAACAAGAGTGGGCGGCATAGGGCTGCCCGCCAGACAACTAAGGAGATTCTTGTGGCAACTCAGAAATTCACCGGCGTTATCCCTCCCGTCGTTGTTCCCGATACCGAAGACCACCAGCTCGATGTTGCCTCCTTTGAGCGCAGCATCAACCGCATGATCGATGCCGGCGTCGATGGCCTGTTCTTCCTGGGCTCCTCGGGCGAGGTCGTCTTCTCCACCGACGAGCGTCGCCGTCAGATCATCGCCGAGGCCGTGCGCATCGTCGATCACCGCGTTCCCGTTCTGGTCGGCATCATCGATACCGAGACCGAGCGCATGATCGAGCACGGTAAGGTCGCTCAGGAGCTGGGCGCCGATGCCCTCGTCGCCACCTGCCCGTTCTATGCCCTGCAGGGCATGACCGAGGTCGAGGAGCATTTCCGCATCCTGCACGAGGAGCTCGACCTGCCCATCTTCGCCTACGACATCCCCGTGTGCGTCCACACCAAGCTCCCCTGGAAGCTCCTTGCCAAGCTCGGCGCCGAGGGCGTCCTGGCCGGCGTCAAGGATTCCTCGGGCGATGACATCTCGTTCCGCTACCTCGTTCAGGAGAATGAGAAGAACGGCCATCCGATGAGCATCCTCACCGGTCACGAGGTTGTTGTCGATGGCGCCTACCTCGGTGGCGCCGACGGTTCCGTCCCGGGTCTCGCCAACGTTGAGCCCGAGGGCTACGTGCGCCAGTGGAAGGCCGCTCAGGCCGGTGACTGGGCTACCGTCAAGGCCGAGCAGGATCGCCTCAATGAGATTTCGCACATCTGGGATGTCACCTCGGGCGTCCAGGGCTATGCCGGTGGCGTTGGCGCCTTCAAGACCGCTATGAACCTCATGGGCATCTTCGACAGCCCGACCATGCCGCGCCCGGTGAAGGCCATGACCGGCGAGAACGTCGAGGCGATTAAGAAGGTCCTCCAGGACAACGGTCTCCTGTAAAGCTTCCCCGGGCACCCGATCTTGGGGCTCAAGTGGTCGGGCGTGACCCATTAGGTCAACGCCCGGCCACTTTCACCCCAACCTCGGGCACCTGGAAAACCTTTACCGCGCTGTGGTGGCTAGCCTGACGGCGCATTTCCTGTAGTTGTTTTTATCTCCGAAGGAGAGCGACATGGAGAACAAGTACGTTTGCTCCGTCGATATCGGCGGCACCAAAATTGCGACTGCCATTATGGAGTATCCGGCTGACGGCAGCGTGCCCCATCCCGTATTTGAGGCTGAGGTTCCTACCGAGGCCCAGGAGGGCGGCGAGGCCGTCTTCCAGCGTATCGAGGCGTCCATCAAGGCCGCTCTTGAGGCGAATCCCGATGTCGAGGTCCTCGGTGTCGGTATCGGTGCCGCAGGCGTCGTCGATCCCAAGACGGGCGCCATCGCCTATGCCAACGAGATCATGCCCGGCTGGTCCGGCGTTCAGTTGGGGCCGCGCCTGCGCGAGGACCTTGGTCTTCCCGTTGCCGTGGTGGGAGACGTGCAGGCTCATGCTCTGGGCGAGGCCCACTGGGGCGTCGGTAAGGGCAAGTTCTCCGTCTTGTGCCTTGGCATCGGTACGGGCATCGGCGGCGCATATGTCGAGAACGGCCGCGTGATGCAGGGTTTCCATGGTGCTGCCGGCCATATGGGCCACATCGAGTGCTCGGCTGCTGCCGGCATTCCCTGCGCCTGCGGGCGTTCCGGTCATCTTGAGTCGGTTGCTTCGGGCACATCGATTGGTCGTATGTACGATGAGCGCTTCGGTCGCGTCGACCCCAGCCGTCCTTCGGTCGGTCGCGACGTGAACGACCTGTGCCGCGCTGGCGACGCAAAGGCGACCGAGGTCATCCATGACGCCGGCTTTGCGCTGGGCGCCAGCTTGGGCTCGCTTGCCAACATCTTGGATCCCGAGGTCATCGTGCTTTCGGGCGGCGTGATTCACCAGGGTCCCGATTGGCGCTCGCAGACGTGGAAGGACTCGGTGCACGAGGGCTATGCCAGCCAGGCGCTCGACCCGCTTCAGGACACGCCGATCCTTATCGGTTCTCTGGAGGGCGATGCGCCGCTTATCGGTGCCGCCGAACACCTCCTTGCCTCGTTGAAGTAAACATAACTACCAAGTGCGCCTTCTGAGGTGCCGCAGATTGACGTGAAAGAGAAGCGAAGCGTACTTCGGTACGCGAGCGACGGTTTGAACGTCAAGGTGCGGTGTCTCAGAAGGCTGTTTTGAGAAAGGTTGAGTCGAACATGACCGTTGATCCTTTGATCCAGTCCCTAAAGGGCAAGCTCGTCGTGAGCGTTCAGGCCTATATGGGCGAGCCGCTTCGTACGCCCGAGACCATGGCTCAGATGTCTCGCGCCTGCGAGCTTGGTGGCGCCGCCGCTATTCGCTGCCAGGGTCTTGCCGACATCGCCGCCATTAAGGGCCGCTGCGAGGTTCCCGTCATCGGCCTGTGGAAAGATGGACACGAGGGCGTCTACATCACGCCGACGCTGCGTCATGCTCGCGCCTGCGTTGCCGCCGGTGCCGACATCGTGGCAATTGATGCCACTGATCGCCCACGTCCCGATGGCAAGACCGTCGAGGACACCTTCCGTCCGCTGCACGAGGAGGGCGTGCTCCTGATGGCGGATTGTGCCACCATCGAGGACATTCGCCGTGCGGTTGATATGGGCTTTGACCTGGTATCCACTACGCTTTCTCACGGTGTCGCCGCCATCGACTGCACCATGGCCGATGGCCCTGATCTGCCGCTCCTGCGTCAGGCGACCGAGGAATTCCCCGGTCTTCCCATCATCTGCGAGGGCCGCGTGCACACGCCCGAGGAGGCCCGCGCCGCGATTGATGCGGGCGCCTGGGCAGTTGTCGTCGGCACCGCCATCACGCACCCCACGAGTATTACAAGTTGGTTCAAGGCTGCGCTTGAGGCGTAAGACGGGCCTTGTATCCGCTTGGGGCGGTATACTCAATAAAGGCAATTGATCGCGCGGGATCCGCTGGCCGGGTCCCGCGCTTGTTTTAGGAGGCACACATGCAAAAGGGAGATGCCATGGATGCGGCGGAGCGCTCGGAGCGCATCCCCGATATCGTCATCATCACCGGAATGTCCGGATCGGGCCGAACGCAGGCCATGCATGTGTTCGAGGACATGGGCTACTTTTGCATCGACAACTTGCCTCCGCGTCTGATCGCCCAGCTTGCCGAACTCGTCGGCATCAATACGGGCGTGGGCAGGCATCTTGCCGTCACCTGCGATCTGCGCAGCCAGGGCTTGTTCGATGAGCTGCTCGATGCCGTTGCCGCACTCGAGGAGCGCGAGATGAGCTGTGACATCGTGTTTCTCGAGGCCTCTGACGAGGTGCTGATCCGTCGTTATAGCGAAAACCGCCGCCGCCATCCCATTGCCAAGCCGGGGGAGACTACGGCCGATGCGATTCAGCGCGAGCGCCTGCAGCTGCAGGGCGTTCGCGACCGAGCTGACATGATTATCGATACGAGCCGCTTGCGCACCTCTGCTCTGCGCAACAAATTGCGCATGGCGTTCTCCGAGTTGTCCGACCAGCAGCTCATGGACGTTCACGTGTTCTCGTTTGGCTTTAAGCACGGTATGCCCGTCGAGGCGGACATTATGATCGACGTTCGCTTCCTGCCCAATCCGTTCTACGATCCCGAGATGCGCACGATGACCGGTCTCGATAAGAAAGTCGCCGACTTTGTTCTGGACCATCCCAAGACTCAGGAGTTCTGGAAGGCCTGGACGCAGCTGCTCGATACGGTCATGCCCGGCTATATCGCGGAGGGCAAGCCACAGCTTTCTATTGCCATCGGTTGCACGGGCGGTCAACACCGCAGCGTTGCCATCGCCGAGGCCACGGCACGTTATTTGGAAGGCGCCCAATATCACGTGAGCATTTCTCATCGCGACTTGTCGCGCGCCAACACGAAAGCATAGGCCTGCATGTCGTTTACCGCCGAGGTGCGTGACGAGCTCGCGCGCTGCGAACCCGAATGTGAATACTGCGATTTGTCGACGCTTGCCGCCCTGACGCGTGTGAGCGGTACACTTTCGCTGGCCGGCTCCGGGCGGTATCGTTTGACGGTCGCGACCGAGACGGGTGCCGTCGCGCGCACGATGATCACACTGACGCATCGCATCCTTAAGCTCAAAACGGAATTCACCGTTCGTAAATCGGTCTTGCATAAGGTCCGTAACTATCTCATTACCCTGCCCGATCAACCCGACCTGGACAAGGCTCTGGTGCTGCTGGGCATCCTCGACCGCAGGGGAGGGCTCGTCGCTGGTGTTCCCCGGCACATCGTTGCCCGTCCCTGCTGCAGGCTTGCCTACATCCGCGGCGCGCTCATCGCCGGCGGTTTCGTGGCCGATCCCCGCGGCGACTTTCATCTTGAGATCGCGGTGCAGGGCGAGCAGTATGCCCGGGGACTTTGCGATCTATTGGAGCAGATTGGAGTCCATGCGCGCGTTAACGCGCGGCGCGGATCCTTTGCCGTCTACATTAAGAGCGCCGAGGAGATCGAGCAGCTCCTAAAGCTGGTCGGCGCCAAGCGCAGCGTTGCCGAGATCGAGGAAGCGCGCGCGGTCAAATTGGTTAAGAACGACGTGAACCGTCGCGTGAATGCCGAGCTGGCCAATCAGACCAGAAGCGCAGGTGCCGCCCAGCATCAGCTTGCGTTGATCTATGAGCTCGAACAGCGGGGTTTGCGCGACACGCTTCCGGACGCCTTGGCGGTCTTTTGCGACCTGCGCGAGCGCTATCCCGATCTGTCACTGCGCGATCTGGGGGAGATGGCTGACCCTCCCTTGTCGAAGTCTGCCCTGTACCATCGCGTTTTGAGGCTTGAAAAGCTCATTGAAGCAAACAGGTAGTTGAGCGAAACTGCTTATATAGGGATTGAACTGCTGTTTTACTCTTTAAAACGTTTTAACGTAAATTTGATTTTCAATTTCGAGCATTCTCGTGAAATTCAAGTCAAAAAAAAGGTATATTAGGCGAGTGGTTAGTTTGTGGGCCTCAACGGCGGGCGCTGTAGCTCGCGGGGGCCTTACGAAAGGAGACACAATGGCAGTAAAGGTTGCTATTAACGGCTTCGGTCGCATCGGTCGTCTGGCTTTCCGTCAGATGTTCGGTCATGAGGGCTCCGAGATCGTCGCTATCAACGACCTCACCTCTCCCGATATGCTCGCTTACCTGCTGAAGTACGACTCCACGCAGGGCAACTACGCTCGCGATCACGAGGTCGTTGCTGGCGAGGATTCCATCACCGTTGACGGCAAGGAGATCAAGATCTACAAGGAGGCCGACGCCAACAACCTGCCTTGGGGCGACCTCGACGTCGACGTCGTTCTGGAGTGCACCGGCTTCTACACCAGCAAGGCTAAGGCTCAGGCCCACATCAACGCTGGCGCCAAGAAGGTCGTCATCTCCGCTCCGGCCGGCAGCGATCTGCCCACCATCGTGTACAACGTCAACCATGAGACGCTGACCGCTGAGGACAACATCATCTCCGCTGCTTCCTGCACCACCAACTGCCTCGCCCCGATGGCCAAGGGTCTGAACGACTTCGCTCCCATCGTGTCCGGCATCATGACCACCATTCACGCCTGGACCGGCGACCAGATGCCGCTCGACGGCCCGCAGCGCAAGGGCAACAAGCGTCGTAGCCGCGCCTGCGCCGTCAACATCGTCCCCAACACCACCGGTGCTGCCAAGGCTATCGGCCTGGTTCTCCCCGAGCTCAACGGTAAGCTCATCGGTGCTGCCCAGCGCGTCCCGACGCCGACCGGCTCCATCACCAACCTCTACGCTGTCGTTGACAAGAAGGTCACCGTCGACGAGGTCAACGCCGCTATGAAGGCCTACGCTGCCACCATCTCCGAGACCTTCGGTTACAACGAGGACGACATCGTCTCCACCGACATCATCGGCGAGACCCATGGCTCCATCTTCGACGCCACTCAGACCATGTGCTCTGACCTCGGCAACGGCCAGACCCTCGTTCAGGTCACCTCTTGGTACGACAACGAGAACTCTTACACCTCTCAGATGGTCCGCACCATCAAGTACTTCGAGAAGTTCGTTGCTTAATTTAGCTTTTAGCGAATAGCTCGTTGAGCGTCTAAAGAAGGGCGCGGCCTCATAGGGCTTACACCCTAGGGTCGCGCCCTTTTTATAGGAAATCGTCTGCCGTAATGGGAGGCAGACACGTACGAAAGGTAGAAGCAAACATGGCCTTTACCAAGAAGACCGTCCGCGACATCGATGTCGACGGCAAGCGCGTTCTCGTCCGCGTTGACTTCAACGTGCCTATCAAGGATGGCGTCGTTGGCGACACCACCCGTATCAAGGCTGCCCTGCCCACCATCAACTATCTCGTTGAGCACAACGCTCGCGTCATCCTCATGAGCCACCTCGGCCGTCCCGATGGCACCGGCTTCCAGCCCGAGCTCTCCCTCGAGCCCGTCGCCAAGAAGCTCGCCGAGCTCTCTGGTCTCGACGTTGCCTTTGTCGCCGACACTTACGGCGAGAAGGCTGCCGAGGCTGTCGCTGCCGTCGAGCCGGGCAAGGTTCTCGTTCTCGAGAACGTCCGCTTCGATAAGCGTGAGAAGAAGAACGATCCCGAGATCGCCAAGAAGCTCGCTTCCTATGGTGACGTCTTCGTTCTCGATGCCTTCGGCACCGCTCACCGCGCCCAGGGTTCCGTCGTGGGCCCCGCCGCTTACCTGCCTGCCGTCGCGGGCTTCCTGCTCGAGAAGGAGGTCGACACGCTGACCGGCATCTTCGCCGAGCCCGAGCGCCCCTTCGTCGCTATCGTCGGCGGTTCCAAGGTTTCCTCCAAGATCGGCGTTCTCGATCACCTCATCGACTCCGCTGACACCCTGATCATCGGTGGCGGCATGGCCTACACCTTCTTCCTGGCTCAGGGCCTGTCCGTTGGTCAGTCCCTCAAGGAAGAGGACTGGGTCGAGCGCGCTGGCGAGATGCTCAAGAAGGCCGAGGAGAAGGGTGTCAAGATCCTGCTTCCCATCGACAACCGTGTTGCCGATCACTTTGGCGAGGACGCTGTTCCCGAGGTTGTCGCTTCCGACGCTATCCCCGACGATCGTGAGGGTATGGACATCGGTCCTAAGACCGAGGAGCTCTACGCCGAGGCCGTCAAGGGCGCCAAGACTGTCTTCTGGAACGGCCCCATGGGCGTCTTCGAGTTTGATAACTTCGCTCACGGCACCCAGGCTATCGCTGAGGCTGTCGCCGAGGCCGACTGCACCTCGATCATCGGCGGTGGCGACTCTGTCGCGGCTGTCAACAAGTTCAACCTGGCCGACAAGATGAGCTGGATCTCCACCGGTGGTGGCGCTTCCATGGAGCTCGTCGAGGGTAAGGCCCTGCCCGGAGTGGAGGCGCTTCTCGATGCCTAATCGCACCCTTCTTATCGCTGGTAACTGGAAGATGAACAACGACGTCGCCGAGGCCGCCAAGCTCGCCGACGAGCTGGCTCAGGCTCTGCCCGAGGTTCCGGCTGGCGTCGAGGTGCTCGTCTGCCCTCCGACCATCGACATCACCACGGTTCATGACCGCATTCAGGCTGCCCCCATCGCCCTCGGTGCACAGAACGTGTACTGGGAGGCCAAGGGTGCCTTCACCGGTGAGTCCTCTTGCGACATGCTCAAGTCCGCTGGCTGCACCTACTGCATCATCGGTCACTCCGAGCGTCGTGATTACTTCCACGAGACCGATGAGGATCAGAACAAGAAGGCCAAGGCCCTCGTTGCCGCCGGTCTTGTTCCCGTCTTCTGCTGCGGCGAGTCCCTCGAGGTCCGCGAGGCTGGCACCTATGTCGAGCACGTCGTGAACCAGGTCAAGGCTGGCCTTGCTGGTCTTGAGATCACCTGCCCCAAGCAGGTCGTTGTCGCCTACGAGCCCATCTGGGCCATCGGCACCGGCAAGACCGCTACCGCCGAGGACGCTCAGGAGGTCTGCGGCGCTATCCGTGAGACCCTCAAGGAGATGTTCGGCGAGGAGCTCGCTAACGGCATCCGCGTCCTGTACGGTGGTTCCGCTAAGCCCGGCAACATCGCCGAGCTCGTCGCCAAGCCCGACGTTGACGGCGCCCTCGTGGGTGGCGCTTCGCTCAAGGCTGCCGACTTCGCCTCTATGGTCGTCAAGGCAGGCGAGTAGGACATATGGCACAGCGTCATCTTCCTGCACTCCTGATCATCATGGATGGTTGCGGCCTGGCTCCGGCCGATGGCGAGAACGCCGTCGCCGCTGCCAAGACGCCCTTCCTTGACAGCCTGTATGAGAAGTACCCCCACACCACGCTCGGCGCTTCGGGCGAGGACGTGGGTCTTCCCGATGGCCAGATGGGTAACTCCGAGGTGGGCCACCTCAACATCGGTGCCGGCCGCATCGTGTTCCAGGAGCTTTCGCGCATCAACAATGCCATCAAGGACGGCTCCATCGCCAAGAACGAGGTTTTCGTCAAGGCTATGGACGACGTCAAGGCTGACGGCAAGACCCTTCACCTCATGGGCCTTATGAGCCCTGGCGGTGTTCATTCTCACATGAACCACGTCGAGGCTCTGGTCAAGATGGCTGCCGAGCATGGTGTCAAGACCGTTCGCGTCCACGCCTTCATGGATGGCCGCGACGTTGACCCGCAGTCCGGTGCCGGTTACATGAGTGAGTTCTGCGCCTTCCTGGCTAAGATCTCCGAGGAGACCGGTTGCGACGCTCGCGTTGCCACCGTCTCGGGCCGTTATTGGGCCATGGACCGCGATAATCGTTGGGAGCGCATCCAGCGCGCCTACGACGTCATGGTCAACGCGTCCGATGCCGATACCGACCCCGTTGCCGGTATCAAGGCCTACTACGAGAAGGATCCGCGCGGCGACGAGTTCGTCGAGCCCTTCGCTGCCCATAACGAAGGCATCCACGAGGGCGACGCGGCCATCTTCTTCAACTTCCGTCCCGACCGCGCCCGTCAGATGACTCGCGTGTTCACGGACAAGGAGTTCGATGGCTTTGAGCGCGAGCAGATTAAGCTTTCGCACTTTGTGACAATGACCGAGTACGACCCGACGTTTGACGTTGAGGTCGCTTTCCCCAAGACGTTCCCCGAGAACGTTCTGGCCGACGTTATCGCCGCCAATGGCCTGAAGCAGCTGCACACCGCCGAGACCGAGAAGTACGCACACGTGACGTTCTTCCTCAACGGCGGCATCGAGGAGCCCAAGGAGGGCGAGGAGCGCGTGCTCGTCGCTTCCCCCAAGGTCGCTACCTACGATCTGCAGCCTGAGATGAGCGCTCCCGAGGTTACCGAGAAGCTCGTCGCCGCTATTAACGAGGATCGCGCTGATTTCTACATCGTGAACTTCGCGAACTGCGACATGGTTGGTCACACCGGTGTCTTCGACGCCGCCGTTAAGGCCGTCGAGGCTGTTGACGATGCCCTGTCCAAGGTTGTCCCGGCGATTCTCGCCAAGGGTGGCTTTGCGCTGATCACCGCCGACCACGGCAACGCCGACCACATGTTTGACGTTGCTTCCGACGGTTCCAAGCATCCGTTCACGGCTCACACCACCAACCGTGTGCCGTTCATCATCGTTGATGAGAAGGCCAAGCTCACCGGTATCGAGGACGGCCGTCTTTCCGATATCGCTCCGACCATGCTCACCATGGCTGGTATTGAGCCTTCCGCCGAGATGACGGGTCGCGTGCTCGCCACCGAGGCCTAAGAGAAAACAAATACCGTTTTCTAGTAAGGGGGTTGTCCACAACCGGACAACCCCCTTTTTGGTATTTCTGCCATTTCCACCCCGTCCTTGAGTGGCAGGTAGGGGAGAGCGGGGGATTGTGGTACAGTACTGGAGTTTAAACTGTTCTATTAAGGAGCTTATCTATGGGTCCGTTCCAGATTCTTCTGTTTGTCGTTTGGGCTGTCTCTGCCGTGGCGCTGACGATTCTCGTCCTGATGCATTCCGGTAAGGGCACCGGCGTTTCGGATATGATCGCTAGCTCGCTGTATAACTCCAGCTCTGCCACGGGCGTCATGGAGCAGAACCTCGACCGCCTGACCGTCATCATGGCTGTCGTGTTTGCCGTGTGCGTCGTGCTGTGCATGTTCTTCTTCCCGCAGGGCATCGTCGGCTACTAAGCACGAGCCGCATAAATATTCAAAAAGGGTCCCGTAAGTGCGGGACCCTTTTTGTTTACATATTTGTAACAGAGTCAAAATATCCTCACATACTTCGCCCAACTAAAGAAATTCTCGACCGTTAACCGGAATTAGCCCCAAATTGTGTATAAAATGCGCTACTGTATTGCAAAACGTTGGTCCGTTGTGCATAACCAGCCATAGCAGCGGGCGGCGTTTTGATGGTTCGGATCGGATTGTTTCGACATGTGTCCGACTGAACATTTCTTTGTCCTATCTCATAAGGAGGATGGCATGGCTGATTCTATGTTCCACCAGCCCGTTATGGGTCGTCGCGCCTTTGTTGGCGGCACCCTTGCTGCGAGCTCCATGGCTTTTCTTGCCGCATGCGGCAAGAAGGGTGGCGACGCTTCCGGTTCTGAGTCCGGTTCGACGCTGAACTTCTACATCAACAACCCGGTCTGCATCGACCCCTACAATGTCCAGGAGGACCAGGGCACTCAGGTCGAGTACCAGCTCTTTGACGCTCTGACCTCTTATGACGCCGAGAAGGGCGAGATCGTTCCGCTGGCTTGCGAGTCCTTCGAGGCCAACGACGACGCCACCGAGTTCACCTTCAAGATCAAGAAGGCCAAGTTCCACAACGGTGACGACGTTACCTCCAAGTCCTTCAAGCTCGGTTGGGAGCGTCTGGTCAACACCAAGTCGGCCATCGCTACCGAGTACGGCCCTTCCGAGGTCTCCTATCACCTTTCTATGGTCGAGGGCTATGACGACCTGCTTGCCGGTAACGCTACCGAGCTCAGCGGTGTTACTTGCCCCGACGATGAGACCCTCGTCGTCAAGCTGTCTTCCGCTTACGCCGACTTCCCCTTCGTCGCCTCTCACCCGGCTCTGGCCCCGGTTCCCGAGTGCGCCGAGTCCGATGTCAAGAGCTTCTATCTTGCACCGGTCGGTAACGGCCCGTTCATGATGGACGGCAAGTGGGAGGATGGTCAGGAGATCAACCTCAAGAAGTTCGACGATTACTATGGCGACAAGGCCAAGATCGATGGCATCCACTTCCAGGTCATCAAGGACATGGAGACTGCTTACAAGGAGTTCCAGGCCGGTAACCTCGATGTCTGCGACGTTCCCGTTGCTCAGATCGATGCCGCCAAGAAGGATCGCGGCGTGTCCAAGGACGGCTACACCATGGGTGACGGCGAGCGCATGCTGCTCGGCGCCGAGCCTTCCACGTACTATCTGACCTGCAACACCACGGCCGAGCCGTTCAACAACGCCGACCTGCGTAGGGGCATCTCCCTGGCCATCAACCGTGAGGCCATCTGCAAGACCATCTTCAAGGGTACCCGTACCCCTGCCGACGGCATTGTTCCTCCGGGCATCGATGGCTACAAGGAGGGCGCATGGGAGTTCTGCGCCTACGATGTCGACAAGGCTAACGAGTACCTCGACAAGGTTGCTCCCGCTGGCGCTAACGGGGATCGTGGCATTAGCGTGACCCTTTCCTACAACCAGGACGGCGGTCACAAGGAGATCATGGAGTCCATCATCGGTGACCTCGCCAAGGTTGGCGTTACCGCTGTCTCCGATACCCCTGAGTGGTCTGCCTTGCTCGAGCAGTACCAGAACTTTAACTATCAGTTCGGTCGTCTGGGTTGGATTGCCGACTACCCGATTATGGACAACTTCCTGTATCCGCTGTTCCACTCTGATTCCCTCGGTGGCGACAACCGCTCCGGTTACAACAACCCCGAGTTCGACGCCAAGGTCGACGAGGCTCGTACTATTGTTGACGACGAGGAGCGCGTCGCTAAGATGCAGGAGGCCGATGCAATGGTCGCTGCCGACTGCCCGGTCATCCCGGTGATGTTCTACACGCACACCATCGTCGGCTCCGATCGCATCAAGCACCTCTATGTCGATCCGCAGAAGCACGCCGAGCTGGGTACCGCTGAGCTCGCCTAAGAGTTTGCAGCTTCCGTGAGGGTCAAGTATTTACGTAGACCTCATGGGAAACATACAGTTCTCCCTAACCTGGGGTAAACTGGCTGATGGTAATTTTGGGATGCCGGTCTGGCGATCGGCATCCCATTTAGGTTAATCCCTAGATAGGGGAGTGGTATGGGTAAGTACATCGTTAAACGTGTGCTTCAGTTCATCCCGGTATTTTTGGGCGTTACGCTGATTCTGTTCGCTCTTCAGAATATCGTGCCGGGAGATCCGATCAAGCTGATCGGTGGAGACAAGGCTCTGTCCCCCGAGGTGGAGCTTCAGCTTCGCGTCCGCTATCACCTGGTCCAGTCGGACGAGGACGGCAACGCGATCCTTGACGAGAACGGCGACCCCGTTCAAACGTCGCTCGTGGACCGTTACTTGTATTACATGAACGGCCTGCTTCATGGCGATCTGGGCAATTCGTATCAGCGCAAGCTGCCGGTTACGGAAATCTTTGCCCAGAAGTATCCGTATACGGTCAAACTTGCCGCGTGCGCCATCGTGCTCGAGGCAATTATGGGTATCGGTGCGGGTATCATTTCGGCGGTAAAGCGTTATTCCTTCTGGGATATTTTGGTAACGCTCACCACGTCGATCCTCGTTGCGGTCCCGGCCTTCTGGCTCGGTATGTTGCTGCAGCTGTTCTTTGGCGTCATCCTCAAGGACGCTACGGGCGGTGCAATCTCCATGCCGATCTCGGGTGCCGGCGGTTCCAGCTCTCAGTATCAGGATTGGATGCACTATGTGCTCCCGACCATTACGCTGGCTTCGGTTTCGACCGCTTATGCCGCCCGCATTATGCGCTCGCAGCTGCTTGACGTCATGAACCAGGATTACATCCGTACGGCAAAGGCCAAGGGTCTCTCCAATCGCGCGATCATCGTCAAGCATGCGCTTAAGAATGCACTCATCCCCGTCGTTACCTATATTGGTGTCGACTTTGGTGGCATGCTTTCGGGCGCCATCCTGACCGAGACGGTCTTTAACTGGCCCGGTATCGGCTATGAGGTCTATCGCGCCATTAGCATGCGTGACTGGCCCATCGTTATGGGCGGCGTTACGCTCATCGTTGTCGTCGTCATGGTGATCAACCTGCTCGTCGACATTAGCTATGCATTCCTCGACCCGCGCATCCGCCTTGGCGGTCCGTCGGATAAGGCCTAAGGGAGGTACGTCTCATGCAGGAAACTGATTCTCAGTCTCAGGAGCAGGCTACCGCCACCAAGGCCGCATCTGCTCCCGCCAAGTCCCGCACGCTGTGGGGCGACGCTTTTAAGCGTCTTCGCAAGAACAAGCTCGCCGTTATCGGTGTCTGCTGGATCATCATCGTCGTTTTGGTTGCCCTGACCGCAGATCTGTGGGCTAAGCCCTGGCTCGGTTCGCCGACGGCTTCCGACTCGACCACCATGGCCGAGACGTCGCTGTTGGCTCCGTGTGCAGAGCACCCGTTTGGCACCGACGCCCTTGGTCGCGACATTCTCGTCCGCGTTATCTACGGTGCGCGCGTTTCGCTGTCTGTCGGAATTATGGCCACCGCGATTTCCACGCTGATCGGTCTGGTCATGGGTGCTCTGGCCGGTTTCTACGGCGGCATCTGGGATACGATCATCATGCGCTGTGCGGACATCTTCCTGGCGTTCCCGTACGTGCTGTTCGTTGTCGCCATGATCGCCGTTATCGGCCGCGGTCTTCAGAACGTCTTTATCGCCATCGGTATTCTCGGCTGGCCTTCGATTGCGCGCGTCTTCCGCTCTGCGATCTTGACCGTCAAGGAAAACGACTATGTTGATGCTGCGCGCGCGATGGGTGCATCTGATGCTCGTATCGTCGTGCGTCACATCTTCCCGAACTCCGTCGCCTCCATCGTGGTCTACGCGACCATGAACATTGGTGGCGCCATCCTGACCGAGTCTGCTCTGTCCTTCCTCGGCATGGGCGTTATTCCGCCTACGCCTTCGTGGGGCTCCATGATTCAGGACGGTCAGCAGTATCTGCTGACTGCTCCCTGGATGATGATCATGCCCGGTCTGGCAATTCTCTCGACGGTGCTCGCCTTCACCCTGCTGGGTGACGGTTTGCGCGACGCCCTC
The DNA here is from genome assembly GCA_900542315.1 of uncultured Collinsella sp. Classification (GTDB taxonomy): domain Bacteria; phylum Actinomycetota; class Coriobacteriia; order Coriobacteriales; family Coriobacteriaceae; genus Collinsella. The sequence goes on from UQMV01000016.1 coordinate 39,352, forward strand.
GACGTCAAGATGAAGGACGCATAAGGATGAAGAAGAACAAGAACTATGTGGACCTGAAGGACCAGCCGGTTCCCGAGGGCCAGCATCTGCTCGAGGTCGATGACCTTAAGATGTATTTCCATACCGAGGACGGCGTCGTTCGCGCTGTCGACGGTGTGTCCTACACGCTCGATCGCGGCGAGACCCTGGGTGTCGTCGGTGAGTCCGGCTCCGGTAAGTCCGTGACCGCCATGACCATCATGGGCCTTATCTCGATGCCTCCGGGAAAGATTGAGGGTGGCGACGTTCGCTATCGCGGTCGTTCTATCCTCGAGATGACCGAGGAAGAGATGCAGCACATTCGCGGTAACGATATCGCGATGATCTTCCAGGATCCTATGACCTCCTTGAACCCGGTCTATAAGATCGGCAAGCAGGTAGGCGAGGGTCTTCGTCTGCACCGTGGCTACTCCAAGCAGGAGGCGCTCAAGCGCGCCACCGAGCTTTTGGACCTCGTTGGCATTCCCGAGCCCGAGAAGCGCGTCAATGAGTATCCGCACCAGTTCTCTGGCGGTATGCGTCAGCGCGTCATGATCGCTATGGCTCTTGCCTGCGACCCCGATATTCTGATTGCCGACGAGCCCACGACTGCCTTGGACGTTACCATTCAGGCGCAGATTATTGAGCTTATGCAGGAAATGCAGGAGAAGAACGGCAACGCCATCATCATGATCACCCATGACCTGGGCGTTGTCGCCGATATGGCT
>UQMV01000017.1 GCA_900542315.1 uncultured Collinsella sp.
CGGGAAGTTTTTACTGACCCGCAACTGCAGACTTTGATTGAAAAGGGATTACAGACTCCTCCGAGGCCGCCTTCAAGATCGCCGGTTCCATGGCTATCAAGGACGCCCTCAAGAAGTCCGACCCGCAGCTGCTCGAGCCGATCATGGCTGTCGAGGTCGAGACCCCCGAGCAGTACATGGGCGACGTTATGGGCAACCTCTCCGGTCGCCGCGGCAAGATCGAGGGCATGGAGGATCGCAAGAACAGCAAGCTCATCCGTGCCAAGGTGCCGCTGGGCGAGATGTTCGGTTACGCTACCGACCTTCGCTCCCAGACCCAGGGCCGTGCATCCTACACGATGCAGTTCGACTCTTATGAGCCTGCGCCCAAGTCCATCGTGGACGAGGTCATGAGCAAGAACGCCTAAGTTCGAGCTCCCTGTTACGTAATCCTGCGAGAACATCTCTCGCACTCTTTGGAGGTTTAAGTTGGCTACCCAGAAGATCCGCATTCGCCTCAAGGGCTATGATCACGAGGTCGTCGATCAGTCCGCGAAGCTCATCGTCGAGACCGCTCAGAAGACCGGCGCTCGCGTTTCCGGTCCTGTCCCCCTGCCCACCGAGCGCAACCTGTACACGGTTATCCGCTCGCCGCACGTGAACAAGGACTCCCGTGAGCAGTTCGAGATGCGCACCCACAAGCGCCTCATCGACATCCTCGACCCCACCTCGGGCACCGTTGATTCGCTCATGCGTCTCGACCTCCCCGCTGGCGTCGACATCGACATCAAGCTCTAAGCGATATCGCTCATAGCTTATAGAGCCCCGCTGCCATCTTGGTAGCGGGGCTCTTTTGTTTTGAGTTTAGATTTTGGGATAGCGAATTCGTCTGTCGAGCTGATGGCTGCGGCGCCCTATTCGCTCAGGGGGCGCAAGGACGCTTCTTCGAAGTGGAAGACGCACAAGCCGCTCTCGGTCTCAATGCTTGCGCGGCCGCAATCGTCGACCGTTCTAAATATGCCGCGTGCCAGCTCGTCTCCAGCGGGGGAGCGGGCGATAACGTGCTCCCCAATCCAATTGAGGTGAGCGATATATTCGTCGTGGACGGGCGCGAGCGGACCGGCGTCTTCTTCCTTGGCGTTGAGGCGCTCTGCCCAGGCATCTACAGCGTCTATAACTGCGTGATAGACCTCATCGAGGAGCATGTCGACGGCGGGAACGTTCTTGTTGAGGTCTGACAGGCCGATTGCTGGCAGGCCGCCATCGGGAACCTCCGCGGGCACATAGTTCACGTTAACGCCGATGCCACAGACCGCAAAGGGGTTGCCTTCGTTATCGCGTGCGGCCTCGACCAGAATGCCGCCGAGTTTGCGTCCACGCGCGACCAGGTCGTTGGGCCATTTGAGGCCAATCTCGTTTGCAAGACCCTGCTTTTCGAGTGCCTCGAGCACCGCTAGACCGCTGACGGCGGCAAGACCAGAGTACTTTGCGGGATTAACGCATGGACGCAGGACAATCGAAAGCAATAGGTTACCGGCGGTTGAATCCCACTTGTGGCCGCGCCGGCCGCGTCCTGCTGTTTGAGCCCGGGCGGCAAGTCCTGTGCCGTGCGGCGCTCCATGTTTTCCTGCTTCGAGCAGGTCATCGTTGGTCGATCCGGTTACGTCGACTATCGTTAATTTGGCATCCATAACGGCTGCTACCTCCTTAATGAATAAGTGAATAACGCAAGGGTGTCGAGAGACAGACACAATGTGAAGCCTTTGTCGCATTTGGACAATTTAATGTTAACACGTCAACAACGACTAAAATGCGCTATCCTCTCTTGGTCGATGTAAACACGTCAACAACTCAAAGGAGGTTAGTGATGGGTTTCACGATTCTGGGAACAGGCTCGGCGCTTCCTAAGCGCAGTGTTTCCAATGACGAGCTGTCCGAGTTCCTCGATACCTCGGATGAGTGGATTTTTACCCGTACGGGGATCAAGAGCCGCCATGTGTGCACCGCCGAGTCACTCGACGACCTTGCCGTGGCAGCGAGCGAGCAAGCGCTCCAGGCGTCCGGACTCGATGCGAGCCAGCTGGATCTTATCGTCTGCTCGACGACGACGGGCGATCATCTCGTTCCTGCCGAAGCGTGCGCCGTTGCTGAGCGCCTGGGTGCCACATGTCCAGCCTTCGATGTTTCGGCGGCTTGTGCCGGCTTCGTATTTGCGCTCGATGTCGCCGAGGGCTATATCGCTCGAGGACGAGCCAAGCATGTGCTTGTCGTTGCCTCCGAGCAGATGACGCGCGCCCTTGACTGGTCAGACCGCGCCACGTGCGTGCTCTTTGGCGACGGCGCGGGCGCTGCAGTGATAGGGGCTGGGGGAGACAACCCCCTTGCCGTTGAGCTTTCGACGGCGCCCGACGTCGAGACGTTGCGCGTTCCCGGTCTGGTCGGCACCTCGCCGTTTAAGGACTCCGCAGATAGCGCGAGCGTGCTGTCCATGAATGGCCGCCGCGTGTTCAAGTTCGGCGTCAACGCCATCTGCGACACGGTCCATAAGCTTGCGAGCGATGCGGGCATTTCGGTCGAAGACATCGACCATTTTGTATTCCATCAGGCTAACGAACGAATCTTGAGCCAGGCAGTCAAGCGCCTGGGTATGCCGGACGACCGTGTGGTCCGAACGTTGCGTGAAACTGGCAACATTTCGAGCGCATGCATTCCGCTTGCTCTCGATCGACTGGCAAATACCGGCGCGCTGCACGCGGGCGACACCATCGCCCTGGTCGGATTTGGCGCCGGCTTGGATGTAGGTGGCTATCTACTTCGCTGGAAGTAGTTGCACATAGGAAATGAAAACGCCCCTGGGGCACAAACAAAGGAGAACTACCATGGCAGATCAGAAGACCTTCGAGCGCGTTTGCGACGTTATCCGCGAGACCGCTGGCCTTGACGATGTCGAGATGAAGCCCGAGTCCACGCTCGAGGAGATTGGCCTCGACAGCCTGGGTACCGTCGAGATCCTCGTTGCCGTCGAGGACGAGTTTGGCATTGAGCTCGATACCGAGGAGAACCCCAAGACGGTCGGCGAGTTCGTCGATACGGTCGAGGCGGCATTGGAGAAGTAGTGATGCTCAAGTCTCCTCTCTGCGATCTGCTCGGCATCGAAAAACCCGTGTTCCAGGGTGGCATGGCCTGGATTGCCGATGCCTCGCTGGCATCTGCCGTGTCCGAGGCAGGCGGCTTAGGGATTATCGCGGCCATGAATGCCGACGCAAACTGGCTGCGCGATCAGATTCACGAGCTGCGCGCCAAGACGGATAAGCCCTTTGGCGTCAACGTTATGCTCATGAGCCCGTTTGTCGACGAGGTCGCACAAGTGGTGATTGATGAGCGGGTGCCCGTTGTGGTGACCGGCGCCGGCAATCCCACCAAGTACATGAAGGCCTGGAACGATGCAGGCATCAAGGTTATTCCCGTCGTGGCTTCGGTGGCGCTGGCGCGTCTCGTGGCGCGTCGCGGAGCCACTGCCGTGGTTGCCGAGGGCACCGAATCAGGCGGCCATATTGGCGAGACCTCGACGATGGCACTTGTCCCGCAGGTTGTCGATGCGGTCGATATTCCCGTGGTTGCGGCTGGCGGCATCGCCGATGGCCGCGGTGTGGCGGCCGCCTTTATGCTCGGCGCTGCCGGCGTCCAGGTGGGAACACGCTTTCTGGTCGCAAACGAGTGCACCGTATCCGAACAGTACAAAGAGCTGGTGCTCAAGGCGGGCGACACGTCGACGCGTGCGACCGGTCGCTCGACGGGACATCCGGTTCGCGCCCTCAAGAGCCCCTTCACCAACGCGTATGCCAAGAACGAGGCGGCGGGCGCAAGCCCCGAGGAGCTCGGGGCCATGGGCACGGGCGCGCTTCGTAAAGCCGCAAAGGACGGTAATTACGAAGAGGGTTCGTATTTGTGCGGACAGATTGCCGGTATGGTCAACGAACGCCAGAGCGCACGCGAAATCGTCGACGATCTGGTCGATGGCGCCGAGCATGTCCTGAAGGGTGCGTCCGCATGGGTAGCGTAGCGTTTCTGTTTGCCGGTCAGGGTGCCCAGCATCCCGCGATGGGCGTCGACCTCATCGAAGCATCACCGGCGGCTGCCGAGGTGTTCGCCATTGCCGATGAGGTACGCCCGGGGACCAGCGAGCAGTGCCGGAGCGCCTCGAAAGAGGAGCTCTCGCAGACCGAGAACACGCAGCCTTGCGTGTTCGTGCACGACTTGGCTGCCGCCGTCGCCCTGCGCGAGCGCGGCGTGGTGCCTGCCGCCTGTGCGGGATTCTCGCTGGGCGAGGTCGCCGCGCTCACCTTTGCGGGGGCATTCGATACGCGAGCGGGCTTTGAGCTCGTGTGTGAGCGCGCGGCGCTTATGGCCACGGCGGCCGAGCGTCACCCCGGCGGCATGCGCGCCGTCATCAAGCTCGATGCAGCGCAAGTTGAGGGCCTGGCAAAACAGGCCGGCGAGGACTGCTGGCCGGTCAACTACAACAGTTCCCAGCAGACGGTTGTGGCCGGAGCGCCCGATGCGTTGCAGACCCTCGACGTCCTGGTAAAAGAGGCTGGCGGTCGTGCCATGAAGGTCGCGGTGTCGGGTGCATTCCATAGCCCCTATATGGCCGAGGCGACCTGTGGCCTTGCTGCATATATCGAGGCCGGTCACGCGCCGTCCCCGTTGCTCATTCCTGTTATGGCAAATATGACGGCGGCGCCCTATCCGGCGGACCCGCGAGCAGCGTCGGATGTCTTGGCCAACCAGGTGAGTCATGCCGTGCACTGGGTTGACACGCTGCATGCTCTGCAGGATCAAGGCATCGACACGTTTATTGAGGTCGGCCCCGGCAAAACGCTGTCCGGCTTGGTCAAGCGTACGCTGAGCGACGTTCGTGTGTATTCGTGCGAAACGGCCGAACAGGTCGCAGCTATTGCCGACGAGCTCGCATAGCCCACAGGGCTGTAACCCGAAAGGAACGACATGGGCAACTTGAACAACGGCGCGCTCGAGCGCGACGGATCGCGCCGCGTGGCGCTGGTCACGGGCGGCTCGCGCGGCATCGGTCGCGCTTGTGCCGTGGGCTTGGCGGAGGATGGCTACGATATCGCCGTCGTCTATGCCGGCAGCGTCGATGCGGCGCGCGAGACGTGCGAAGCCTGCGAGGCGCCAGGCGCCACGGCACGCGCATATCAATGTGACGTGGCCGACCCCGCTGCCGTCAACGCGTGCGTGGAAGCGGTCCTCAACGACTTTGGCTCCATTTGGGCGCTCGTCAACAACGCCGGCATCACGCGCGACGGCCTGCTCATGCGTATGGGTGACGATGCCTTCGACCGCGTGCTCGATGTCAATCTCAAGGGCACGTTCAATACGACGCGCGCGCTCACCAAGACCTTTATGCGCCAGCGCGGCGGTTGCGTCATCAACATGAGCTCGGTTGTGGGCCTGATGGGCAATGCCGGGCAGGCCAACTACGCTGCCTCCAAGGCGGGCATCATCGGCCTGACCAAGGCGGTGGCGCGCGAGCTTGCGCCACGCGGCGTACGAGTGAACGCGGTCGCCCCCGGGTTTGTCGAGACCGATATGACGGCAAAGCTATCGGATAAGGTGCGTGCGGCGTGCGAGGAACAGATTCCCCTAAAGCGCATGGCGCGCCCCGAGGAAGTGGCCGGCGTGGTGCGCTTTTTGGCGAGTGATGCGGCTGCCTACATTACGGGCGAGGTCGTGCGCGTCGACGGCGGAATGGCGATGTAGAAACCAGGGTCGAACAACGGCTTGAATGAGGAGACCATGATGGAACAGAGAGTTGCAATCACCGGTATTGGTGCCGTATCGCCGCTCGGTAACACGGCGCTTGCTACCTGGGCGGCCATGTGCGCCGGCACGTGCGGTATCGGCCCGATCACGCACTTCGATACCGATGCGTTTGCCGTCAAGGTGGCGGCCGAGGTCAAGGGTTTTGACGGCAACGAGTACTTTGGCAAGCGTGACGCCAAGCACCTGGACCCCTGCGTTCAGTTTGCCCTGGCAGCGTCGGACGAGGCCATGCACGATGCGGGCTTTGATATCGAGGGCGCCATCGATCGCGAGCGCCTGGGCGTCTACGTGGGCTCAGGCGTGGGCGGCATGCAGACACTCGTCGACAACGTCCACACGATTGCCGATCGGGGGCCTCGCCGTGCATCGCCCTATATGATTGCGATGATGATCCCCAATATGGCTTCGGGCAATATCGCGATCCGCCACAAGGCAAAGGGCCCGACCCTGCCCGTGGTGACTGCGTGCGCGACCTCGGCCCATGCCGTGGGTGAGGCGTTCCGCGCCATCAAGCATGGCTACGCCGATGCGATTCTCGCCGGCGGTGCCGAGGCCGCAATCATCCCCGATGCCGTTGCGGGCTTTACATCCTGCCGTGCTCTCACCACTAATCCTGACCCGTCGACGGCATGCCGTCCGTTTGATGCAGACCGCGACGGCTTTGTGATGGGCGAGGGCGCCTGCGTGCTGGTACTCGAGAGCATGGAACACACGCTGGCTCGCGGGGCGCACATTTATGCCGAGGTCGTGGGCTACGGCAACACCGATGATGCCTATCACATCACGAGTCCCGATCCCGAGGCTGCCGGCATTGCCCGTGCGATATCGCTGGCGGTGGCTGAGGGCGACGTTAAGCCTTCCGAGGGTCTCTACATCAACGCTCACGGCACCTCGACCAAGCTCAACGATTCGTCCGAGACGGCGGGCATTAAGCGTGCGCTCGGCGAGGACGCGGCACGGGCCGCGCACGTCTCGTCGACCAAGTCGATGACCGGCCACATGATCGGTGCTACGGGTGCCATCGAGGTCATGGCCTGTGCCATGGCGCTCGAGCAGGGCGTGGTGCCCCCGACCATTAACTACCACACGCCCGATCCCGCCTGCGATCTTGATTACACGCCCAATCGAGCGGTTCGCGCCGACCTTACTTGGGCGCTTTCGACCAACCTGGGCTTTGGCGGGCACAACGCCGCCATCGCGTTGCGTAGATATGCAAGGAGCTAGAGCATGGATTCCAAAAGACTTGCCGAGATAGCCGATGTGATGGAGGACCGCGGCCTTACGCGCGTGCGCGTGGAGGAGCCCGATGGCACCGCGGTCGAGCTCGAGCGCGCGAGCGCAGCGCAGCCGGTTGCCGTGCCCATGCCTATGCCGAGTGCCGTGACTGCTCCGGCTGTGGCTCCTGTCGCCGTGCCTGCCGCCGCACCGGAGCCCGCCGCGCAGACGCCTGCCGCCGCACCGGAGCCTAAGGGCACCGAGGTGACCGCTCCCATGGTCGGTGTTTTCTATGCTGCCCCGGCGCCGGGCGACGAGCCGTTTGTGCACGTGGGTTCCAAGGTCAAGGCCGGCGAGACCCTCTGCATCATCGAGGCCATGAAGGTTCTCAACGAGGTGACGGCAGAGGCGGATGGCGAGGTGCTCGAGATCTGCGTGGCCGACGGCGACCTCGTGGAGTTTGGCAGCTGCCTCATGAGGATCGGATAGGTGATATCCATGAATAAAGAAGAGCTCAAGAAGCTGTTGCCGCATCGCGAGCCGATGCTTTTGCTCGACGAAGCCGAGCTGGTGGGCGACGAGGCCCACGGCAAGATCACGATTACGGGTGACGAGTACTTTTTGCAGGGGCATTTTCCGGGAAACCCGGTAGTCCCCGGCGTGATTCAGTGCGAGATGCTCGCCCAAAACTGTTGCGTGCTGCTGATGGGCGATGAGGAGGCGCGCGGCGCGACGCCGTTCTATACGAGTTTGGACAAGGTGCGCTTTAAGCGTCCGGTGCGACCGGGCGACACGGTTGATCTGGTGTGCTCCATCACGCGTGCGCGCGGGCCGTTCCGCTTTGCGACGGGTACTGCGAGCGTCAACGGTGAGGTTTGCTGCCGCGCCGATATGTCTTTTGCACTCATGCACGAAAGTTAAGGAAGGCTTCATGTTCGACAAAGTGCTCATCGCCAACCGCGGCGAGGTCGCGGTCCGTGTTATCCGCGCGTGCCGCGATATGGGCATCAAGACCGTCGCCGTCTACTCCACGGCCGATGCGGACGCGCTGCACGTGCAGCTTGCCGACGAGGCGTATTGCATCGGCGGCCCGCGTCTTGCCGAGAGCTACCTCAACGACGATGCTGTGCTCACCTGTGCCGTGAAGTCGGGGGCAAAGGCAATCCATCCTGGCTACGGTTTCTTTTCCGAGAAGGCGAGCTTCGTGCGCGACTGCGACAAGTATGGCCTGGCGTTTGTCGGTCCTTCGGCCGAGGTGATCGACAGCATGGGCGACAAGGACGCCGCACGTCGAACGGCTGCCGCGGCGGGCGTGCCCATCGTGCCAGGCTGCGATTTGCTCAAAAGCCCCGAGGAGGCAACGGCCGAGGCCGAGCGCATCGGCTGCCCCGTGCTCATCAAGGCGCGCGCGGGCGGCGGCGGTCGCGGTATTCGCAAGGTCGAGCGCGTGGAAGACGCGGCAAAGGCCTTTATTGAAGCACGTGCCGAGGGTGAGGCCGTTTTTGGCGACGGCGAGTGCTACATGGAGAAGTTCGTCGCGCCGGCGCACCACGTCGAAGTGCAGATTATGGCCGATAAGCAGGGCCATGTGTTTTCGCTCGGCGAGCGCGAGTGCTCGGTGCAGCGCCGCAACCAAAAGCTGATCGAGGAGAGCCCCGCACCGTGCCTCGACGGACACGACGACATTCGTGCCCGTATGCACAAGGCGGCGCGTGACCTGGCTCGTGCCGTCGGCTACGAAGGGGCCGGTACCATCGAGTTCCTGTATTCGGACGACGGCAATTTCTACTTTATGGAAATGAACACGCGCTTGCAGGTGGAGCATCCAGTTACGGAGTTTGTGACCGATACCGACCTGGTCAAGTGGCAGCTGCGCGTGGCGGCCGGCCAGCCTTTGCCCTTTGAGCAGGAGGACATGCCGGTCCGCAACCACGCCATGGAGTGCCGCATCAATGCCGAGACGCCGGACTTTCTGCCGTCATGCGGAACGGTCACCGCGTTGCGTGTGCCGGGCGGTCCGCGCGTGCGCTGGGATTCTGCCATGTTTACCGGCGCGAACGTTCCGCCGTACTACGACTCCATGCTCGGCAAGCTCATCGTGTGTGCGCCCACGCGTGACGGCGCCATTCGCAAGATGCGCTCGGCCCTGGGCGAGCTCGTGATTGAGGGCGTGAGCGAAAACAGCGAGCTTCAGCTCGACGTACTGGCAAACGACGAGTTCTTGTCGGGCATGTATCACACCGATCTGATGGGGCATCTCTATGCTGATGAATAGAAAAGCGAAGACGGTCAACGTCCTCGAGGGGCCGATGACCGAGTCGTGCGCCGAGTTTCCCGCGCGCCACGTGTTTATCAAGTGCCCGGAGTGCCGCCGTGTGATCGATGAGGCACGCCTACACGACAACCTCGAGGTCTGCCCTCGTTGCGGCAAACACTTTCGCGTGAGCGGTCGCGCGCGCATGCGCATGACGGTCGACGAGGGCACGTTTGAGGAATGGGATGCCAATCTGGCGTCGGAGGACTTCCTCTCGTTTCCCGGCTATGCCGATAAGCTCAAGAGCGTGAGCGAGCGTTCGGGCGAGCGCGATGCCGTTGTGTGCGGCAGGGGCAAAATCTGCGGTTGCGATACCGCGCTCTTCTTTATGGACGCTAACTTTATGATGGGCTCGATGGGCTCCGTGGTGGGCGAGAAGATCTGTCGCGCATTTGAGCGTGCGACCGAGCTGGGATTGCCAGTTGTCGGCTTTACCGTTTCGGGCGGTGCGCGCATGCAAGAGGGCGTGACCTCGCTTATGCAGATGGCCAAGATTTCTGCGGCGGTTAGGCGCCACAGCGAGGCGGGCGGCCTGTATATCACGGTGCTCACCGACCCCACGACCGGAGGCGTAACCGCGAGCTTTGCCATGGAGGGCGACATTATCCTGGCCGAGCCCGATGCCCTGACGGCATTTGCCGGCCCGCGCGTGATCGAGCAGAACATGCACAAGCGCCTGCCCAAGGGATTCCAGCGCTCCGAGTTTTTGCTGGAGCACGGTTTTTGCGATGCCGTTGTTCCGCGTGGCGAGATTGCGCTCACGGTAGGCGAGCTGTTGGCGCTGCATGAAGGGCACGCGCCCGGCTTGGGGGCACCGCATGAAATCGTGCATACGGGTCGCCGCGGCAAAAAGCTGGGACACTTGTTTAAGCGCTCGGCCGCACCAAAAACCGCGCTCGAGATTGTCAAGCAGACCCGCTCGGCAGATCGCGCCACGGCGGGTGAGATGATCTCGCTGGGCCTGGATGGATTTGTGGAGCTGCACGGCGACCGTTACTTTGGCGACGACGCCGCTGTGGTGGCTGGCATTGGCTGGAAAGACGGACGCCCCGTAACGGTCATCGCCATCGAGCGCGGCACCACGACCAAAGAGCGTATGCGCCGCAACTTTGGCATGGCGCATCCCGAGGGCTACCGCAAAGCGCGTCGCCTTATGCGCCAGGCCGAAAAGTTTGGTCGACCGGTTCTGTGCCTGGTCGATACTTCGGGCGCGTTTTGCGGCATCGGTGCCGAGGAGCGCGGCCAGGGCGAGGCGATTGCCCAGAATCTCATGGAGATGAGCGGCCTTAAGACGCCGATTGTTTCGGTGGTGACAGGCGAGGGCGGCTCTGGTGGCGCGCTGGCACTGTCCGTGGCCGACCGCATCCTGATGCTCTCGAGCTCGGCCTATTCGGTCGTGAGCCCCGAGGCCTGTGCGTCGATTCTGTGGAAGGATACCGAGCGCGCGAATGAGGCCGCCGAGGCGCTTAAGCTCACGGCCCCCGATCTGTTGGCGCTCGGCATCATCGACGGCATTGTTGACGATAGAGGCCTGTCACATGAGGAGATCGCCGGCGCCGTCATGTCCTCGGCATTTGATGCCTTCGATACGCTTGGGCAGCTCGACGACGCGACCCTCACAAACCTCCGCTACGAAAAGTACCGAGCAATCGGTCACTACCGCACTGTGTGACAAAGAGGCAATCCCGCATGTCACACGGGGAAAGGCATCTTATCTCACAAGTTTTTCAATCGGCATGGGCGGCGGCAAAGGCAAACGCCATGGCCGTGGTGGACTATCTGTCCAAAAGCATGATGTCGGCGCTGCCGTTTATTGTCTGCGCGGCGTTGTTCCGCACCGTCGCTGTCATTATGGGCGAAGGCATGCTGGGCCTGTGGTCTGCCGATTCCGAAATCTATCGCCTGTTCTACAGTTGGCTCTATAACGCCGGCTACTACTTTTTGCCCGTTTATCTTGGTTGGGCGGCCGCCCGCCAGCTCGGTTGCTCGGAGCAGCTGGGCATGATGCTGGGCGGCGTATTGATTGCGCCCGATCTGCTTAAGCTCGTCGATGCCGCATCGACGACGGGGGCATCGATGACTTCTGTGTATGGCCTGCTTCCCGCGCCGGTCAACGATTACACGACGACTGTTATTCCGGTTCTCATCTCGGTGCCCGTGCTATGGCGAGTGGAGTGTTTCTTTCGGCGCGTTATCCCTCAGGCCGTGGCGTTTTCGTTTGTTCCGTTTGCGACCATGCTTGTCATGGTTCCGGTTTCGCTGTGTATTACGGCGCCGGCGGGCAGCTATCTGGGCATGCTGTTGGGCCAGCTTATGTTTATGCTTGGCAATTCCGGTGGCATCGTATCGTTGCTCACGCTCATGGGGCTTGCCGCGGGCTGGGAGTTCCTTAAGATCGCGGGTGTCAGCAACGTTGTCCTATCGCTCGCCTATGCGCAGTTTATGAGTGTGGGAATGGATTCGTGCATTCTCATTGCCGCGACGATGGCAACGTTCGCCGTTTGGGGCATGCCCTTTGGCGCGTCGCTTCGCGTTGCGGATAAGGACGAGAAGGCGCTCATGCTGGGCTATTCAATCTCGGGCGTGCTTGGCGGCGTAAGCGAGCCGGCGCTGTACGGTTGCGGCTTTAAATATGGCAGGTGCCTGACGTGCATGGCCATTGGCGGTGCCGTCGGAGGCCTTGTTGCGGCCGTGGGCCACGTTACGGCCTATACCATCGGCATGACGAATGTCCTCATGGTCATTGGCTTTGCCACGGGCGGCATCTCGAACCTGCTGTGGTGCTGCGTTGCCGGCGGCACAGCATTTGCGGTGTCTGCGGCGCTGAGCTACTGCTTTGGCGTGGTGCCAGCGAAGGGGCAGGCGACGGGGGACGGAGCCGATTCGCCCGAAACAGTGGCGAGCGCTGCTGAAATAAGCGCATAAACCTGTGCGACAAAAGGACGATCCCTTTGTCGTGTTCCAAGGCTGCGGCCCGTGTGGGCTGCGGCCTTTTTGTATCTGGGGGACAAAGTGGCTACACTACAATCCGGTCAAGCAATAGATATATAAGTAGTACCGTGGGGGCGGATGCAGATGGTCGAGTGGATTGTTGAGCGCGCGCAGGGCGATCGCGCGCGTGTGGGCACGTTAGCGGGCATGGTGTGTATTGTCGCCAATGTGGCGCTTTGTGCTGCAAAGGGTGCCATTGGTGTGGTTTCGGGATCGGTTTCGATTGTGGCGGATGCCATGAACAACCTGTCCGATGCCAGCTCGAATATCGTGAGCGTGCTGGGCTTTAAGCTGGCGAGCAAGCCGGCCGACCCCGAGCATCCTTACGGCCACGGTCGCTACGAGTATCTCTCGGGTCTGGTCGTGGCGGCACTCGTGCTGCTGATTGGCGTTGAACTGGTGAAGTCCTCGGTCGAGCGCGTCATCCACCCCGAACCTGTCGAGTTCTCGCTTGCCCTGGTGGCAGTTCTAGTGCTTTCGATGGTCGTAAAGCTCTGGATGGCGGCCCTCAACCAAAAGCTCGGCGATCGCATTGAGTCCGAGACGCTGCATGCGACCGCGCAGGATTCCAAGAACGATGTTCTTGCCACGGGCGCCGTACTGGCGTGCGCAATTGTTTCGCAGGTGACGGGCATCAACCTTGACGCTTGGGTCGGCCTTGCCGTTGGTGCCTATATTGGCTGGAGCGGTTTTGAACTCATCCAGGATACGGTGAGCCCGCTTTTGGGCCAGACGCCCGATCCTAAGCTGGTCAAGCACATTCGAGACAAGATCATGAGCTATCCCGGCGTTTTGGGCGTTCACGATCTGATGGTTCACGATTACGGCCCGGGCAGGAAGTTCGCAAGCGCTCACGCCGAGATGGCAGCCGAGGCCAGCCCTCTGGAAAGTCATGACACGCTCGATAACATCGAGCAGGCGTTTAGGAACGAAGACGGCATGATTGTCACGCTCCATTACGACCCCATCGTGACCGACGACCCCAAGGTGGCGAGCATGCGTTTACGCATTAACGCCATGGCTCAAGAGATCGATAGCCGCCTTTCGATTCATGACCTGCGCTGCGTGCTGGGTCCTACGCACACCAACGTGATCTTTGACTGCGTGCGACCCTCGGATCTGCAGATGAGTGCCGAAGACGTAAAGCACGCGCTGGCACAACGGGTCGAATCGGAATATCCCAAGTCGATTGCCAAGATTACGATCGACGAAGACTACGTAGGCCATACCCACGAGTAGGGCTGTGCCGGCAAAGCAGGTTATGCAGAAGGGGAGAGCATGAAGAAGCTGTATCTACTCCGCCACGGTCAGACGGAGTTCAACGTCAAAAAGCTGGTCCAGGGCCGCTGCGATTCACCGCTGACCGACCTGGGCCGCAAACAAGCGGGAATGGCAGCCGCATGGCTCAAGGGCCACGACGTTGTCCCCGACAAAGTGGTCTCTTCGCCCTTAGGCCGAGCCATGGACACAGCTCAGCTCGTTGCAACCGAACTCCTCGGCCCGGACGCAGCAGTCGAGCCCTGCGAAGGCATCATCGAGCGCTGCTACGGCACCTTCGAAGAGGGCCCCCACGACGCCCTGCCCACCGACGTCTGGGATCCAGGCGAGGACTTAATCCCATTCGGAGGAGAAGGAAGCCAGGCACTGCAAGAGCGCATGGTAGACACCCTCACCAATATCATGGGCTCCGAGGGCATCGAAACCCTCCTAGCAGTAAGCCACGGCAGCGCCAGCCGCCAATTCATCAAGGCTGCAGCCCCAGAGGGCTTCGAGCTCCCAACAAAACTCCCCAACTGCGCCATCATGATCTTCGATTTTGACGAGGAAAAGCCACAAGCAGAAGGTGAGCCAATGCAATGTAAGTTCACCCTCCAGCAAATAGTGGACCCCCAACAAAGTCATTAGCAGAGTGAGCAGAGTTAAGCAGACATCAACGTGTCGTCTCCCGAGCTTGGCAGAGGGGCGGCGAAATATATTAAGTTTGTCGCGAGTTCCGCACGCAAAGGAAAGCACTTAATGTGCTTTCCGTCTTGCGCAGGACTGTAGAGCAGCAAACTTAATATATTTCGCCGCCCCTCTGCCAAGCCCAGGCGACTCCACGCACTTTACCTGCGTAAACAATGTGAGTGAAATATGAATCTCGATGGATACGCCCGCAGCCGTGTATACTAAACAGCTGTGTGAAACCAGGGGAGTATTCTGGCTGGACAAAATGCCTGCTTAATAGGGTTGTCAGGTAGTCCGGACGCTATACAAGGCTGGGGAGCACGTCGTGTAAGTAGTGGTCCTCTAGGGGCGTACGCTCGGTGGTGTACGCATTGTCCCAAGACCACGCGAGAGTTGGGATCATATCTTGATCAGCATGATTCTCGGCCGCAAGATTGGCATGACCCAGGTTTGGGACGAGGACGACAACGTCGTTCCCGTCACGGTCATCCAGGCTGGCCCCTGCGCTGTCTCGCAGGTTAAAACTCAGGCAACCGACGGCTATGACGCCGTCCAGATCGGTTTCGGCGACATCAAGGCCAAGAACGTGAACAAGCCCATGGCTGGTCACTTCGCTAAGGCTGGCGTCGAGCCTGTCCGCTTCCTTCGTGAGGTCCGCGTCGAGAACGGCGAGGAGCACAAGGTCGGCGAGGTCGTCACCGTCGCTGATTTCGCTGATGTCGAGAAGGTCGACGTCATCGGTACCTCCAAGGGTAAGGGCTTCCAGGGTCGCATCAAGCGCTGGGGTCAGCGCCGCGGTCCTATGACGCATGGTTCTCACTTCCAGCGTCACCCCGGTTCTATCGGTCAGTGCGCCTATCCTGCGCGCGTCCTCAAGGGCGTCAAGATGGCCGGTCACATGGGTAACGAGCGCGTTACCGTCAAGAACCTTTCCGTTGTCCGCATCGATGCCGAGCAGAACCTCATCTTGGTCAAGGGCGCTGTCCCGGGTGCCAAGAATGGTCTCGTCGCCATCCGTATGGCCTAAGGGCCCAGCCCATTTAGCCCAGCGTCATACCAAGGAGAACACTTAAATGGCAAAGTTTGAAGTAAAGAACAGCGAGGGCAAGAAGGTCGCCGAGGCCGAGCTCGCCGCTGAGGTGTACGGCATCGAGCCGAACATCCACGTTATGCACCACATCGTCAAGTGCCAGATGGCCTCTTGGCGTCAGGGCACCCAGTCCGCTAAGGGCCGCTCTGAGGTTTCCGGTGGCGGCAAGAAGCCTTGGCGTCAGAAGGGCACCGGCCGTGCCCGCCAGGGTTCCATCCGTGCTGCCCAGTGGCGTCACGGTGGCGTTGTCTTCGCCCCCAAGCCCCGTTCCTACGCTAAGCGTATGAACAACAAGGAGGTCAAGCTGGCTATGCGCTCCGCGCTGTCCGCCAAGCTGGCCGATGGCGAGCTCGTGCTCGTCGACGATTACGGCTTCGAGAAGCCTTCCACCAAGGCTGCCGTCGCCATGCTCAAGGCTCTCGGCCTTGAGGGCAAGCGTCTGACCATCATCGTTCGCGATGAGGACGTCAACGCCTACCTGTCGTTCCGCAACATTCCCAAGACGTTCATCATCACTGCCGACGAGGCCAACACCTACGATCTCGTCAACAACAACGCCGTGCTGATGCCCGCCGACATCGCCGCTCACTTCGGGGAGGTGCTTGCATAAATGACCGCCCACGAGATCATCATCCGTCCGATCGTGTCCGAGCGTTCCTTCTCCGGCATGGAGCTGAACAAGTACACGTTCGAGGTCGCCAAGGATGCTAACAAGTATCAGATCAAGGACGCTGTCGAGGAGATCTTCGGCGTCAGGGTCGTTCGCGTGAACACCCTGACGGTCAAGCCCAAGACCAAGCGCGTGCGCTATGTCGCCGGCAAGACCCGTTCTTGGAAGAAGGCCATCGTCACGCTGGCCGAGGGCGACACCATCGAGGTCTTTGGCAACCAGGCCTAAGACTCGCTGCTGTTGAGTGAGCTCATGCCTCCCAAATAGGGGAGGCGAGAGCTCAAGGTTTTGGGCGTATAAAATGGACACGCCCGGAACCGTGTATACGTCCGGTGTCATCGCACCCGAGGCAGAACCTCGAATCCCTGTCTGCGATGGCTAACGGATTCCTATTGAAAGGGATTGTAATGGCTGTAAAGCACCTTAAGCCGACCTCCGCTGGTAGGCGTTGGCAGACGATCTCCGATTTCTCCGAGATCACCTGCACCAAGCCCGAGAAGTCTCTTCTCGAGCCCCTGCCCAAGAAGGCCGGTCGTAACAACAACGGCCGCATCACCACCCGCCACCAGGGCGGCGGCGTGAAGCGTCGTTACCGCGTGATCGACTTCAAGCGCAACAAGGACGGCGTGCCCGCCAAGGTTGCCACGATCGAGTACGATCCGAACCGTTCCGCTCGCATCGCTCTGCTGCACTACGCTGACGGTGAGAAGCGCTACATCCTGGCCCCCAAGGGCCTCGAGGTCGGTCAGACCATCATGTCCGGTTCTGACGCCGACATCAAGCCGGGCAACGCTCTGCCCCTCGCCGACATCCCCGTCGGTACGCTCATCCACGCCGTCGAGTTCCAGCCGGGCAAGGGCGCCGCTATCGCCCGTTCCGCCGGCAACTCCTGCCAGTTGATGGGTAAGGAGGGCAAGTACGCTATCGTCCGTATGCCTTCCTCCGAGATGCGCCGCATCCTCGTTACCTGCCGCGCCACCGTCGGTGAGGTCGGCAACGCCGATCACTCCAACATCGTCATCGGCAAGGCCGGCCGTAAGCGTCACATGAACGTGCGCCCGACCGTCCGCGGTACCGTCATGAACCCTGTCGACCACCCGCACGGCGGTGGCGAGGGCAAGAACCACACCTCTGGTCGTCCCTCTGTTACCCCCTGGGGTAAGCCGACGAAGGGCCTTCGTACGCGCAAGAAGAAGAAGGTCTCGAACCAGCACATCATTCGTCGCCGTAAGAAGTAATTTCGGATACCGAGTTTTAGGAGAAAGCACTTATGAGCAGAAGTCTCAAAAAGGGCCCGTTCGTGGAGACTCGCCTTCTCTCGCGTATCACCGCGATGAACGAGGCTGGCAAGAAGGACGTCGTGAAGACCTGGTCCCGCGCGTCCACCATCTTCCCCGAGATGGTTGGTCACACCATCGCCGTCCACGACGGCCGCAAGCATGTGCCCGTGTATGTTACCGAGTCCATGGTTGGTCACAAGCTCGGCGAGTTCGCGCCGACTCGTACGTTCCGTGGCCACAAGGCCAAATAGGGGGTTAACCGTAAATGGCAACTAAGTCTATTGAAACTGAGGCCACCGAGGTTCGCGCCGTCGCTAAGTACGTGCGTGTTTCCCCCAGCAAGGCCCGCCTGGTGGTCGATCTGATCCGCCGCAAGCCTGTCGCTCAGGCCTTCGACATCCTCCACTTCTGCGACCGCGCCGTCGCCGTGGATGTCGAGAAGGTTCTCCGTTCCGCCGTTGCGAACGCCGAGAACAACAACGGTCTGCGTGCCGACAACCTGGTTGTCGCCGCTGCCTATGTTGACGAGGGTCCGACGCTTAAGCGCATCCGTCCCCGCGCCAAGGGTTCCGCTTCTCGCATTCTGAAGCGTACTTCCCACATCACCGTCGTCGTTGCTCCTCGAAAGGAGGCGTAAAGCTGTATGGGTCAGAAAGTCTACCCCACCGGCTTCCGTCTTGGCATCACCGAGAACTGGCGCTCCCGCTGGTTCGCAGAGAAGGATTACGCTAAGACCCTCGGTAACGATCTCGAGATCCGCAAGTACCTCGAGAAGCGTCTTTCCCGCGCAGCTGTCTCCCGCGTCGAGATCGAGCGCGCTGGCGACAAGGTGAAGGTCATCATCCTCACCGCTCGCCCCGGCGTTGTCATCGGTAAGAAGGGTGCCGAGATCGATACCCTCCGCACCGAGCTCGAGAAGGTCGCTGGCGTCTCCAAGGGCCAGCTCTCCGTCGACGTTGTCGAGATCAAGCGCCCCGAGCTCGACGCCAACCTCGTTGCTCAGTCCATCGCCGAGCAGCTTGAGGGCCGCGTTGCCTTCCGTCGCGCCATGCGCAAGGCTGTCCAGTCCGCCCGCAAGGCCGGCGCCAAGGGCATCCGTATCCAGTGCTCCGGTCGTCTCGGCGGTGCCGAGATGGGCCGTCGTGAGTGGTACCGTGAGGGTCGCGTGCCTCTGCACACCCTCCGTGCCAAGATCGACTACGGCACGGCTGTCGCCAGCACCACCATGGGCGCTTGCGGCGTGAAGGTCTGGATCTACCTGGGCGAGAAGCTCCCGGGCCAGCCTGTTCCCAACCCTGCACTCGAGGGCTCTTCCCGTCCTCGTCGTCGTAACTCCGAGAGGAGGGGTCAGTAGTGCTTGCCCCTAAGCGTATTCTTCACCGCAAGGTGCAGCGTGGCTCCATGAAGGGCCAGGCCAAGGGTAATACCGAGCTGCATTTCGGCGAGTTTGGTATCCAGGCTCTCGAGGCCCATTGGATCACCAACCGTCAGATCGAGGCCGCTCGTATTGCCATGACCCGCTACATGAAGCGTGGCGGTCGTGTCTACATCACGATCTTCCCCGATAAGCCCATCACCAAGAAGCCTGCCGAGACTCGCATGGGTTCTGGTAAGGGTAACCCCGAGGAGTGGGTGGCCGTCGTCAAGCCCGGCCGCATCATGTTCGAGGTCAAGGGCGTGCCCGAGGAGGTCGCTCGCGAGGCTCTGCGTCTTGCACAGCACAAGCTTCCCATCAAGACCAAGATTGTTGCTGCCAAGAACGCTGAGCAGCGCATCGAGAAGGAGATGGCTGAGGAGGCCGCTCTCGAGGCCAAGTGGGCTGCTGAGGACGCCGCCGCCGCCAAGGAGGAGAACTAATGAAGCCCGCAGAGATTCGTGAGCTCTCGGACGCTCAGCTCGTTGAGAAGCTGAAGGAAATGCGCGCCGAGCTCTTTAACCTTCGTTTCCAGATGGCCACCAGCCAGCTGGACAACACCGCTCGCGTCAACACCGTGAAGAAGGACATCGCTCGCGTCCTCACGGAGCAGCGCGCCCGCGAGATCGCAGCGGAGAAGTCCGCTGTCGCCGAGTAGGACCTAAGGAGAGAACATGACTGATTCGCGTAACTCGCGTAAGGTCCGTACGGGTGTCGTTACCTCCGTCTCCGGTGCCAAGACCATTGTTGTCACCATCACCGAGCGCAAGCGTCACCCCAAGTACGGCAAGATGATGACCAGCTCCAAGAAGCTGCACGCTCACGACGAGGAGTGCACGGCTGGCGTGGGCGACACCGTCCGCGTTATGGAGACCCGTCCTATGTCCAAGATGAAGCGTTGGCGCCTCATCGAGGTCGTCGAGCGCGCTAAATAAGCAGTCGCTCATACGACTTGTACGTTTCCGAAGATGTGCGTATGCCTGGCTTGCATACCACGGGCCGTATAAAGGCTGCGCACCTCTCTTCGGTTCTTAGTTCGGAGGAACATCTACCATGATTCAGATGCAAACCATGCTGAACGTCGCCGACAACTCCGGCGCTCGCAAGATTCGCTGCATCAAGGTGCTTGGCGGTTCCAAGCGTCGTTATGCAGGCATCGGCGATGTGTTCATCGGTGCTGTCCAGGAGGCTACCCCTGGCGCCAACGTCAAGAAGAAGGACGTTGTCCGTTGCGTCGTCGTTCGCACCGTTAAGGAGATCCGCCGCAAGGATGGCTCCTACATTCGCTTTGATGAGAACGCCTGCGTTGTCATCAACAACGATGGTTCGCCCGTCGGCACCCGTATCTTCGGGCCTGTCGCTCGCGAGCTTCGTGACAAGAAGTACATGAAGATCGTCTCGCTCGCTCCCGAGACCCTGTAGTTAGGGGAGATATATGTATATCAAGAAGGGCGATAAGGTCCAGGTTCTCTCTGGTAAGGATCGCGGCAAGCAGGGCGTTGTCCTGCGTGCTCTCCCCGCCGAGAACAAGGTCGTTGTCGAGGGCGTTTCGGTCGTCAAGAAGGCCGTCAAGCCCAACGCTGCCAACCAGCAGGGCGGCATCGTTTCGCAGGAGGCCCCCATCGACGCCTCCAACGTCAATCTCGTTTGCCCCGAGTGCGGTAAGGTTACCCGCGTCGGTCACGAGAAGGACGGCAAGAACAAGCTGCGCGTCTGCAAGAAGTGCGGCCACAAGTTCTAAGCTGCCCGCAACATCAAGTTGCTAGCAAAGGCCCGGATGCCTCACGGCACCCGGGCCTTTTTCTGTCCCCACTCATTGGGGACATACTCATTGGGGACAGACTTAAATGAGTGGAAGTCGCTTGGCATTCATTGGGGAGCATTTATTGGGGACAGACTTAAATGACCAGTCGTTGGGGGACAGTCTCTATGTGCCGGCAGTTTGGGACGGTCCTTTGATGTCTGATGCCCCCAGAGGGGTGGAGTATCACGGCCTACTCTGTTCTTTAGGGCTTTGGTGTTCCGCCCCCTTTGTGTTCCACAAGGATCTTCGTATGCGCATTTACGCGCATAGCCTTGCGCGATAATGCGCATAGCCGCGAAACATCTGCCAACTACGGCTAAATAATGACCGATAAGCAAATAAACACGTAAACACGAGCAGATACGCGCGCAATTGTGCGAATATAGGGTTATTAGAAATGAAGGACTTCCGATGATTCAGGAGGCACATATGGCAGATTCCAAACAGGCTCCACTCGACTCCGCGGCAGCCGCAAAAGCAGCGTTCGCTTCGGTCCAGGACAAGCCATTCCCTGATGATATCTTTACGGCTCCCGAGCTTCGCTGGGCTGTGATCGGGTGCGGCGTTATCGCCAACCAGATGGCCCAGTCTCTCGCTCTTGCCGGCCGCAAGCTTGCGGGCGTCGCCAACCGTACGCTGTCCAAGGCTCAGGCTTTTGCTGAGCAGTATGGCATCGAGAAGGTCTATGAAACGGTCGAGGACCTCTATGCCGATCCGAACATCGACGCGATCTATATCACCACGCCGCACAACACGCATATTACCTACCTGCGAGCCGCTCTGGCAGCTGGTAAGCACGTGCTCTGCGAGAAGGCCATTACCCTCAATTCCGCTGAGCTCGACGAGGCGCGTGCCATCGCCGACGAGCACAACGTCGTCCTTATGGACGCCACCACGGTGCTTCACATGCCCTTGTACCAGGAGCTGCGCCGTCGCATGAATGCGGGCGACTTTGGCCGCATGAACCTCGCTCAGCTCAACTTTGGCAGCTACAAGGAGTACGGCGACCTGACCAACCGCTTCTACAATCGTAACCTTGCTGGTGGTGCCATGCTCGACATTGGCGTCTATGCCCTGTCCGTCATGCGCTTCTTTATGGCAAGCCAGCCCACTGAGGTCATTTCGCTGGGCAACACCTGCGAGACCGGCGTTGACGTTGCGGGCGGCATCGTCTGCCGTAATGCAGAGCAGCAGCTGGGTGTTGTGAGCCTTACGCTCCACTCCAAGCAACCCAAGCGCTCGGTCATTAGCTTCGATAAGTGCTATATCGAGGTCAACGAGTATCCGCGTGCCGACCACGCGACCATCGTGTGGACTGCGGATGGCCACCGCGAGGAGGTCCACGCCGGCACCGAGGCTTACGCCCTTTGCTATGAGATGGCCGATCTTGAGCAGGTCGTTGCCGGCGACGACTCCAAGCGCGAGCTTCTGGGCTATGCTTCCGATGTTATGGAGCTGATGACCAAGCTCCGCGCCGATTGGGGAGTCGTGTACCCTGAGGAGGAGTAAGCGATGCTTGCGGAAGATAGGCTCAACGCGATCGTGTCGATGGTGCAGCAGGCTGGCTCGGTTACTGTGCCAGAGCTTGCCGAAGCCCTGGGTGTGACGGCGTCTACCATTCGGCGCGACCTGCAGACGCTCGACCGAGCGCATCGCATCGCCAAGGTCCACGGTGGAGCAACGAGTCTTGAGCGCGCGCACGTGACGCGCGACCTAACGCTTAATGAGCGCAGCGACCTCCATAACGACGACAAGGAGCGTATCTGCGCCCGTGCGGCGGCACTTGTGGAGCCCGAGAGCTTTGTATACATCGACTCGGGTTCGACGACGCTCAGGCTCATCGAGCATCTTCCACACCTTGAAGATGTCACCTATGTGACCGATTCTGTGCTCCATGCTCAGCACCTTGCTTTGCGCGGCATGCGTACCGTGGTGTTGGGCGGCGAGCTCAAACCCGAGACCGAGGCGCTCGTTGGCCCCGATGCCTTGGCAACCTTAGACCGCTACAACTTCAACTGTGGCTTTTGGGGCTCTAACGGCATTGCCGCCGAGCAGGGCTTCACGGCGCCCGATATCGAGGAGGCGCAAGTAAAGCGTATTTCGATGCGCCATACGGCCAAGCGCTTCGTAATCTCGGACGCCAGTAAATTTGGCATGGTGGCGCCCGTCAAGTTCGCGGACTTCCGTGACGCAACGATTATTACCGCAGGCGAGGTGCCCGCCAAGTACCGGGCAATGGACAACGTCATCACGGTCTAGCGATGAGGCAAGGCCAAAACCACTACAAAGGTGCCTGTCCCCATTGTGGTGGTTAGTAACGAAAACCGAGTAGTTTTCTCAATAGAAAAGCGGCAACGTCCATCCCGGGCGTTGCCGCTTTTGTTGTCTACCGGTTTGTCTAAATCTGTAACAACTGGACCGTTAAAAGTGGGCTAGATGTTACAGATCGAGATAATTCCGAACCGAGCCGTCCCTTTGTCTCAATCTGTAACATCTGGGACCGATTTTGCCGAGTTACTGTTACAGATTGAGATTTTCCCTTGAGGGGGATTCGAATGTCTCGATCTGTAACAGATAGACCGGAAAATGGGTTCTAACTGTTACAGATCGAGACGTTTTGGGACCGCGGCTGAGTCATTGCGGCTAAACCACCACAAAGGCGCCTGCCCTTTTTGGCGGGTTTTAGGGCTCCCAGGGGCAGGGGGCTTCGATGTGGATGTGCTCGCCGGTTACGGGATGCGTGAAGGACACGCTGTGGGCGTGGAGCATCAGGCCGCAGGGACGCGGCGTTCCGTACAGGTCGTCGCCAACCAGGGGATGACGCTCGCTCGCCAGGTGCACGCGAATCTGATGCTTGCGGCCGGTGAGCAACTCGACATCGATATACGAGCGCGTGGGCAGGCCACGGCGGCTCTTAAGACGCTTGAGCACCTTGACGCGCGTCTGAGAGGGCTTTCCGCTGGCGCCGACACGCATCTTGCGGCTATCGTGGCGGTCGCGGGCGATCGGCTTGTCGATGAGCTTCTCGTTCCAGTCGATCTTTCCCTCGGCGAGCGCCAGATAGTGCTTTTCGAATGCGTGGTCGATGACCATCTGGTCAAAGGCGGGCTGCGTTTGCTTGTCGAGCGAAAACAGTACCACGCCGGTGGTGTCGCGGTCCAAGCGGTTGAGCGGTTGCATGTCGGTCGCGGCAAAGCCGTCGCCCATCGCCAGCAGCAGGTCGCTGGCGTAGTCGGTAAGTGTGCGCTCGCCGGTGCCGTCACCGTGGACGATCATGCCGGCAGGCTTATCGATGGCCATGAGCCAGGCGTCGCAATAGAGGACTTGAGGTTCTTCGTTCACGTGTAAGCCTTTCGGTTAGCTAATTCCCACAAACATGCAGCCCGAGGTGGCGCCGCGCAGGCGGGCAGCGGGCTTGCGACCTGCCTGAGCTGCCTCAATGGCGCGGCGGACACGAGCAACGGCACGGCCAATCTCATCGGCTTCGAGCAGGGTTCCGTCAACCATAAGACGGCGCACGCCGGCATCGAGCAGCTGTGGAACCTGCGGCGTGAGGTCGATAGGGTAGGCATCGTACAGGCGTGAGCGGCCGTGGATGTCGGTACGCACGGGCATGACCTTGCCGTCGATATTCTTGAGCGACAGCTTGCGGACGCGCAGGCGGCAGCTGGCACAATCGTGGATACAACCGTTGGCCACCTGCAGGATGCAGTGCTCGCTCGTCATAACGCGCGGGCGGCCGAACACGGTGATGCCCAGGGCTGCGGGCGCGGAGGTGCCAAGCGAGATAATCTCGTCGAGCGTGATCTCGGGCGAAAGCCAAAACGCGCCGGCCCCGCGCACGGCAAGTGCCTCCATGCAAGGCGTGTTGTGCACGGGCAGGCAGGATCGGATCTCGGCCGTGGCGCCGGTCTGCGCGGCAGTAGCAAGCTCGGAGATATTGCCGACGGCGACAATCGCTCCAGCCTGTATCCACGGGTCGACACGTACGTGGTCAACGGCGCGGCAGACCTCATCGAGCACGGGTACGATGCCCTGCTCAAACGCATCGGCGGGGGAGAGTTCGGCCGCATCGAGCGCGTCGGTGGTCATGTAGATGCGCGTTGCGCCCTCGGCGCGAGCGGCCTCGGCGGCCTCGAGCGAGGTGACGGCGGCGCAGATCTGCGGCTCATCGCGGTAGTGTGCGGGCATGGGGCGCGTACATTTGTCGAGCACCGGCAACTCGAGCGTTTTCGCGCGCTCCTCGTAGGGTGCCAGAATGGCCTCTTCCAGCGCCTTGCAAGCGGCGGCGCGCACCTTATGTACGGCGGAAAAGCCCATGCCACAGCCCTCATCGAGCGTCACATCAAAGCTCGCAGCCTCAAAGGGCGAGGAGCCCATGCGTCCGACGTGCTCCACCAGATCGGCCGCCTCGACGGCGCGCGTCTTGGCGGCCTCGACGGTAAAGCCGGTGGCGGTGGCGGTGAGCGTGGGGTCGTCGCAGCAGGTGAGCGTAACGGTAAATGGCTCGTCCAGACGTGCCACAACGGACACATCTACGGCGCGGCGGCGCAGCACGTCGCGCTTGAGCGCGGCACCGGCGGCGTCAATAGCGCGCTGGCTTCGAATCACGCGCACGCGGCAGCCCTCGGGCATGCTGCGGGGCACGCGGCACTCGATGATGTCGCCGGCAGCCGCATCCTCGGCGGCGATGGTGGTCAGGAACTGGTCGAACTCATCGTCGTGACGAAGCTCCAGCAGGTCGCCCTTGCCCACGGGCTCAAACAGCTCAATGCGGGCGATGGCAGCGCGACGACGGCGGTCGTCGGGCTTGAGCCCGCGCACATCGCGGTTGGCCAGGCGGCTACCAAGCACCGTGCCCACGATCTGGCCGCGGTTGTTGGAGCGCTCGTAGCTCATCATCTCGTCACCCGAGGTGCCGTCCTGATAGGCGTGCGTAAAGTCGCGGTTAAAGCAGCGCTTGAGTTGGCGCTGGCGGGCGGCATCCTCATCCTTAGAGGTCGAAACATCGGCCAGCATGTCATCAATCTGATGACGATACACGTCGACGATGGAATACACGTAATCGGGGGCCTTCATGCGGCCCTCGAGCTTGAGCGATGCGGCGCCGGCGTCATACAGACGGCGAACAAGCTGCGACGTGTTGGTGTCACGCGGGCATAGCGCACGCTCGCGGCCGGCGGGGGAGAGCGCGCGGCCGTTCTCGTCGATCAGCTCGTAAGGCAAGCGACAGGGCTGAGCGCACATGCCGCGGTTGGCCGAGCGGCCCGCCATGGCAAAGCTCGACAGCAGGCACAGGCCCGAGTAGCAAAAGCAGATGGCGCCGTGGCTAAAGACCTCCAGGTCAACGTCGGGCGCGGCGTTGTGATTGGCGGCGATCTCGTCGATGGAGAGCTCGCGCGAGAGGGTCACGCGGTCGGCGCCCTGCTCGCGACACCAAATGGTTCCGCGGTCATCATGGATGTTCGCCTGGGTCGAGATGTGTGTCTCGATGCCGGGCATGGTGCGCTTGACCTCAAAGAACAGGCCCCAGTCCTGGATGATAAAGGCGTCGGCGCCCAGCGTGGAGCAGCGATGGATGAGCTGCAGCGCATCGCTCATCTCGGACTGCTTGATGACGATGTTTACCGTGACATAAACGCGCGAGCCGGCCAGGTGTGCAGCGCGGCAGGCCTGCTCAAAGGCCTCGTCGGTAAAGTTCGTTGCCTTGCGGCGGGCGTTGAAGCTGCCCATGCCGCAGTAGATGGCATCGGCGCCAGCAGCGAGTGCGGCGGCAAAGGGCTCCGGGCCTCCGGCGGGGGCCAAGAGCTCGGGCCTGCGGTTGGTGGTTCGACTGGCGGTTGCGGTCATATCCTGCCTTTCAAAATGCTCAGATACTCAAAAGTATAGTGGTGCCGTCGCGGCAGGCGATGCCCGCAGCCTAAGCAGGACAAAGTCTTCAGCAGCCTCTCGGGCAAAACTAACCCCTTTTCCTCCGTCCCCAAGGAATTAGGTGCTCCGAAGGGGACGGAGGAAAAGGGGTTAGTTTTTAGGCAGGTTGCCAGTCACGCCGTTCGGCGGTCCGTACGCGCCGTTGGGCGATAAAATATTATCGCAATCTGATAATTATCTTGCATCGCGCAAAATCATCCCCTACTATCCCAATCAAGCGCGGTGTTCAGACCGAATTGTGCCTCCCGGTGCGAACGCCGCGCTCACGCTCTCTATCTGATTGTAAGGAGAAAAACATGAGCAAGACCGTCGTGTCTTCCGATAACGCACCCGCAGCCATCGGCCCGTATTCCCCCGGCATCCAGACCGGCAACATGGTGTTCCTGTCCGGCCAGCTGGGCATCGATCCCGCAACCGGCAAGATGCCCGAGGGCGTCGAGGCCCAGGCCAAGCAGTCCCTTGCTAACGTCGAGGCCCTGCTGACCGCTGCCGGCGCCACCTTTGCCGATGTCGTCAAGACCACGGTCTACCTGGCCGACATTGCCGACTTCGCTGCCGTGAACGAGATTTATGCCTCCAAGTTCGAGGCCCCGTTCCCCGCGCGCAGTGCTTTCCAAGTTGCCGCTCTTCCGGCTGGCGGTCTGGTCGAGATCGAGGTCGTCGCCGCTCTCTAAGGTGTTGGCAACAACTAAACATGACATGCGAAAGAGCCCTGCAGCGCGTGCGAGCTGCAGGGCTCTTTTTTGTCGAGCGATGTGCGAGTGACCCGTTTTCCTCTGTCCGCAAGGAGGGCTAGAGACCTAGCCCTCCTTGCGGACTTTTTGCAGGTAGCGGTAGACGCTGGGCTCCGAGATGCCCAGCGCGGTGGCGGCGCAGGCCACGGCGCCCTTGAGCATAAATACGCCGTTGCCGTTAAGGTGGCGAATAACGTCCACGCGATCTGCCTGCCCCAGCGAGGCGACATCCTGCCCGCGGCTTTCGAGCAGCTCGGAAATACTGCGGTCGATGAGCTCCTGTGTAGACTCCGAAAGACTTTCGACCTCGATAGACGCGGGCTCCGCCTGCCTTGGCACAGCGTCGAAGCAGGCCATGAGCTGCTGAGCCATAGCGTTGATGGAGCGTACCGTGGAAAGATCAGTGTTGACGCAGAGCATGCCGACGATCTCGTTATCCTCGCGGATAAAGTATGTCGCCGACTCCAACGTCTTGCCACCGGCACCGCGCCCCTCGTAGCCCGTAATAAACGGCAGGTCGCGATACTTGGCGTCGTGCATGATCTTGAGTGCCAGATCGGTGGCGGGACCGCCGACCTTGCGGCCGCTCACGATGCCGTTGCGAATATCGACGATGGCGTGGTCGGGATCCGAGAAATCATGCAGCACGATTTCGCTGTTTTTGCCGAGTATCTGCTCCAGGAAATCGACCATTGGCAAAAAGCGACGTACGGTCTCGTTCACGGGCAACTCCTTGGGGTGAAATCGGAAATGTTCATAACAATTTTTTCTCATGGTAACACGGTGTCTATTGACTCGCATATTCGCAGGTATCTTGCGTAATACGGACGAGCGGTAGGAATTTGGCGGTAAACGGTCGACCAAAAGAAAAGTTAGATGTTAGTTTAATCAGACACTTTCCTGACCTGCGGAAATGCTTTGTCTCAGCTCAAGAATAGTCTGATAACAAAAAATTATTATTGAGAATGAGAATCATCTTTAATACGATATCCAACGAAGGCACAACCTCACCCCCGCACTGCGTCACAATAGAGCGTTAGATGCGAAAACAACTACTTCGAGGATTGGTGGTCAAATGGCCCAGGAGACGGTTACGAACGGCACTGAAGCCCTGTTCACTCGCGAAGGCATGCCGCCCGTTAAGGAAATGATCCCTTGTGCCCTTCAGCACGTACTGGCATCGTTTGCCGGCATCATTACCCCGGCGGTCATCATGGCCGGCGTCTACGGCTTTAATAGCCAGCAGAGCACCGACATCATTCAGGTTGCGCTCATTCTTTCGGCAATCGACACGGCCCTTCAGGCCTTCGCTCCCTTCCGTCGCATCGGCGGCGGCCTGCCCATCGTCATGGGCGTTTCGTTCGCGTTCCTGCCGGCCCTGCAGGCCATGGGTGCCTCGGGCTTTAGCTTTGGTGCGCTGCTGGGCGGCGAGATTGTCGGTGGTGCCGTCGCGGTCCTCTTTGGTTTGGCCTACAGCAAGATTAAGTGGCTGTTCCCGCCCGTCGTGACCGGTACGGTCATCTTCTCCATCGGCGTTTCGCTGTATCCCACGGCCGTCAAGTATATGGCCGGCGGTATGGGTACGCCGCTGTGGGGCACCCCGCAGGCCTGGTGCGTCGCTCTTATCACCTTCGCCGTGGTCTTTGCGCTCGCCAACTTTGGCAAGGGCACGCTCAAGCTGGGATCCGTGTTCTTTGGCATGATCGTCGGCATGATCGTTTCGATCCCCTTTGGCATGATCGACTTCTCCAGCGTCGCCACCGCTCAGGTCTTCGCCCTTCCCAAGGTTATGCCCTACGCGCTCGAGTTTGATCCCGAGGTCTGCATCACCCTCGCCGTCGTGTTCCCCATGGTTGCCATCCAGGTTATCGGTGACGTCTCCGCCGCCTGCCTGGGCTCCATCGACCGTATGCCCACCGAGCGCGAGCTCTCCGGCGCTATCGTGTCCCAGGGCCTCACCTCTATGGTCGGCGGCCTGCTGGGCGGTCTTCCCACCAGCGCCCTTGGCCAGAACGTGGGCATCATCTGCTCCAACAAGGTCGTCAACAAGTGGGTCTTTGTGATCATCGCGGCCGTCTTTGCCATCGCCGGCCTGTTCCCGCAGCTTTCTGCCGTCCTTTCCGCTATCCCGCAGCCCGTCATCGGCGGCGCGACCGTCGGCGTCTTTGGCACCATCACCATGAACGGTGTGCGCATGTTCACCCGCGAGGGCCTCACGCAGCGCACTACCACCATCGTCGGTACCTCCGTCGTCTTTGGCCTGGGTATCTGGATGGCCAGCGGTTGCCTTGCCGGCGAGGGTATGCCCGCCTGGGTGTCCACCGTCATCGGCTCCAATGCCGTAACTCCCACCGCCATCATGGCCATCGTCCTTAACCTGATCCTTCCGCAGACGCCGGTCGTGGCTCAGCACA
Source organism: uncultured Collinsella sp. (assembly GCA_900542315.1). GTDB lineage: Bacteria > Actinomycetota > Coriobacteriia > Coriobacteriales > Coriobacteriaceae > Collinsella. The sequence goes on from UQMV01000017.1 coordinate 29,628, forward strand.
TCGATGCTGCCAAGGACGCTGCCGTGGATCTGGTCTTGCCCGAGAGCAAGAAGTAACCAATTCGGTGCTATTCGTCGGCGGACGCATCGCCTCGTCCGCCGACGTCATGCGGCGCCAAGCCGCACTTCAAAGGGTTTGTCCCTTTGGTGAAGCGTTGACGGGAGAGGGCCCGTTTCCGGTGTAGGCCGGCGCTTCGCACTCCGCCATGTCAGAGGTGTCAAACCCCGCCCCTGATGTCGAAGGGAGCATCCATGCTTCTGGTCGCTAACGGTTCCGTCTTTACCCGCAACGCGCAGGCCCCGTTCATTCCAAACGGTGCGGTCGCCATTGACGGAGATACGATCGTCGAAGTGGGCCCCGAGTGCGAGCTCAAGGCCAAGTACCCGGATGCCGAGTACGTCGACGCCCAGGGCAACCTCATCATGCCCGGACTCATCAACTGCCACACCCACATCTACTCGGGTCTGGCCCGCGGCCTTGCCATTAAGGACTGCAACCCCACCAACTTCCTGGAGAATCTTGAGCAGCAGTGGTGGAAGATCGACGACAACCTGACGCTCGACGGCACCAAGGCCAGCGCCTATGCCACGATTCTTGACTCCATCCGCGATGGCGTCACCACGATCTTCGATCACCATGCGAGCTTCTGCGAGATCCCGGGAAGCCTCTTTACCATTAAGGATGCAGCTCAGGAGCTGGGCATGCGTTCGTGCCTGTGCTACGAGGTCTCGGATCGCCGCGGCCAGGAAAAATGCGACCAGGCCATTGCCGAGAACGCCGAATTTGCCCAGTGGGCCGCCAAGGAGCGTCGCGATAACGACAACCATATGATCGCCGCCATGTTTGGCGGTCACGCCACCTTTACGCTGTCGGACGAGACCATGGACAAGATGGCCGAGGCCAACAACGGCCTGACCGGCTTCCACATCCATGTGTGCGAGGGCATGAATGACGTTTGGGACTCCCGCCTCAACCGCGGCGGCATCAGCCCCGTCGAGCGCCTGCTGCAGCACAACTTGCTGGGTCCCGACACCATGCTGGGTCACTGCATCCACGTGACGCCTGCCGAGATGGATATCGTCAAGGAGTCCGGCACCTGGCTCGTCAACAACCCCGAATCCAATATGGGTAACGCCGTGGGCTGCGCCCCCGTGCTCGAGTTCTTCCGCCGCGGCATCCCCGTGTGCATGGGCACCGACGCCTACACCCACGATATGCTCGAGAGCCTTAAGGTCTTCCTGATCATTCAGCGTCACAACGCCGCCATGCCCAACGTGGGCTGGTGCGAGGCCATGACCATGCTGTTCGAGAACAACGCCAAGATGGCAAGCAAGTACTTCGATCGCAAGCTCGGTGTGCTCGAGGCCGGCGCTGCCGCTGACGTCATCGTCATGGACTACAAGCCCTTTACGCCGCTGAGCGAGGAGAACATCGACGGCCACATGCTCTTTGGCATGATGGGCAAAAACTGCCGCACCACCATCATCAACGGCCGCGTCCTGTACAAGGATCGCGAGTTCGTTGGCATTGATGAGGACAAGATCAACGCGTGGACCATGGCTGAGTCCAAGAAGCTTTGGAGCACGCTCAACGATCGCGCCTACTAATTACAAGTAGATTCACGCGCGTCGGGTGTTTCGCCGCATCCGGCGCGCGTATAGGCGGCCTCCGCGGGGTCGCCGGCGCTGTGCTAGCGCTACACCGTATTTGCGCCCGCCGCGCGGTCTCGCCGGGCGTTACAGAGAGGAGCTCATTATGAGCGACATCATGAGGCCGATCCCGTTTTCGCAGCTGATGAACTGGATCATCGAGGAGCATAAGACTCAGGGCGCCGTCTTTGGCGTGCGCAAGATGGTCACGACCAACCAGGAGGGCGCGCTTCCCATTTTTGACGAGCGCATCGAGACTCCGTTTGGTCCGGCCGCCGGTCCCAATACGCAGCTGGCCCAGAACATCGTGGCATCCTACGTGGCCGGTTCCCGCTTCTTTGAGCTCAAGACCGTTCAGGTTATGGACGGCGAGGAGCTCTCCAAGTGTGTGAACAAACCCTGCATTGTGGCGCAGGACGAGTGCTACAACTGCGAGTGGTCGACCGAGCTCGAGGTTCCGCAGGCTTTTGCCGAGTACGTGAAGGCATGGTTTGCCTGCCACCTGATCGCTCACGAGTACGGCCTGGGCAGCCCGGACGGCTTTGTCTTCAACATGTCCGTGGGCTATGACCTGGAGGGCATCAAGAGCCCCAAGGTCGACGCCTACATCGAGGGCATGAAGGACGCCAGCGGCTCCGACGTCTGGAACGAGTGCCGCGCATGGGCGCTTGCCAACCTGGACAAGTTTGAGCATGTCGATGCCGCGTTTGTCGAGTCCATCCCGGCGCGCGTCTCCAACTCCATCACCGAGTCCACCCTGCACGGCTGCCCGCCGGCGGAGATCGAGCGCATCGCGACCTATCTGATCACCGAGAAGGGCCTCAACACCTACATCAAGTGCAACCCCACGCTGCTGGGCTATGAGTTTGCCCGCCAGCGTCTGAACGAGTTGGGCTTTGATTATATCGTCTTCGATGACACGCACTTCCGCGAGGACCTGCAGTGGGCCGACGCCGTGCCCATGTTCGAGCGCCTGATTGCCCTGTGCGCCGAGCGCGGCTTGGAGTTTGGCGTCAAGCTGACCAACACGTTCCCCGTCGACGTGACGAGAAACGAGCTGCCCTCCACCGAGATGTACATGTCGGGCCGTTCGCTGTTCTCGCTGACCATCGAGGCTGCCCGCCGCATTACCGAGCAGTTTGATGGCAAGCTGCGCATCAGCTACTCCGGCGGCGCCACGGTCTACAACATCCGTGCTCTGTACGATGCCGGCATTTGGCCCGTTACCTTGGCGACCGACGTGCTCAAGCCCGGTGGCTACGAGCGCTTTAGCCAGATGGCCGGCGAGTTTACCGACCTGGATGGCAAGCCGTTCGCGGGCATTTCGCTCGAGGCGGTGACCGCGATCCAGACCGATTCGCTCACCAATCCGCTCTACAAGAAGCCGCTGCGCCCGCTACCCGACCGCAAGGTCGCCGGCAAGAGCCCGCTTTCCGACTGCTTTACCACGCCGTGCCGCACGAGCTGCCCCATCCAGCAGGATATTCCCGCCTATCTGGCGGCTGTTGACGAGGGCCGCTACGAGGACGCATTCAACATCATCATCGAGCGCAACGCCCTGCCGTTCATTACCGGCACCATCTGCCCGCATCCCTGCGGCCGTGCCTGCGAACGTGCATTTTACGAGCCCGAGGGCGCCCAGATTCGCGCCAGCAAGCTCAAGGCCGCCCGTGAGGCCATGGCCGCCGTGCTGCCCAAGCTGTGCGCCCAGGCCATCGCAAACGACGGCGACCGCAACGTTGCCGTTATCGGCGGCGGCCCGGCCGGCCTGGCGACCGCGTTCTTCCTGACGCGTGCCGGCGTGCCCGTCACCATCTTCGAGGCCCGCGATTCGCTCGGTGGCGTGGTCCGTCACGTGATTCCCGAGTTCCGCATCGCGAGCGACGATATCTCCCACGATGCCGAGCTCTGCCTGTCCTTTGGCGCCAAGGTGCAGCTCAACGCTCGCGTTGATTCCATTGACGAGCTCAAGGCCCAGGGCTTTACCGACGTGGTCGTTGCCACCGGTGCCTGGATGCCCGGCTCTGCGGGCCTGGGCGAGGGCGCCGAGCTCGACGTGCTGGAGTTCCTCGAGGCCGCCAAGAAGGGCGAGAAGCTCGAGCTGGGCGAGGACGTCGTGGTCATTGGCGCCGGTAACACCGCCATGGACGCGGCCCGCGTGGCCAAGCGTCTGGCTGGCGTGAAGAACGTGCGCCTGGTGTATCGCCGCACCAAGAAGCAGATGCCCGCTGACGAGGAAGAGCTTGATCTTGCTCTTGCCGACGGCGTTGAGTTCTGCGAGCTGCTGGCGCCCAAGGCGCTCAACGGTGCCGTGCTGACCTGCGACGTTATGGAGCTTGGCGAGCCGGATGCAAGCGGCCGTCGCAGCCCTGTCGCCACGGGCGAGACCGTCGAGCTTTCCGCCACCACGGTGATCTGCGCCGTGGGCGAGGGCATCGATGCCAGCCTGTACGATGCCGCGGGCGTCGAGCACGACCATCGCGGCCGCCTTGCCGCCACCTCCACCGGCGTCGAGGGCGTCTGGGCTGCGGGCGACTGCCGTCGCGGTCCTGCCACCGTGGTCGAGGCCATCGCCGATGCCGCCGAGGTTGCCCGTGCCATCGCCGGCGTGGACTTTAACAAGTACGCCGACCAGAATGCTCAGACCGGTCGCGAGGACACTTGCTACGAGCGCAAGGGGTCGCTGTGCCGCGACAAGCGCAACTGCACCAAGACTCGCTGCCTGGGCTGCGGCTCGGTGTGCGAGGTCTGCTGCGATGTGTGCCCCAACCGCGCCAACGTGGCAATTAAGGTGCCGGGCCTGGCCAAGCATCAGGTCGTCCATGTCGACGGCATGTGCAACGAGTGCGGTAACTGCGCCGTGTTCTGCCCCTACCAGGAGGGTCGTCCCTACAAGGACAAGCTCACCCTGTTCTGGAGCGAGCAAGACATGGAGAACTCCGAGAACGAGGGCTTCCTGGCTGTGGACGAGGACCACTTTAAGGTCCGCGTCGCCGACACGGTCCGCACCGTCTCGGTCGATGCCGTCAACACCGGTCTTCCCGAGGCCGTCCGCCTGACCATCAAGGCCGTGCGCGACAACTATTCGTACCTTCTTAAGAAATAGGCGAGTCTCTTATGGCCAAATCCATTCAACATAACGTGGCCTACGTTGCCTGCGGAAGCGGTTGCGCCTCCGCGGGCGGCGACGCCCGCTGCAGCGAAGGCTGCATTGGCTGCGGCGCCTGCGTCACGGCCTGCCCCCACGGTGCCATTGCGCTGGTCGATGGCATCGCCCGCGTGGATCGCTCCAAGTGCACGGGCTGCGGCCTGTGCGGCATGGCGTGCCCGCAGCGCGTGATTGCCTTCGTCCCCGGCTACCAGAATATCCTGGTGCGCTGCAACAACACCGATAAGGGCGCCATTGCCCGCAAGATCTGCGACACGAGCTGCATCGGTTGCGGCATGTGCGCTAAAAAGTGCCCTGCCGGCGCTATCCGCATCGAGGACAACTGCGCCCATATCGATGGCGCGGATTGCCTGTCGTGCGGCATGTGCGCCGTCGTCTGCCCGCATGGCGCCATCCACGACCGTACCGGCATCGCCGCCGGCGTGTAGAGGGGAATCACCATGGCACAGGAATTCACTTTTACCGTTAACGGTGTCGAGCGCACGACGACCCAAAACAAACCGTTGCTGCGCTTTCTGCGCGACGACTTGCACATCCACTCCGCCAAGGACGGCTGCTCCGAGGGCGCCTGCGGCACCTGCACCATCCATGTGGACGGTGCGGCCGTCAAGGCGTGCGTACTGACCACCGCTCTTGCCGCCGGTCGCAGCATCGTGACCGTCGAGGGCCTGCCCCAGGACGTGCGCGAGGCCTTTGTGTACGCCTTTGGCGCCGTGGGCGCCGTACAGTGCGGTTTTTGCATTCCCGGCATGGTCATGGCGGGTGCAGCGCTCATCGCCGAGGACCCCGAGCCCACCGAGGAGCAGATCAAGTACGCCATTCGCGGTAACGTCTGCCGCTGCACCGGCTACAAAAAGATTATCGAGGGCATCTCGCTGGCCGCTGCGGTGCTCCGCGGCGAAAAGCAGATCGACGAAGGCCTGGAGCGCGGCGACGACTACGGCGTGGGCAAGCGCGCCTTCCGTATCGACGTGCGCAAGAAGGTGCTCGGCGAGGGCAAGTATCCCGACGACATCGACGAGCTCGATCAGCCGGGTCTGACCTACGCCAGCGCCGTGCGCTCCAAGTATCCGCGCGCCCGCGTGCTCTCCATCGATACCTCCAAGGCCGAGGCCCTGCCCGGTGTGGTGGGCATCCTGCGTGCCGAGGACGTGCCGGTCAACCAGGTCGGCCACCTTATCCAGGACTGGGACGTCATGATCGCGGCGGGCGATATCACCCGCTGCGTGGGCGATGCCATCGTGCTGGTGGTTGCCGAGGATGAGGCGACGCTCGAGAAGGCCAAGAAGCTCGTAAAGATCGATTACGAGCCGCTGGAGCCCGTGCGCAACATTGTCGAGGCCAGGGCTGCCGACGCCCCGCGCCTGCACGACAGCTTCTTTGCCTTCGGCAACACGGTGGAGCTCAAGGACAACGTGTGCCAGAGCCGTCACGTGACGCGCGGCAACGCCGCCAAGGCGCTGGCGGAGAGCGCGTTTACCGTGACGCAGCGCTTTACCACGCCTTTTACCGAGCATGCCTTCTTGGAGCCCGAGTGCGCCGTGGCATATCCGTACAAGAACGGCGTCAAGGTGCAGTCGACCGATCAGGGTGCCTACGACACGCGCAAAGAGTGTGCCCACATGTTTGGCTGGGACAACGATCCCGAGCGCGTGGTCGTCGAAACCATGCTCGTGGGTGGCGGCTTTGGCGGCAAGGAGGACGTGTCCATCCAGCACCTGGCCGCGCTCGCTGCCTATAAGCTCCAGCGTCCTGTGAAGTGCAAGCTCACGCGCGCCGAGTCGCTCGCGTTCCATCCCAAGCGCCATGCCATGGACGGCACCTTTACGCTGGGTTGCGATGCCGAGGGCAACTTTACCGGCCTGGATTGCGAGATCAACTTTGACACCGGCGCCTACGCGTCGCTGTGCGGCCCGGTGCTCGAGCGTGCTTGCACGCATGCCGTCGGCCCCTACAAGTACCAGAACACCGACATTCGCGGCTTTGGCTACTACACCAACAACCCACCCGCCGGTGCGTTCCGCGGCTTTGGCGTGTGCCAGTCCGAGTTTGCGCTCGAGAGCCTGATCGACCTGCTGGCCGAGAAGGTCGGCCTGGATCCGTGGGAGATTCGCTACCGTAACGCCATCGAGCCGGGCGAGGTTTTGCCCAACGGCCAGATTGCCGACTGCTCCACGGCACTTAAGGAGACACTGCTCGAGGTCAAGGATGCCTACTATGCGCATCCCGGACATGCTGGC
>UQMV01000018.1 GCA_900542315.1 uncultured Collinsella sp.
CCTGACGAGCGTCGTGGTCGGCGTGGTCTTTGGCCTTATCATTGGCGCTCGCCTGTTCTACGTCATTTTCTACGGCGACGGCTACTACTGGACGCATCCGCTCGAGATCTTTGCCACCAACGAGGGCGGCATGAGTTTCCATGGCGGCCTGGTGGGCGGCATCATCGGCGGCGTGCTCGTGTGCCGCATGTACAAGCTCGATGCGTGGACTTTGGCAGACCTCGCGGTCATCGGTGCTCCGCTGGCCCTGTGCCTGGGGCGCTGCGCCAACTTTGTCAACGGCGAGCTGTGGGGCAAGCCGACCGATCTGCCCTGGGGCGTGATCTTTGGCGGCACCGCGGGCGATATGCCGCGCCATCCATCCCAACTCTACGAGGCATTTCTCGAGGGCATCGTGCTCTTTTGCATCTTGCAGGTGCTCAGCCGCAAAAAACCGCTGCTACCCCAGGGCACGTTTATGGGCGTCTTTGTGATGGGCTACGGCATCGTCCGCTTCCTGATTGAGTTTGTGCGCGTGCCCGATGCGCAGCTGGGCTATCTGCTGGGCGGCGTCATCACCATGGGTCAGCTGTTGAGTCTGCCACTCGTAATCGCGGGCCTGGCGCTCATCATCTTTGCTCGTCGCCGCAACCAGCCCCAGCGCGTCTACCTGGACGCCTAACCACCAAAACCACCACAAAGGGGACAGGCACCTTTGTGGTGGTTTTGCCGAGTTTGATAGGTTTCTAGAAAGGCTTTCGGACTGTGAAGGATTCCGATCTCTCCACAACGGCTGCGCGCGACGCTGCCCGCATCGTCTGGTTTAAGCGCTACCCCGCCAAGCAGACGCTCATCGCATTTTTGCTCGCGCTGTTGGCGACCACGGCGTTTTCCATCGATCCCGCCCCGGTGTCGAGCAACGCAGTCTTGGCGATTGACCCCAAAGCCTCGGGCATGCTGTACGTGTGCTACGAGGTGCTCCTCTCGTTTGCCGGCCATACCGACGCGGTCATGCTGCTTGCACTTGCCTGCCTGCTCACCTTGCCGTTTCGCTACGTGTTCTTTGGCCGTGGCGACACCTGGCGTCCATCGATCATTCTGCCGTCGCTGTTCTTCGCCATCTGCATGGTGTTCGGCCGCAGTTACGATCTCACCGACTCGGCCGAGATTGTCCTTGGCGACAAAGCCCGCATCATCTGCGCCTGGATTGGCGGCGCGGGCTGGATGCTCTTGGCGGTCGTTGCCTTCTATCTGGCTTTTGAGTGCCTGGATTGGCTGAGCTCTCGGCGCATCCCGTTTTCCGAAGCGCACTTTGGCCGCGTATGGCGTGTGGCTCACGCCGTGCTCTCGGTCCATCCCTTTGCCGGGCCCTTCCTGGTGCTTATGATCGCCTGGGCGCCCACGCTCGTCGCTTCGCTGCCCGGCCTTTTTATGGGAGATACGGGCGCGCAGATTCGCCAGTGGTTCAACTATCCCAACGGCACGAGCGACTACCTGCGCCTACTCAACCCCAACGTGCTGCTCAACGGGCATCATCCTGTAGTGCACACGGCCATTATCGGCTCGTGCGTTCAGCTGGGGCTTTCGCTGTTCAACAGCGCTAACGCGGGCCTCATCATCTATACCTGCGCTCAATTTGTCATCACGGCCGCCTGCATGGCCTATTCCATTTCGTCGCTGCGCAAACTGGGCGTGAGCCTGCCGGTTCGCGGTGCGATCCTGCTGTTCTTTGCGTTTATGCCGATGTTCTCTAACTACGCGGCGTTGCTCACCAAAGACGTGCTCTTTGCCGACGCGTTCTTGGTGCTGCTGGTACAGACCGTCAAGCTCGTGGCATGTGGCTTGCCCCGTCGTGATGCCAATGTCGAGCGAGCGGGCGAGAAAGCCCCCGTGCTCTTTGCGCGCCACGACTGGCTGCTGCTCGCTCTGGGCGCCATGGGTTCCACGTTTCTGCGCAACGGCGGCCTGGTGTTTCCCCTGGCGGCATGCGTAATCGCGACGGCGTTTTGCGCATGGGACGCACATGTGGCTCGCCGTGCGGCCAAGCAGGCTGGTGCTGCGCCTTCGGGCGCCATCCCGCGTTTCCGCTGGGTGGGAGTTCTTGTGGTGCTTGCACTCTGCCTTGCCTCTAATATGTACTTCACCAAGGTCTTTATGCCGGCGCACGACATCACGCCTGGTTCCAAGCGTGAAATCCTCTCGATTCCGTTCCAGCAGACGGCTCGTTTCGTCCAAAAACACGACGGCCTCAACTCGGGCGTCAACCCCACGGTTAAGGAGGATGGCACCATCGTGGAGGCTCCTTGCGACGGCTTGGTGACCGACGAAGAGCGTGCCGTGATCGACCGTGTGCTCAAGTACGAGAATCTGGGCCGCCGCTACAACCCGGATAAGTCGGACGCCGTCAAAAATTGCTTTAACGAGTACGCCTCGCAGGAGGACATCAAGGCCTATTTTGAGGTGTGGGCCCAGATGTTCAAAAAGGATCCCGAGTGCTATATCTCGGCGCTCATCAATAACTACTACGGCTACTTTTATCCGAGTGCCCGCGATGCGTGGGTCTACAGCACGGCGCGCAGTGCCGAGATTATGGCGAAGCCCGATAACCTCAAGTACTTCGACTTCCATCCGGTCGATAGCAAGGTCGTGCGCTGGTGCGACCACCTGATCAACCTGTATCGCGTGGCAGTACAACGCGTCCCGTTTATCTCGCTCACCATGAGCTCGGCCACCTATGTGTGGATCATGATTGCCGTGGTGGTCTACCTGCTGCGTCGTCATTCATGGCGTGCGCTGGCGATCTGGGTGCCGCTGTTGGGCGTGCTCGCCGTGTGCCTGATTGGCCCGTGCAACGGCTCGACTTACATGCGCTACCTGTATCCGGTCATCGCCTGCATGCCCTTTGCCATCGGCGCCACCGTCACCCGCAGCGACTTCCTCTGGTCCTAACTTGGTGCATTGGGGGGCCAGGTCTCTTTGCACCAAAGGGGTCATCATCACGACGCCTTCATTTTGGGGTTTATCTCGCAGGCCAGTAGGTATATCATAACGACGTTTGTTTATATTGCCCGAGCATCTGCGCTGGGCTTTAGGTCGAAACCGATAGGAGACACGTATGTCCGGACACTCTAAGTGGGCCACAACCAAGCATCGTAAGGGCGCGCAGGACGCCAAGCGTTCCGCCCTCTTCTCCAAGCTCAGCCGCAACATCACCGTTGCTGCCCGTCTCGGCGGCGACCCGCTGCCCGAGAACAACGCCAGCCTCGCCGCTGCCGTTGCCAAGGCCAAGGCTCAGTCCATGCCTAAGGACAAGATCAAGTCCGCTATCGACAAGGCTTTTGGTTCGGGTGCCGATGCCGCCGTCTACGAGAACATCGTGTACGAGGGCTACGGTCCCGCCGGTGTCGCCGTCTACGTCGACTGCCTGACCGACAATCGCAACCGTACCGCTGCTGATGTCCGTTCCGCCTTCTCCCACGCTGGTGGCAACCTGGGCACCTCCGGCTCCGTCGCCTTCCAGTTTGAGCGCAAGGGCCAGATCGTCGTCGCCAAGGAGATCCTGGACGAGAACGCCAAGAAGGAGACCATGATCGCCAACGGTGCTGCCGGTGACGAGGATGAGTTCATGATGGCCATCGCCGAGGCCGGTGGCGAGGACTACGAGGACGCCGGCGAGGAGTGGATCGTCTGGACTACTGCCAACGAGGTCATGGCTGTCTCCAAGGCGCTCGAGGAGCAGGGCGTCCAGGTCAAGGGCTCCGAGACCACCATGGTCCCGACCACCCCGACCGAGGTCTCCGGCGCCGACGCCAAGAAGGTTCAGCGCCTCATCGACCGTCTTGAGGAGCTCGACGACGTCCAGGATGTTTACAGCACCATGGACATGACCGACGAGGTCATCGCTGCCCTCGAGGAGGAGTAGCGCCCGCACGGGTTAAGCCGTGCATATCTGGGCATAATGAAGCGAGCATGCAAGCCTCGTGGAATAGATGAGCCGGATCCGCGTGCGTAGAGCACCGGACCCGGCTCTTTTATAATGATGCGAACCGTTTTGCATTTCGAGAGCCGAGATTTGAAGGGAGCGCCACGTGCGCGTACTCAAACGAGCCCTAGCGATTGTGTATCTTGCCGCCGCCATCGTGGCGCTGGGTACGCTCGTCTGCCAGTTTTGGGGGCCGTATACGTATCGCTTTATGCTGCTGATGCGCGACCCCATGCCGCGCATTGTCGTGACGGCATGCGGCGGAGTTGTGGCGATCGGCGTGCTGGTAAGCTTCTTCCGCCTGATGTTTGCTCGTCGCGAGCCGTCCTGCGTGCATCCGGCGGGGGAACGCAATATCGAGGTTACCCTTGCGGCGCTTTCTTCGTGTGCCAGGGCTGCTGCCGAGCGCGACGACCGCGTGATGGTCGAGCATGTTGAGGCCCGCGTCCAAGGCTCCGACGATTCGCACGTCCGATTTAAGGTCGAGGCTATCGCGCTTGACGATAAGGACGTGGCATCTCTGGCTACCGCGATGCAACAGCGCATCGAGGAAGCTTGCGACACCATGCTCGGCACGCCGGGTACGACCGCGCGCGTCCGTTTTTTGCCGTCCAAGACTACCGTCCAGACCGTGGAGGTTTCCGGTGAGTGATACCAATCAAGATAAGACCGCTCGTACGCCGCGCCTGACGATTGACCAGAGCGCCACGCCGGCAAGCGAACCTGTTGATTCCAAAGCAGAGGCAACCGAGTTGCAAGATGCGGCAGCCGCGGATTTTGACGAGGCTATGGGTCTCATCAAGGGTACGGGCGCTGCCATTTGGAGCTATGCCGTGCGCCATCCCAATACCACACTCGGCGCCGTCGCGGGCTTTATCCTCGCCGTGCTGGTGCTCACGCTGGGCCTGTGGGATACGCTGGTCATCGCGTTTTTTGTGCTGATCGGTGCCGTGATCGGCCAGATCCGCGATGGCGAGAACGGTATCGTCAACTTCTTCGGTCGTCTGTTCAGCGGCCGCTAATACGTATTCGACTGCCGCGTCTGCGGTGGGCATAAGGAGGAACCATGGCTTTTAACACAAAGGTCGATGTGGCCGATACCGAGCTCGAGGAGAACGAGGCGGTCGTCGCCGAAGCCGAGGATGTAGAACTCGAAGGTCAGTCTCTCGCCGAGGTGGAGACCGAGTCCGAGGTGGACGAGGATGATGAGGAGTCGGATGAGTCCGAGGACTCGCTGACCTATTCTAACGGCGTAATCGAGAAAATTGTCGCCATGGCCACCCGTGAGGTGCCGCACGTCCTGGGCATGAAGGGTAACCTCATGCACTTTGTGCAGGAGCAGTTTGGCGCCGAGAATCTGACCAAGGGCGTGACGGTCGAGGTCACCGACGACAACCGCGTAGTCGTCAACATCTCCGTCATCATCGAGTACGGCGCCTATGCGCCCGCGATATTCGACGATGTCAAGGCGCGCGTCACCGAGCGCCTTGCCGCGATGACCGGCCTTGAGGTGGCGGGCGTCAACCTGCGCATCGAGGACGTCATCACCCCCGAGGAGTACGAGCACCGCACCAGCCAGCACGAATAACCTTCAAAAAAGGGACAGGTTTGTTTTGGCAGGTTTTATCTGCGAAAACATTAAACGGCCGACCGCGTAAGCAAAAGCGTGGCCGGCCGTTTTTTGTATGCCCCCCGATGTAGGCATACCGCTCGTCTAACTAGGGGTTGCAATCGTCGCGTTCCGCGTTACCCTAATGGGCGCATTGTTTCCAAATCGTTAACGAGGAGTTGCCGTAATGGCCGACGAGCACGAAACAGAAAGCAAGGCATGGGCGATTGAGGCCGCCGCTGCAGAGGCGGCATCGCGTGCTGCCGAGGAGGTGCATCGTCCTCCCGTGGTGCCGATGAAGCGCGTGGTCGATCGCACCGATATCGAGCGCGGCGAGCGTGCCGGTCAAAAGCGCAGCCAGGAGCCGGGCTTCCCGCGCTTTTTTGCCGAGCTCAATCTGGGTCTGATTCTTACGGCCTTTGCCATCGTTGCGTTTAAAACCCCTAATCACTTTGCTTTTGGCGGCACCTCGGGCGTGTCGGTCATTCTGTCCACGCTGTTCCCGACTCTGCCCGTCGGCGTCTTTATGTGGATTATCAACGCGGTTCTCGTCGTTTTGGGCTTTATCTTTTTGGAGCGCAAGGCAATCCTGTGGAGTGTCTTCGCCTCGTTTGCGCTTTCGGCCTACGTCTCGCTGTTTGAGCTCTTCATTCCGACCGATGTCTCGATGACGGGCGATATGTGGCTCGACCTGTGCTTTGCCGTCATCTTGCCGGCGCTCGGCAGCGCTATTGTCTTTGACATCGGCGCCTCGACGGGTGGCACGGACATTCTTGCCATGATCCTCAAGCGCCGCACCACGCTCGAGATTGGCCGCGCCCTGCTGCTGGTCGATATCGGTATCGTGACCATCGCGGCCTTCTTGTACGGCCCGCGTGTCGGTCTGTATTGCGTGCTCGGCCTGTTTGCCAAGACGCTTGTGGTCGACAAAGCCATTGAGAGCATTCACCTGCGCAAAGTCTGCACGGTCATTTGTTCCGAGCCCCTTAAGGTCGAGGAGTTTATCGTCAAGCATCTCAACCGTACGGCGACCATCAGCCGCGGCTACGGTGCCTTCTCGGGCAAGTGCGTGACGGTGATCATGAGCGTGCTGAGCCGTCGCGAGGCCGTGCAACTGCGCCGCTATGCGCGCGAAGTCGATCCGGGTGCCTTTATCACGATCGTCGACAGTTCCGAGATCGTCGGCAAGGGCTTCCGCGGAACGAACTAGCGCGGACACACTCATCAAACAATCGAAAAGCGCCTCGCGCGTTGCAAATACGTCATCTAAGAGTATTTGTCCTCACATTGGGTGATAATGATGCCAAAGACATCGTTTGCGATCCAGGTGATTCGCTCTAGATACGAAGGGATGATTTCGATGTTCTGTTCGCAGTGTGGCGCTCCTATGGGCGATAACGACAAGTTCTGCGGTGCGTGCGGTGCTCCTAATGCTGGTGCTGCAGCTTCCACCCCTCAGGGTCAACCTCAGCAATTTGTCCCTCAGCCTCCCATGAACGCGTCCAAGGGCTGTGTGGCTCAGGCGTTTGAGGATATGACCAAGACTCCGGGCGTGCTGCAGCGCGTGTGCCAGATTGCTTTTTTGCCGGCGCTTATCTGTGTCGTGTCGGTACTCGTGTTGTTTATTCCCGTTATTGGCGGTATTGCAGCTGCCATCGGCTTTTTGGCTGCCTACGTGGCGAGCGTGTGCGGTTCGGGCTTTGGCATCGAGTGGGGTCGCGATCTGTCGCTTAAGATCGATGACGGCATGGAGCGTCCGTTGATGCGTTCCACGTCGTTTGGCCTCGGAGTCTTTTCGAGCGTTATTTCGGTCGTGCTCGAGGTTATCGCTGCCATTCCCGTGATCGGTGTAGCGCTTTCGCTGGTGGAGGGCGTGGTAATTGGCGCTGCGGGCTCGTATTCTTATTACGGCTCTTATGCGCTCGAGGCTGCGCTGTTTGGCTCGCTTGGCTTGCTCGTTCTGGCTATGATTGTCACGGCGGTCCTGGGGGTCTTCTTTAAGATGTTCGCCGACATTGCCGTGATGCATTTTGCGGTGACCGGTCGCGTCGAGAGCGCGTTTTCGCTCGATAAGGTCTGGGCGGCCTTTAAGAACAACAAGACCAAGCTGTTCTGCGCTTCGTGGCTTCCCGAGTTTTTGACGGGCCTGGTCGCCAACGTTGTCACATGGATCTTGACGGTTGTCTTTGGCGCCATTGCCTCTGTCGGTATGTATAGTTACTACTATCGTCCTACGGTTATTGAGGCGCTTGTTACCGGCGGTGGCATCACACTCGTGCTGTTCCTGGTGCTGGTCGCTTTTGTCACCGTATTTCTTACGGTCTTTGGCAAGATGCTCAAGCACCGTGCCGTTGGCTATTGGGTTGCACGTTATGCAAGCGAGTGGGCCGACGAGGACAAGGACGACGTCCTGACTTTTGTATTGCCCTTCGAGAAGAAGTCCGCTCCCTCGGGTTAC
Source organism: uncultured Collinsella sp. (assembly GCA_900542315.1). Lineage (GTDB taxonomy): Bacteria > Actinomycetota > Coriobacteriia > Coriobacteriales > Coriobacteriaceae > Collinsella. Next base: position 8,029 of record UQMV01000018.1, read on the forward strand.
AGCGCTCCGGATGTCGCGCCTGAGCCCGAGCCCAAGCCTGAGCCGGCACCTGCACCTGAGCCTGCGCCTGTGCCCGAACCGGCGCCTGAGCCTGCGCCTGTGCCCGAGCCGGCGCCTGAGCCTGAGCCTGTGCCTGAGCCCGAGCCGGTGCCTGAGTCCGCACCTGAGCCCGAGTCCGAGTCAAGTTCCGACGAGGACCCTCAGGACGAGTAGCCATGCCGCCTGCCATTTGGGGACGGGGTAGAAATGGTAGAAATAGAGCTTGACAAATGAGCGGGGGCGGACGTCTTCGAAACGTCCGCCCCCGCTTTGCTTTAGCCAGGCTGTTATGGATGGGTGTGACGACTACTTGTCGTGCTTATCCTCGTGACGAGCGGCGGCTCGGGCTTCGTGGATGCCCTTGATTGCGGCATGGCGAGCCGTGCGGGCATCATGGATGGCGTCGCGAGCCTCGGCGGTCGTCGCCTTGGCAGAGCGCAACTTGGCGGCCAGATCGGGGTTGGTTTCGGCGACCGCGGTAATCGCGGGGCCGTCGAGCTCCTCTTGCGTGGGCTCGGCCAAAAAGTCGATAGCATACTGGGCGGCCACCATGGAGCCCTTTGCCAGCACGGTCTCGTCAATCTTGTAAAAGCAGGAATGCTGGGCGTACGTGGCGCCAATCTTGGGGTTGCGCGTACCTACAAAGGCGAGCACACCCGGTACGCGGCGCAGGTACTCCGAAAAATCCTCGCCCGAAAGCGTGCCGCGGTAATGGCCTTGACCGGTGGGACCCAAGCACTTGATTACGGCCTGACGACAACGCTCGCTCGAGGCGGCGTCGTTTTCGACCTTGTAGTTGGCGATGGTGTAGTCGGTGAGCTCTGCCTCGGCGCCCAAGGCGGCCGCGGTATGCTCCACGATGCGGCGCATAAGCTCCGGCATTTCCTCGTGGGTCGAATCGCCGTAGGTGCGCACCGTGCCGGCGAGGTAGGCCGTGCCGGCGATAACGTTGCGCGCGGTGCCGCCGTGCAGCTCGCCGACGGTGATGACAGCCGGCTCGTATGGGCTGATCTCGCGCGAAACGATGGTCTGCAGGGCGTTGACGATCTCGGCGGCAACCATAACGGCGTCGTGGCCGCGCTGGGGCATGGCGCCGTGGCATGAGGTGCCGCGGACATCAATGCGGAACCAGTCGGTATTGGCCATGCGCGGTCCGGGCTCGCAGCTCACGGTGCCGGCGTCGACCTCACTCCAGATGTGCGCGGCGTAGGCGCCATCGACGCCGTCGAGCACACCCGTGCCGATCATGAGCTTGGCGCCCTGGCCGTTTTCCTCGCTGGGCTGGAAGACGATGCGGACTTCGCCGTGAATGTCGTCGGTCATATGGCGCAGGATTTGCAGCGTGCCGAGCATCATGGCGATGTGGCAGTCATGGCCGCAGGCGTGCATGCAGCCCTTGTTGACACTGGCGAACTCCTCGCCGGTCTGCTCGGTGACGGGCAGGGCGTCGATATCCGCACGCAGCAGGATGCGGCGGCGCGGCGTACCGTCCTCGCGGTAGGCGTCGGGCGCGGTGCCGCGAAGGGTCGCCACCAGACCCGTCTTAAGGGGACGCTCATAGGGGATATTCATGGCGTCGAGCTGGTTGGCGATGTCGGAGGTCGTGCGCTCCTCGGCAAGGCTCAGCTCCGGGTGCTTATGGAAGTGGCGGCGCTGCTTGATGATATAGGGTTCAAACTCGGTAGCGATATCTTTGATGGCTGCGGTGACGTCGTCAGCCGCGCGAGCCTCGGTCGCCGCCATAATCTGCTGTGCCTTGGTCTTCGTCATGGTCGATTTGCTCCTTGCTGGGTTGATCGCAAAATCGTACAGGCTCTCTCCAGTATGCCACCTGCCGCTAGGGCTGGTAAAGTTGCCGTTTGCCGCTTGGGGTTTTGTTACAAGGGCGGGGGAGTACACTCGGGGGTGTTGAATTTCCTGCCAGAGATGGGGATGCCCATGCAACATATCGATCGGATTATCCGCTCCAAGAACGTCTTTACCGCGCAAGACGGCATCGATACCGCCCGCGAGCTGGCGATTGCCATCGCAGGCGACCGTATCGTCGCAGTCGGTGCGCCCGATGACGTGATTGCCGCCGCGCCTGCCGCCACGCCGGTTATCGACTACGGCGAGCAGTTTGTCTGCCCCGGTTTCCATGACGCTCATCTGCACTTCTTCCATACCTCGGTCGGCTCCTCGCCGTACATGCTCATGGATATGGGCACGTCCGAGGCTGCGCTGGTGCAGCACGCGCTCGAGTTTTCCAAGGACCTGCCCGATGACGCTTGGGTTGTGACGCAGGGCTGGCGCGACTACCGTTGGGACCCGCCCGAGCATCCTACCAAGGCGTCGCTCGATGCGGCATTCCCCGATCGTCCCTGCGTTATGTATTCGGGCGACGGGCATACGCTTTGGCTCAACAGCCGCGCACTCGAGGCGCTCGGCGTCACACGCGACAGCGAGCCGCCAGCGGGCGGCGGCTACGACAAGGATGCAAACGGCGAGCTCACGGGCATTGCTCACGAGGCGGCTGCCATGCAGCTGCTACCGCGCTGCCTGGAGTGGCTGGGCGAGGACCGCATCGCGAGCGCTTACGCCGACCAGATGAAGCGTATGGCCGAGCAGGGCATCACCTCGATCTGCGATATGTCGCTCATGCCCATGCCGGGCTGCGATTTTATCCGCGACGACGTCTACGACAAACTGCAGGCAGCCGGCAAACTGGGCATCCGAGCCCATCTATTCCCCACACTGCTGGATGACCAATCGCGCTTAGAAGAACTGCAGACCCGCTACGCGAACAACGCGCTGCTCTCGGCGCCTGGTTTTAAGCAGTTCTTCGATGGCGTGTCGAGCGAACACACGGCATATCTCACCGAGCCCTATACCAATCCGCGCTTCCCGGGCGACCAGGGCCGTCTGACGGTTCCGGCTGAGCGCATGCGCAAACTGGTTCTGGCGGCCGCGGAGCGCGGTCACACCGTGCGCATCCACGTCATCGGCGACGGCGCCATCCATGCCGCACTCGATATCTTTGAGGAGGCGGCAGAACTCTACGGCTTGCCCCGGCACGGTCATAACACGCTCGAGCATCTGGAGAACCTCTTGCCCGAGGACATCGACCGCCTGCGCAAGCTCAACGTGGTTGCTTCGAGCCAGCCCTGTCACATCACGCTCGATCCGGGTGGTCCGGAGCGCGATCTGGGCCTGGAGCGCAGCCGCATCATGTGGCCGTTTGCGACCTATAAGCAGCGCGGCATTCGCCAGGCCTTCGGTACCGACAGCCCCATCACAGCTGTTACCAGCATGAACGTGCTCTACACGGCTATCACGCGCCAGGACCCCAAAAGCCACTGGCCCGAGGGCGGCTGGTTGCCGAGCGAGCGCATCGATGCAGCAACGGCCCTGCGCAACTACACCCTGGGCAGCGCCTACGCAGCGGGCGACGAGCAAAACCTCGGCAGCCTGGAGCCCGGCAAATACGCCGATCTGGTAGTCCTGGATCAAAACCCGCTCACCATCGACCCCCAAGAGCTCCAGGCTACCAAGGTTCAAGCAACCTACCTGGCAGGTAACTTGATTTACGAGCGCTAAGTATTCATGCCGTACCGTTAAGCGCGGCTCGGGCAGCCAATTTTGGGATAACGCTCGAGCCGCGTTTGTTTGCCGGTGAGGATTTGTTAGGAGCGTCCCCGCTCTGCTGGATTTGGGCGCAGGGCGGACGCGCCGCTGCCCTGCGCGCTCAATTTGGACATCAGCAATGCTGCCTCTTGGTGTTTTGCATACTTCCCATTACAGATTGCATAAAAAGGCTGGGATGTTCTTCTTGATCCTGATGTACCCCCGCCCGTGCCGTGCAAAAAACGGAGTATTCAGCACCGCGCGCTCCGCCGGTGCCGCTGCGGCTGAGTAACGTTGCGGAGATTGACGTCATTTTGGGCTCCGGTACGGCGCGAGGCATACCTTTTTGTCTTGACGGGGTTTGCCTGCGACTTAAATCGCCGGTCGATGGCGTCCTTGGGATCAATATGGTGTGTCCGGCGCGTATGCAGTCGTCCTGGCTTGCTGAATACTCCCAAAAATGCACGGCGCTCCCCAGGGGACCCGTGCGCGCAGCGAAAACCATGCCCACGTTCCTATCCGCATCGCCATTTTGCTGCACTGACTTTTCTGAATGCCGGGCCCGATAACGTTGACTCAGCTCCCGTGTGGCGCCGGAGGGGCGGGATATAAGGTTTATCGCGAGTTCCGCACGAGCCGAAGGCCACTTAATGTGGCCTTCGTGCGAGCAGGACTGCCCGAGCAGGAAACCTTATATCCCGCCCCTCCGGCGCCACACGGGAGCTGCGCACAAGTTATCCCCCGGCATTCAGAAAATCTAAGTGCCAAAAAATAAGATTTTTTGACTCCATGTTGTATAACCCGCCATTCGTGGGTACCATTCAACGCGTACGCAAACAAAAAGGGTTAATTCGCGTGGTATAACCGCGCGGCCCAAAAAGGAGGAGACAAGCATGTCGTCTTTGAAGCCGCTTGCAGATCGTGTTCTGGTCAAGCCCGACGAGGCCGAGCAGAAGACCGCTTCTGGTCTGTATATCGCCAGCAACGCTCAGGAGAAGCCGCAGCGCGGCACCATCGTTGCCGTGGGCGCCGGCAAGGTCAACGACAAGGGTGAGCGCATCCCCATGGACGTCAAGGTTGGCGACGTTGTCATCTACGGTAAGTTCGGTGGCAACGAGGTCAAGGTCGACGGCGAGAAGTATCTGCTGATGCGCGCCGACGACATCTACGCCGTCGTCGAGGCCTAGTCTCGTCAGAATCTCTGATTCGTCTTTGAACGCGCCCGTCGCATAGGACTCGGAAGCGGCGACGCGAGTCACATTTCTTTTGGAGGATTACCTACCATGGCAAAGAACATTACGTTCAACACCGATGCCCGCGCTAAGCTTGCCAAGGGCGTCAACACTCTGGCCGACGCCGTTACCGTCACCATGGGCCCCAAGGGTCGCTACGTTGCGCTGCAGCGCACGTTCGGTGCCCCGACCATCACCAACGACGGCGTTTCCGTCGCCAAGGAGATTGAGCTCGAGGACAACATCGAGAACATGGGTGCCCAGCTGGTGAAGGAGGTTGCCACCAAGACCAACGACACCGTGGGTGACGGCACCACTACCGCAACCCTGCTCGCTCAGGCCATCGTCAACGACGGCCTGCGCAACGTCGCCGCTGGCGCCAACCCGCTGGCCATTCGTCGCGGCATCGACAAGGCCGTTAACGCCGCCGTTGCCGAGATGAAGAAGCAGGCCAAGCCGGTCGAGACCAAGGAGCAGATCGCTTCCGTCGGTACCATCTCCGCCGGTGACCCCGAGGTCGGCGAGAAGATCGCCGAGGCCATGGAGGTCGTGGGCAAGGACGGCGTCATCACCGTCGAGGATTCCCAGACGTTCGACATCACCATCGACACCGTCGAGGGCATGCAGTTCGACAAGGGCTACGTCTCCGCTTACTTCGTCACGGACAACGACCGCATGGAGGCCGTGATGAAGGATCCGTACATCCTCATCACCGACCAGAAGATCTCCAGCGTTCAGGACATCATGCCCGTTCTCGAGGCTGTCCAGCGCGCTGGCCGTGGCCTGCTCATCATCGCTGAGGACATCGACGGCGAGGCTCTGCCTACCCTGGTCCTCAACAAGATCCGTGGCGCCCTCAACGTCTGCGCCGTCAAGGCTCCGGGCTACGGCGATCGCCGCAAGCGCATTCTCGAGGACATCGCCGTCCTCACCGGTGGCCAGGCTGCCCTGGACGAGCTGGGCGTGAAGGTCGCTGACATCACCGCCGATATGCTCGGTACCGCTAAGTCTGTCACCATCTCCAAGGACAACACCGTCGTCGTCGGTGGCGCTGGCTCCAAGGAGGCCATCGACGCTCGTATCGCTCAGATCAAGGGTGAGATGGAGAACACCACCTCTGATTTCGACCGCGAGAAGCTCCAGGAGCGCCTGGCCAAGCTCTCCGGTGGCGTTGCCGTCATCAAGGTCGGCGCTGCTACCGAGTCCGAGCTCAAGGAGATTAAGCACCGCGTCGAGGACGCCCTGCAGGCTACCCGCGCTGCCGTCGAGGAGGGCATTGTCGCCGGTGGCGGCGTCGCCTTCATGGACGCTGCTCCTGCGCTCGACGCTGTCGAGATCGACGACCCCGAGGAGAAGATCGGCGTCGATATCGTCAAGAAGGCTCTGACCGCTCCGGTCGCCACCATCGCCAAGAACGCTGGCTTTGAGGGCGCTGTCGTGGTCGACAAGGTTGCCGAGCTGCCCGCCGGCCAGGGTCTCAACTCCGCCAACGGCGAGTGGGGCGACATGATCGAGATGGGCGTCCTCGACCCCGTCAAGGTCAGCCGCGTCACCCTGCAGAACGCTGCTTCTGTCGCCAGCCTGATCCTCATCACCGAGGCTACCGTCTCCGATGTCCCCAAGAACACTCAGCTTGAGGACGCTATCGCTGCTGCTACCGCTGGTCAGCAGGGCGGCGGTATGTACTAAGGCCGACAAGGTCTAGAACTCCCACCGAGAATCCGCAGGGCGCGACGGGGTGTCTCCCCAGAACGTCCTCGGACATGCAAAGAGGCTCCGCATCGCGCTGCGGAGCCTCTTTGCGTCCTGCGGAATGTTCTGGGGAGAAACCCCGTCGCGCCCTGCGGATTCCCTGCGTTTACGGCCTTGGGGTCGGCGTGGGCGGAGGACGTGGTTGATGGGGAATGATTTCCGCTTTGTCAGGTAATCAGACTAAAGCGCTTTGAAGAAATCCATCTATATCGTCATCTACGAGGATGCTCCTGCCAGCGATTGCGGCCGGTGCGCACGCCCCTCCTATGTTCACGCAGGCGTACGCTGCGCGGCCGTTTTGTGCCACGGCGTTCCAGAAGGGGTATTTGATGATGACGGGCGTGTTGTCCCCGACGCCCAGCTCCAGGTACAGGATGCGGTCGCCGGAATGCGCCTCGCAGAACGCGCGGTAGCGGGCGGCCGCCTCGTGCCATCCGCGGTCCTCGCAGAAAGAGCCGTCGATGCGCAGGTTGGGAACCATGGGCGCCCCGCAGCGCGGGCAGCGGGGAACGAGCTCGCTCGGCACCCGCTGGTCTTTCTGGAGCTCCGCCATCTCGCGGACCTGCCGCTCGTTGTCGTACGTCTCGCCAGAGCAGTTGCGGCTGCATTGGAACAGGCCGTAGTCCCCCTGCGTGTAGAACAGCCGTGCCTTGTCGAACCCCGCCAGCTGGAACTGGTGGTCGACGTTGGTGGTGAGGACGAAGTAGTCCCGCCCTTCGAGGATGCACAGGAGGTCGAGGTAGGGCTTGCCGACCCCCGCCTCGTAGCGGTTGAGCAGGATGGCGCGGCTCCACCACGCCCAGTAGGTCTCCAGGTCGGGGAAAGGGTGGAACCCGCCCGAGTACATGTCGGTTATCCCGAACCGGTCGCGGAAGTCCGCGAAGTTCTCGTCGAAGCGCTTGCCGGAGTACGAGAAGCCCGCCGCGGCGGAGAGCCCGGCGCCCGCGCCCACCAGGACGGCGTCGTATTCGTCGAGCTTGCGCCTCATAGCCTCGGCCGCTTCCTCCGCTGTCGCGTTAGCCCCGCGCACGAGAGCCGCACCTCGCCTTGCACGCGCGTACCCGCCGCCAGTGAGTAGGTTAGCCGAAAAGAATGTCACGGTAGATCCTCTCGTCCGATTCCAGGAAGACGTTGAACACCACGTGGATGCCCGGCCCGTTCCCGTCCAGCCATCCGCGCACCGTGCGGACCGCGATTTCTGCAGCTTCTTTTTGAGGGAATCCGAACACGCCGGTCCCGATGCAGCAGAACGCGATGCTTTCCGCCCCCGTCTCCCGGGCCGCGTCCAGGCAGCTTTCGTAGCAGCTCGCCAGGAGAGCCCGGTCTTCGTCGTCGGGGTTCCCGTCCGCGATGGGGCCCACGGTGTGCGCGACCCATTTCGCCGGCAGGTTGTAGGCCCCTGTCATCTTCGCCAGGCCCGTCGGCTCGGGGCGGCCCTGCGCCCGCATGATGCGCGCGCATTCCGCGCGAAGCTGGATTCCGGCGTAGGTGTGGATGGCGTTGTCGATGCAGTGGTGGCCGGGCACCCAGCAGCCCAGCATCTGGGAGTTCGCCGCGTTCACGATGACGTCGGCCGCGAGCGTGGTGATGTCGCCGCGCCAGAGGCTCAGACGCCCATCGAGCGGCGTGCGGGGAAGCGCCCTCGCATCGACGGTTCCCATCTCGGCGATGCGGGCCCGGAGCATGCGGTCCTGCGCGGCGAGGAACTCGTCGGCCGCCGGCATCGGCTCGCGCACGTTGACGAGGGCACGGTAGGCTTCGAAGAGGGCTCGCTCGTCGCCCTCCAGCGACGATGCCGTTTCGCGGGCTTTCTTTGCCCCGAAGCGCTCTTCCGCAAGATAGCGGACACAGTGGGCGAGGTCTTCCATCCGCTTCATCCTCCTATCCTCCGTATCGTGCCGTGTGGGCACACCTCTTCGCACGGCCCACAGCGCAGGCACGACCCCTGGTCGATCCTGAACGTCCCGTCTTCGGCGCGTGCGATGCAGCCTTGCGGGCAGACGGCGGCGCATGCGCCGCGGCGTTCTCTGTTCTACTGTTTCTCTAGAACTTGCCGTTCTCGTTCTGCCAATCGGACGGGTCGGCGATGGTCTCCATGACGTCCCAGTGCTCGGCGATCTTGCCGTCCTCCACGCGCCAGAGGTCGTAGTACGACGTGGGCTTGCCGCCGAAGGTGCCCTCGCTCACGCCCAGGACGAAGTTGCCCTGCGCGAGGACTTGGTGAGTCTTGTCGTAGACCATCTGGGTGCCCGCAGCGGCGAGCGCCTCGAGCGCAGCGCCCAGGCCGGAGAGTCCGTCGGCGATGCCGGTGTTGTGCTGGAGGTAAGCGTCGCCCGCGAAGTACTCCGGAGTCTTCTCGGGGTGCTTCCCCTGCATGACGTCCACGAGGAACGCCTCGACGAGGCCCCGGTTCTCCTCGGTCCTGTCGAGGTCGGTGGCCTCGGTGGCACCGTCGGTCTGCGTGCGGCCGGAGGGGTTCGGTCCGGCGACTTCGGCGAGGTTGTCCCAGTGCTCGGCGATGAGGCCCTCCTCGTTGAAGCGGAAGATGTCGAAGGCCACCTGCTCGCCGGCCCCCGCGAAGTTGTAGACGGTCTGCAGGAACACCTTGTCGCCGTCCTCGAACGCGCGGATGTTTGTCACCGTCGTCTTGGCGGGGGCGGAGGCCAGGTACTCCACGGAGCCGACGAACGCGTCGCGGCCCGTGCCGTAGGCGAGGTTGTGCTGGATGTAGCCCTCGTCGAGGAGGCTCGCCGCCAGCTCGGCGTCTCCGGTGGCAAACGTGCCGATGAGGTCGAGTGCTTTCTGGATGTTGCTCATTTCCATTCCTTTCCCTGTGGGTCTGCGGCCCTTCTCGCCGCTTGCTTGGCTTCATGGTAAAATGTGTGGTGCCAAATAAGAAGTAGGCACTATAAAGTGCTGTAGGTACTTAAAAGTAACCATATATGAACAGGTGATATGTAATGAGCGACGATGAAATCGGCTATACCGAGCACCGAAACGACGAGCTTCCCAAGAGAAGCGACCTTCCCGCCTGCCCGGTGGAGACCTGCGTGTCCCTAATCGGCAGCAAGTGGAAGCTGCTCATAATGCGGGATTTGCTCCTGAACGGCTCGATGAGGTTCAAGGCCCTCCAGCGCAGCGTCGGAGGCGTCTCGCAGAAGGTCCTCACAACGAACCTGCGCAGCATGGAGGATGCGGGACTCGTCGTCAGGAGGGTCTACGCGGAGGTCCCGCCCCGCGTTGAGTACTCCCTCACGGAGCTGGGGCAGAGCCTGAGGCCCATCATGGACTCCATGTGGGCTTGGGGGGAGTCCTATCAGGCTTTAGCGAAGTGAAGTCCAATACAGATAATGAGGACGAGAGCAAGCAGAACCGCCATACGAAGGGCAGCTGTTACTACGTCTGGAAGGGCGTCTACGAGATCATGGAGCTCTTCCCGGAGTATCTGCCCAACACGTATCAGGCGCTCAAGGCGTTCGCGCTCAACAAGACGGTCCCGTCCATGAAGGTGGCCAAGGAGATTCTTGACGACATGATCGAGGCCAACAAGGATTTCTGGCCTGAGCTTAAGTAACGAGACCTTCGACGGCCCGGCTGCGAACGGTTCACTGCGGCCCCTGAGGTCCATCGGCTCCCCTTGGGGTACATCCCAGGGGGAGTCTCTCAGAAGCGTCCCAAGGGGCGCTTTTTGTGTATATAAAGGCAAAAGGGATATTCAATGAAAACCCTGGCTGATCTGTGGTCCTCGTTTATTTCGGCTGGCTATATTACAGATTCTCGGTGACCTTGCGCAGCAAAGGCAAAACGCTCCGTAGTCGTTGCGTCGTATCTACAACGATTTGATAATCGTTGTACAATCGTTGCAACGATTTAGGGATAGGAGCGGCTATGCAGAGAGAAACTGATGACCTGGAATATAAATCCGAAATCAACAGGGGCTTTTTGAAGACGGTGAGCGCGTTCGCCAATTTCAACGGCGGCCGCATAGTGTTCGGTGTTGACGACGATGGCACTGTGGTGGGGCTCGATAACCCTAAGCAGGCATGCCTAGACATCGAGAACAGGATCAACGACTCGATTTCGCCGCGTCCGTCGTTTCTTCTAGAGATAGGAGAAAATGGAAGAACGGTCGAGCTTTCGGTAGAGGAGGGGCTTGATAAACCCTATTTGAGCGGCGGTAAGGCCTACAGAAGGTCGGACTCCGCAACGGTTGAGGTGGACGGCGTGGAGCTGAAACGTCTCATACTGGAAGGGCAGAACCTCAGCTTCGATGCGCTGCCCGCCCGTTCTGGCGACCTTGAATTCACCGTTTTGGGAAAGAGGCTGTCAAGTGCTTTGGGCGTCAATGCCCTGACGAACGACGTCATGAGGACACTCGGCCTGCTCGACGGAGACGCGTTTACCAATGCTGCGGCGTTGCTCGCCGACGAGAATGCGTTCTCAGGAATTGACATGGCTAAGTTCGGGGCGGACCACGATACTATTCTTGATAGGGAAACCGTAAAGGGCGTTTCTGTGATCGCTCAGTTCGACCGCGCGATAGCGTTTTTCGAAAGGTATTGCGAGTACGAGGCCATTGAGGGCGCAGACAGGGTGTCGGTGGAAAGGATTCCGAAAAAAGCCTTCCGCGAGGCCATTGCGAATGCCCTCGCGCATCGCACCTGGGATGTGGACGCATGCGTAAGGATCTCGCTTTCAGATGACGATGCGGAGATCGTCTCGCCGGGAGGGTTGGTTCCGGGAATGACGAAAGAAGCGTACCTCGAGGGTCGTTTCTCCCTGCTCAGGAACCCAGTGCTTGCCGAGAGCATGTTCCGCGCGGGGCTCATTGAGAAGTTTGGGACGGGCGTGCGCCGTATAAGGCGTGCGTACGAGGGCACCGGGTCTTCACCGAGTTTCGAGGTGGGCGACGGCTACATCTCCGTCAAACTCCCCTTCGTCGATAGACGATGCGCGCTGACGGACGAGGAACGGCTGGTGCTCGATGCCATTCCGGAAAACAGGCTCGTGTCGCGCTCGACCGTGTCGGAGGTGACCGGATACGAGAAGACGAAGACGGTGCGTCAGCTGAACTCCCTTGTGGGCAAGGGCTACCTAAGGCAAGAGGGGGAAGGCCGCGGAAGAAGATATGCTCGTGCAGATTAAGGCTTCAGGCTGCGAGTGGGAGCAAGTTCGTCCTTAAAAATGTTCCGACAATCATTTTTACGTCCCTTTTACGTCCCGAGGCGAATCGACGCGGGGAGCAAGCGGCAGTTTCTAGAATAGATGTATGAATATGTTGACGTTAACAATAGCTGTACGGAAATTGACTATCTAGTTTGTAGGGTATCCTTGCAGGTACATGAGCGATCACTCACAGTCAAATATCGACCGTTCACAGATTGAGCGGGTTAAAACAAAATGTTGTACAAATAACAACAGAGTGTCATGTATCTATATTTGCCGACAATTTTACCTGCGGTTTTCTAATAATAGAAAAATCGAATAACACTGCATAAGTTGAATAAATGTCAAGAAAAAAGACTCTGAAAAAAGAAATTGAAAGAATTGGGCTTTTCGTTGTTTAAACAATGAGTAATAATATGCACATCGAGCGCGAGCAATTATAGGTTGCGCGCTCAAGGTTAATTCGCGGAAGAGCAAGATCGCGGTCTCTTGGGGGAGGAGGCATCGATGACGGCAAATTCAGATAAATCTAAGCAGGACAATAAAGCGGCACATCGTGTGCTGGCAGGTGTTTTGTGCGGAGCTTCCGTTTTGAGCCTGGTACTGTCGCTCGTTATGCCCCCGATCTCGCAGGCCATCGCCAGCGACACCCAGACAGTTTTTACAGAGGAAACTGTAATGGGGGGGGGGTTCCTCAAGTGACTCCGCTGCTGTAGGTAACACCAACGAGGATGCCGAAAACCAGAATAGCGCCGCCATCTCTGCGAGCGCGGCTATCACTGTGGACAAGGGCATCTACAAGCCCGCGTCTATCGGTATCGGTACGGATGTAAACACCTCCCAAAATGATCCGGGTGTGGCCACGTTCGTTGGTGGAGATATGTACGTGGGTGGCAAACCTGCGAACGTGGGTGGCAAACCTGCGAACCCCTTGTGCCTCACGTCCAGTAATGTTGCTGGTTCTTACGCTGTAGAGGCCGAGGGCCTCACCATTGTCCAGGGGAAGCTTGCGCTCAATCCCCTCAAGGATAGCTGGCCTTACACGGATGGTGATAACAATAGGTCCGGCGCCGGCTTCCGCTTCGGTACCGTTGGCTTCGGTGCGCAGTTCCGCCCATCTGATCGTAGCGTGGTGCTTGCGGTTGCGGGCTTGAGTAGCGCGACCTCTATCAAAGAAATCCAAGTTGGCACAAATGAGCCTGCATCGGCGGCCGTTGGTGCCTGGAATAAGGGCGCATGGGTTGGCCAACAGAAGCCCTCGCATAGCGCTGATGCCAGTGGCTACGACTATACCGCGGCCATTGCGGGCAATCGTACAAACTGGATGAACAACCCCAAACGCCAGTCTGTTGTAAAGACGCAGGGCAATTGGGACGATGAGGGCCTGTTCAAAGGCAATGGCAGCGGCGCGAGCATCATGGCGGACATCAACGGTAAGGATTACACCAATTACCTGGAGTCCGAAGTAAAGGCGAAGATCTCCACGCCCCTCGCAAGGCTTAAGCCCACCGGGAGTTACACGGTCGGTGTTGCTGAGCCGACTAAGCAGAATTCCAAATACATGATTACAAAGTACAACAAAACGGAGCAGTACGGCCTCACGTTCAGCGACTCCACCAAGACCTTTGAGCGCAAGACGAACTATACCGACGTTAACGGCAACAACGTTTCCGGCGAGGTGGCCCTTGTCAACAACGAGAAGCTCATCACGTTTACCAGCGATACGAACTCTCCGCTACAAGTCTTTAACCTCAAGGCGTCCGATCTTACCAACTCCATTGACGACGGCACGACCCGCACGACCTACCGTGGCGTGGACTTCAGCTTCAGGAATATACCTGAGGACGCTTCCGTGGTCGTCAACATCATCGATGATGGGGGCAAGTCTGCGATTCCGGTTGAGTTCAACACCGGCTGGCGCTTCTGGTGGAACGATACGGAAATCTCCCGCGGGTACGAGGAGGCTAACACCCCTGAGGCTAAGAACCTCAGGGCTCAGTACTCCACTGCCGCCCAGAGCATCTTGTGGAATTTCGCAACGGCCAGCCAGGTCACCATCCGCGGTGGTATGGCCCTTGAGGGCAATCCTGAGTTTGGTGGGGACGGGAAGTGGACCGACGACGACCCGGCAGCCGCCATGTTGGGCAGTATCGTTGTTCCCAACGGCAGCTTCGAGGATCACGTGACCACCAACGGGCGCGTTTATGTTGGCGGGGACTTCCAGATGTACAACCCCACGGAAGCGGGGAATTTCACTGAGGGTAAATCGTCTTCCGTCATCGATATGGATCAAGAGCGTCACAATTTCCCGTGGTCCGGGTCGTATACGCCCGACGGCTCCGCCATTGCGTGGAGCAAGGTCGATGCGGCGGACGGCAACACGCCGCTCGCAGGTTCTGAGTGGGCGATTTACGCGAGCGAGAATGATGCGAAGAACAATCAGCACAGCATCGTCTCCATTGTGGATAACGGTATGAATGACTTCGATCCTACCGTTGGCACCATTCAGTTCAAGTACCTGAACCAGAAGGCCAATATTGGCAACCCTAATGACAAAGACTACTTCACGTACTACATTCGCGAGACTAAGGCGCCGGAGGGCTACAAGCTTTCCAATGAGATCTATACCTCGAAGATGTTCCACACGGGCGATGAACTTAACTTTGTGGGCAACGTGGACGCCAACGGCAACGAGATTTCCGGTCCGCAGAGCGCCCTCCCCAACACCAAGATCACCGGTACGGTGTCTTGGACCAAGGTGGAGGAGGGCGACGCAGGACACACTCCTTTGGCTGGTTCTGAGTGGAAGCTCACCAAGACTAAGGACGCCGATGGTACGGACGTTAACCAGTCCTGGACCGTGAGCGATCAGTCGGATTCGGGTGAGATCACGTGGAAAGACATTGATGGCACGTCTGGCAAGTTCAAGCTCGAGGGCCTGCTGCCGGGTACGTACACGCTTGTTGAGACCCAGGCTCCGATTGGCTACAACTTGAATGACGCGGGTTACGAGTTCAAGGTGTTCAAGGACGGCTCCATTACGTGGACCGAGGGAAAGAGCCCGACGATTGCCGGGAACAACGTCTACATTTTCGACGCTCTTGCCACCACGTCCGTGAAGATCCCGGTGACCAAATCGGTTCGCAATACGGATTGGCCTACTGCCGACGGCAGCTATGTGCCGTTCGAGTTCAGCATTGAGGCTACGGGTGACTACGCAGACACGGCCCCCAAGCCCATTTCTGTTGCCCCAAAGGCAGGGGAGACCGACGCCACCAAGCTCAACAACATCACGGCGGCCTTTGGCGCGATGACGTTCAACAAGAAGCACCTGTCCACTGAAGCAGGCACCAATAAAGATTACGCCAAGACCTACACCTACACGGTGAAGGAGGTCGCGCCTGCCACCGGTGCCATCGACAAGCTCCGCTACTCCAAGGCCGAGTACCAGGTGGCCGTCACGGTGAAGGCCAAGCTGAATGACGCCGGCAAGTACTCCGGCCTCACCACCTCCACCACGGTCACGCAGGTGAAGGACGACATGGGCAACACCGTTAATAAGGACATCGGCACCGTCGACGCGCCCAACGCCATTCCCGCCTCCGCCTTCACCAACGTGAAAGTTCTCACGGACCTCCCGCTCACCGGCGCGGGTTGGACCGAAAACTCCATGCTCCTCGTGGGCGCCGGTCTCATGCTTCTGGGCGGCATCGCCGCGGGAGCGTATTGGTTCGCTACAAAGCGCCGCCAGGACGACCCGTCCGATGGCGCTGGTAGATAAATGTTTATGAATGTCGGGCTCATTTCTGAAAGGGGAATCATGAACCGATTCGTACAAAAGCTGATCGCCGGCGCCGCCGCCGTAGCGATCGCCGTAACCGGCCTGTTGGGTGGAGCGCCTGTGGCCAAGGCTGATCCCACCTACAGGATTACGATCAACAAGCAGTCGACGAATGCTGCCGATCACGAGTTCAACGGCTGGCAGCTTGCCGAGATTGAGAACCTTGATGTTAAAGGCGGTAACGTCGCCTATACCGTTAACACCACTGACGAGTTGGTTGACGTCATCGAGAAGGCCATGGTGGATTTCGATGCCGTTATCGATGGAAAGGGCAATGCCCAGAACGTGTTGACTGCCTACAAGAAGGACAAGAACTTTTTTGTGGGCGATGCTAACTCGTCGAACAACCCTATGGGCTTCCTGATCATGCATGTGTTTAGCAATAGTGGAACCGATAACCTCAAATCGCCTTGGAACAACGATGCCGCGCTGCGCACCTTTGCCCAGAACCTCGAGAAGCAGACCTTCCCTGATGCTCCTGCTCCAAAAGAGTTCACCACGACTACGGCCGACGGAGCCAATGTGCAAACCTTTGACGTCCCGGGTATCTGGTTCCTGAAGGACGTTACCAGTCCTGCTGCTGGCAAGGAGTCCTTCTCACTGCCCATCATTACGCCGACGAGCATTCCGGACAGCAAGATCGATGGTATCGTTACCGTGAAGAACGTGATTCCGAATATCTCCAAGCATCTTGCCAAATCTGACGGTACCAAAAACGATGACCCGTCTTTCTCCGTGGGCGACACCGTGTACTACACGCTTGAGACTACCGTTCCGTACTACACCGGCTATTCGACCGGCCGTGTGCTCCAGATTACTGATACCGCTAGTGCCGCTATTTCTTCGATTGATGCCAGCGACACGGCAAGGGGCGTAGATGTTGTGTGGGTCAAGGTCGACGACCAGGTTCTTGACGCGAGCAACTACGCAGTTACCCAGTCTAAGACGAATGACCCTGAAGATAAGTACAAGGGAGGCGTGGATACGGTCATCGACCTTTCGGCCTACGTCAACGGTGCTAATGTTGCTGAGGGAAAGAAGGTTGTCGTCCTGGTGAAGGCCACCCTCGATAAAGACGCCAAGCTGTCCAGCATTACTGATGGCACTGCTGACATTCAGGGCAATCCCAACAAGGACTCCCTCACCTGGTCGCACGACCCCAACAACATCTCCGACAAGCAGACCATTCCTGGTAACGAGGTGAATGTCTACTCCTATAAGTTCAACATCGAGAAGACCGCCAAGGACATGACCACTATGCTCCAGGGTGCTAAGTTCACGATCAAGTCCGGTGACAGCTATCTCGGTTGCGTGAACGGTGCTTGGGAAACTTTGGAAGCCAAGCCGGACAAGTCAGCTGGCACTCCTGAGACTGGCGTGTTCACCACCAATGCCGATGGCGTCATCGACTTCAATGGTCTCGACGCTGGCACGTATGAGATCGAGGAGATCGTTCCTCCCCAGAATTACACCGCCGTCAACCTGCCTAAGTTCAGCTTTACCGTGACCGCAACGACGGACAACGGCGAAAGCGGTTTGAAGAAGATTAAGTCCCTTAAATATGAGTTGGACAATCGAGGCACCAGCGACTCTCGCGTCTCCGTTGAGAACTCGACCATCAAGATTTGGAACGCCAAGAACCTCACCGAGCTGCCTATGACCGGTGATTTGGGCATCAAGGTTTTCATCACCGTGGGCGTGCTGCTCATGGCTGCTGGCGCCGCATTCGCCCTGAGTGCACGTACGCGCGCTTAATTCCCTAGCTTGATGACGCGGCGAGCGGGCGATCGTCGTCTCCTATCAGCGCCTGCGCGCCGCGTTCTCATATTCCCTTTCGCCGCACCCCGTCGCGCTTGGACCCGCGGCGGGGTCGGTGCTTTAACCGTGTCCTCGCACCCACACCCCCGGAGGTGAACCACATGGAGGCAATCAAGCCCGTATCGACGATGCACACGCCGAGGGGCGGTTCGAACCCGGCTTCCACCAGCCGGCGTAAACCGCCCCTCGTCCTGCGCCTGCTTTCCCTTCTGTGCTTTGCCGCCGGCTTTGTTATCGTGGCCACGCCCCTCGTCCTGCGCGCCATGTCCCAGGCCGAGCAGACTGCCGCCGTTACCGCTGCGCAAAGCACCGTGGACGGCTGGCCCTATCCGAAAGCAGAGGAGGCCCTCGCGGCCGCGCGGGCCTACAACGCGCAGTTGGCCGCCGGCGGTCAGGACGTCATCGGCGAGGTCGTGGACCCGTTCGGTAGCACCTCCGGCGCCTCCACCGCCTCTGGCTCTGAGGATTCCATCGCCTCGCAAGACACCACCTACCAGGGGCTTCTTAACGCGGGATCGGGCCTTATGTGCTCGGTGCGCATTCCCAAGATCGACGTGAACCTGCCCGTTTACCACGGCACTTCCACCGAGGTACTCGCCGCGGGCGCCGGCCACCTGTACGGAACGTCGCTGCCCGTGGGCGGCGAGAGTACGCATGCCGTGCTCACCGGTCACCGTGGCGTGCCGGGCTCGCTCCTGTTTACGCGCCTGGACGAGCTGCAGGTTGGCGACTCGTTTTACATCGAGGTGATGGGCGAGGAGCTGGGCTACAAGATCGACCGCATAGACGTGATCGAGCCCGACGACGATTCCAAGTTGCGCGTGACCGCCGGCGAGGACCGCGTGACGCTCATGACCTGCACGCCCTACGGTGTGAACTCGCATCGCCTGCTCGTATCGGGCGTGCGTGCAAGCATTCCGGATGAGGTTCCCGTGCCCGAGGAGGCACAGGGCATCAACACCACCGCGGTGGCGCTGGGCGTTCTGGGCGCGCTGCTGGCGATTGTTGTGGGTCTCGTTGTGGCCGGGCACGTGCGCAAGAAGCGGCGCGCGGCGCAGCGTGCTGCCGTGGCGGCTGCGGTGACGCTGGACGCCGACGCGGCTGGTGGCGATGGCGGAAACGGGTGGACCGTGGGAGCCTCCAGGCCTGCGGCCCCCTTCGTCTCCTCTGCTTCAGCCTCCTCGGCTTCCCCCGATTCCGATGCTGATTCTTCCGGCTATCGCGGGCGACACCTGCGCTAGCGCTCGCGTTCGACTGAGCTATCCTGGACGTATTTCTGGAGCGTTTCCCCTCACCATAAATTACCCTCGGCATACTTGCGCGAGCACCTGCTCGTGCTACACTTGCAATTGCTGTTTCAGGGCGGGGTGGAATTCCCCACTGGCGGTAAATCGGGCGGTGCCAAAGGGGTGCCGCGGCGCAGGCGAGGTGCCTGCGGTCGAGCCGATGAGTCCGCGACCCGTGTGTGCGTTGGTTCGCACACCGGCTGAACTGGTGAGATCCCAGTACCAACGGTTAGAGTCCGGATGAAAGAGGCAGGTGATCTTATGTCTGAACAGTCGCAGCATATTCATTTTGAGAACACGAATAGGTGGAGCACCAAACAGCTCGTTACCATGGCGCTGATGTGCGCCTTGGGCGCCCTGTTTATGTATGTGCAGCTGCCCATCCTTCCTTCGGCGCCGTTTTTGACGTATGACCCGTCGCTGGTGCCGGCGATGGTGTGCGGATTTGCCTATGGCCCCAGTGCCGGTACTGCTGTTGCCGCCATGGCGATTGTGATCCATGCGCTCACGACGGGCGATTGGGTCGGCGCGCTTATGAATTTGGTGGCTACGCTGGGCTATATCCTGCCCGCGGCCATCGTGTATCAGAAGATGCACACCTACAAGGGCGCCATGATCGGCCTGGTGCTCGGCGTTATTGCCGCTACGGCGCTGTCTATGGTCGCAAACCTGACCATTGGCGTATGGTTCTGGTATGGCTCGGTCGACGCGATCTTGCCGCTCATGCTTCCCGCCGTGCTGCCGTTCAACCTCATCAAGACGGTGCTTAACTCGGTGCTCACGCTTGCCGTGTATAAGGCGGTTTCTAACCTTATTACGCCCAAGAAGGACCAGGTCAAAGGCCGCGCATGATTGAGTGTCGGGGCGTTTCCTTTAGCTATGACGGTGCCGCGCCGGCGCTTGACGGTATCAATCTGAACATTGAGGATGGCGAGTTTTTCTGCATCCTCGGCGGTAATGGATCCGGTAAGTCGACCTTCGCCAAGCATCTGAATGCGCTGCTGCAACCCGATGCAGGCACGGTGAGCATCAACGGCATGGACGCATCCGACCCCGAGCTGGTCTACGACATCCGCTCGACCGCGGGCATGGTGTTTCAGAATCCCGACGATCAGCTGGTGGCAACGCTTGTCGAGGACGATGTTGCCTTTGGACCCGAAAACCTTGGGGTGGAATCGGCCCAGATTGCGCAGCGCGTACGCGAAGCGCTCAAGGGCGTGGGCCTGGTGGGCTTTGAGCGCCACGAGACCCACGCGCTCTCGGGTGGGCAAAAGCAGCGCGTGGCACTTGCCGGCGTGCTCGCCATGGAACCGCGCGTGCTCATTTTGGACGAGGCCTCCTCGATGCTCGATCCGCGTGGGCGCAAGGGCCTTATGAAGGCTTGCCGCGCATTGCATGATCGCGGCATGACCATCGTGATGATCACGCACTTTATGGAAGAAGCTGCCGAGGCAGATCGCATCGCGGTGTTTCAGGCGGGACGAGTTGCCATGTTGGGCACGCCCGAGGAGATTCTGACGCGGGCAGATGAGCTCGCGGAGCTCAACCTAGATATGCCGGAGTCGTGCCGTTTGGGCATGGCGCTTCGTGCGAAGGGCGTGCCCGTTCACGCGCAGGTGCGCGAGGTGGATATGGTCGCCGAGGTTGCGCAGACTTATGCCGAGCGAAGTGGGGCAGGCACCGTGGGGCAGTCTTCCACACCCCAATCGGAAATCGTTGGCGGTACGGTTTCGGCAGACAACGAAGATAACGTACCAGAGCCCGTCATCGAACTATCCCATGTTTCGTATAGCTATTCGCTGAGCGCCCGCGAGCGTCGCCGTTGGCACAAGCGCTCGGCCGCCGAGGGTTCATCGAACAAACAGGCTCTCTGGGGAAACGACCCCAGCAGCCCGTGGGCACTGCGTGATGTATCGCTGACGGTGCGTCGCGGCGAGTTCCTGGGTTTGGCAGGTCATACCGGTTCGGGTAAGTCGACGCTGGTCCAGCATCTCAACGGTTTGATTCGCCCCCAGGAGGGAATCGTTTGCGCGCTGGGGCTCGATTTGTCAAACAAGAAAGATGCCGCCGCGGTTAAGGCCAAGGTCGGCGTGGTGTTTCAGTATCCCGAGCGCCAGCTGTTTGCCGAGACCGTGGTGCAGGACGTGGCGTTTGGTCCGCACAACCTTGGCTTGTCGCAAGATGAGGTCATGCGTCGCGTGGAGTCGTCGCTTGCGCGCGTGGGGCTTGACCTTGCCGTGGTGGGCGATAAGAGTCCCTTCGACCTCTCGGGTGGTCAGCAACGGCGCGTGGCATTTGCCGGCGTGCTTGCCATGGAGCCCGAGGTGTTGGTGCTCGACGAGCCCATGGCGGGCCTCGACCCGGCCGCGCGCAGGGATTTCCTAGGGCTCATCGATCGACTCCATCGCGAGGGCCTGACCGTTGTCATGGTTTCGCATAGTATGGATGACCTGGCCAATTGCTGCGACCGCATTGTCGTAATGAACGAAGGCGCGGTGTTTGCCGAGGGAACCCCCGCGCAGGTGTTTGCGCATGCCGATGAGCTCAAGTCGATCGGCTTGGGCGTTCCCGCCGCCCAGCGTATGGCGCTGGCGCTTACGGAGGCGGGCGTGCCGCTGCGTCGCGGCGGGCTCTATACGGTTGAGTCGCTGGCAGACGAGTTGGTGGACCTGCTAATCGGTCGCTCGGGCGGTCCTTCTAACGTCGCGGACATTGCTAAATCCAAGACGGTCGCGCGAGAGGAGGGCTGCTAATGGAGGCGTTTTCTTTTGGCAGCTACTATCCCGGCGATAGTGCGATCCACCGCCTGGACCCGCGAACTAAGTTGCTCTTGGGCTTTGTGTTTCTGATCACGACGCTCACAGTCAGCAGCTTCCGCGGACTGGCCCCGGTCGCAATCTTCGTTGTCCTGATCTATGCCGTGTCCCGGGTGCCGTTGCGTCGGGTCCTATCATCGATGGCACCATTGCTGGCGATTGTCGTGGTGGTCGCGGTGCTCAACTTGTTTACCGATCAGAGTGGGCGCATCCTGTGGCAGCTCGGCTTTCTGCAGATAAGCGAAGGCTCGCTGCATTCCGCCGCCTTTATGGCGTGCCGCCTGACGTTGATGCTGGCCGGCATGAGCGCCATTACGCTAACCACGCCCACACTCGACCTCACCGCGGGCTTTGAGCGCCTGCTCGCGCCGTTTGCGCGTGTGGGAATTCCTGCGCACGAGCTCGGCATGATCATGGGTATCGCGTTGCGCTTTATGCCGCAGTTCGCCACCGAGATGAAGCAGACGGCCGATGCGCAGGCGAGCCGCGGTGCGCGCGTGACGGGAGGCCCGCTCGGCGGTGTGCGTATGCTCGGCAGTGTGGCGATTCCGCTGTTCACGGGCGTGTTCCGTCATGCCGAGACGTTGTCTGCCGCCATGGATGCCCGTTGCTATCATGGCGAGCAGGGCCGCACACGTCTGCATGCGCTTGCATTTGGCCGCGGCGATGCGTTGGCGGCGGCGGTGACGGCGTTGCTGCTCATCTGCGTCATCGTCATCAATCTTCAACTTGTTTAGGCGCGATTCGAGCGCAGAAAAGGGGTCCCTATGACCGACAACGACCGCACAGCTCAGCTTGAGCGCGCCTGTTCGTATCTCAGGCGCATTCCGGCGTGGTATCTGGCCACGACCGATGTGGCCGACGGGCATCAGCCTCGCGTGAGGCCGTTTTCGTTTGCCATGGTCGATGACGGTAAGCTGTGGTTTTGTACGTCGCGCGACAAAGATGTGTGGGCGGAGCTGAGTGCGAATCCCAAGTTTGAGGTTTCGGGTTGGAAACCGGGGGAGTGTTGGATTGTACTGACCGGCGAGGCCGCACTTGAGGACGACGCAGTTGCGAGCGACAAGGTGCGTCAAGCGGGTTTTAAGCACATGGTGGGCATCGGTGAGGAACACGAGAGCGTCAACGACGGCCGCCTTGCGTTCTTTTCGGTCCGCAACATTGCCGCGCGCTTTTGTGATATTGACGGCAGCGAGGAGCGCCTGGAGCTCTAACAAGCACAAACCAGGCTCCCAAACTAGCTAGTACAGGAGGAAACGTGGACGGATTGAATACGGTTTTGGAGTATCTGACGTCGGTGCCGGCATGGTATTTGGCGACGAGCGTTGACGGACAGCCTCATGTGCGTCCGTTTTCGTTTGCGCAGATCCAGGATGGCAAGCTGTGGTTTGTAACAGCGCGCACCAAAGATGTGTGGCAGGAGCTGCTGCAAAACCAGCGCTTTGAGGCCACGAGTTGGTGGCCGGGCCATGGCTGGCTCATCTTGCGCGGGCGTGCGGGGCTGGAAGACCGGGCTTCGAGCGAAATGCGCGAGGCCGGATGGAAACATCTTGAGCGCTTGAGCGAGCACTATGAGGGGCCTAACGACCCCGCGCTCGTCTTCTTTAGCGTCGAGGATCCCGAGGCTTTTATCTGCAATCACGACGAATGGGTGCCGGTCGAGCTCTAGCCAGCTGGCTCATCCTAACAATTTAGTTTTCGCATGGGCGGGCCCTGTGTTGCCCGGCACCGTAAGGAGTGCCGGCCAATACGGGGCCCGCTCTATTTGTCAATTCCTTCAAGCGAATGTGTCGGGAATGTTTCAATGCATGAATATGCAAGCTATTTACGTATTCATGCATCTTTTGGTGCTAAAGTTTCAACCCACTTCATAACGACCGCTGCGAAATGCGCATCGGTGCATAAATCGCAGACAAGGAGTCTGATATGTCTTTGAAGGTTGGAATCGTCGGCGCGGCTGGATATGCCGGAGCCGAGCTCATTCGCCTCGTGCTCGGTCATCCCGAGTTTGAACTTGTTGCCATTACGTCCAACGCCGATGCCGACCAGCCGCTGTCCGCGGTGTATCCGAGCTTTGCTGGCGTGAGCGATCTGGTTTTCACCACGCATGACGCGCCTGAGCTTAAATCCTGCGACGCCGTCTTCTTGGCCGTGCCGCACACGGCTGCCATGGCTCAGGTGCCCGCCCTGCTTGCCGCGGGAGTCTCCTGCATTGACCTCTCGGCCGACTATCGCCTGAGCGATCCGGTCACCTTTGAGGCCTGGTATGCCGCCGAGCACACGAGCCCCGAGTTGCTCAAGACCCGCGCCTTCGGTCTACCCGAGCTGTTCTCCCAGGATTTGGAGACCGCTGCATCCGATCATGCCGACGGCAAACCCGTGCTGGTCGCCTGCGCCGGCTGCTATCCCACCGCAACGAGCCTTGCTGCCGCTCCTGCCGTGCGCGCCGGCTGGGTTGCCCAGAGCGGCCCCGTGATCGTTGACGCTATCAGCGGCGTGACGGGTGCCGGTAAGTCCTGCAACGCCCGTACGCATTTTTGCAGCGCGGACGAAAACCTGGAGGCCTATGGCGTGGGCAAGCATCGTCATACGCCCGAGATCGAGCAGATCCTGGGCCTGACCGATCGTGTCGTCTTTACTCCGCACTTGGCACCACTCAAGCGCGGACTGCTTTCCACGGTGACGATGCCGCTCGCGCCGCAGGCTCTCGACACGTTGACCCTTGAGGACGTCGTCGACCATTACAAAAAGTTCTACGCTGGGCGCACCTTTGTGTGCGTGCTCGACGCCGGCCAGCAGCCCAAGACGGCTTCGGTCGTCGGCACCAACGCCGCCCAGATTGGCCTCGCGCTCAACAAGCGCGCGGGCGTGCTGGTGGCGACGGGCGCCATCGACAATCTGTGCAAGGGCGCTGCGGGCCAAGCAGTCCAGTGCGCCAATATCGTCTTTGGCTTTGACGAGCGACGAGGCTTGCCCACAGTGGCGTGCCCGGTGTAGCACATTCGATTGTTAACGATTTGGTAGTCGGGCATCGAGTGGGGCGCCACTCTTAAGCCGGTCTCATGATCACGACTGGCATGGCGCACCAACCGATGTCCGTTTTTTTGTTTGACATAAGGAGTCATAAAGACGATGAATACCGAGCTGTTTGATATCAAGATTCGCGCCGTCGAGGGCGGCGTTACGGCTGCGGCTGGTTTTAAGGCTGCAGGCATCCATGCTGGGTTCCGCAAGAACCCCGAGCGTCTGGATTACGCGCTCGTCGTGCCCGATAAACCCTGTCCCGGTGCCGGCGTGTTTACCACCAATCGCTTTTGCGCGGCGCCCGTGCAGGTGAGCCGTGCCAACCTGGGCGGTGCCGACAAGGGCTACGGAATCATCGCCGGCGTTTCGGTCAACTCTGGCAATGCCAACGCCGCCACGGGTGAGACCGGCCTTGCATGCGCGCGCGAGACGTGCAGCATCGCATCGCAGGTCATCGGCTGCGAGCCCCAGCAGATTCTGGTTGCCTCCACGGGTGTGATTGGCCAGATTCTGCCGATCGACACGTTTGAGACCGCCATTCCTGCTGCCTACGAGGCGCTCTCCGCTCACGGTGGCGCCGATGCCGCTCGCGCCATCATGACGACCGACACGCACTCCAAGGAGTACGCCGTGTCCTACGTCAGTGAGGCTGCGGGTCATGCGGGCAATGTCTATACGGTAGGCGGAATGTGCAAGGGCTCGGGCATGATCATGCCCAACATGGCCACCATGATCGCAGTTATCACCACCGATGCCCCCGTCGAGCCTGCGGCACTTCATGCCCTGCTGCTCTCGACCGTCAAACAGACCTTTAACAAGGTAACGGTCGATTCCGACACCTCGACCAACGACACCTGCATCATGTTTGCCTCCGGCGCCGCTGCCGCAGATGTCGAGCCTATTGTCGAGGGCTCCGATGCCTTTGACGAGTTGGCATTTGCTGTGCACGAGGTGTGCGAGAGCCTGGCGCGCAATATCGCCGCCGATGGTGAGGGTGCGTCAAAGCTCGTGACGGTTAACGTTACCGGCGCCGCTAACGACGAGGAAGCCGATATCGCCGCCCGTGCTGTCGCCAACTCGCCGCTCGTCAAGACCTGCATCGCTGGCCACGACTGCAACTGGGGCCGCGTTGCCATGGCGCTTGGCAAGTGCGGCGTGAAGTTTAATCAGGAAGACGTTTCCATCGACATGATGGGCATGCCCGTCTGTCGCGACGGTCTGACTGTTCCCTTTGACGAGGACGAGGCTCTACGGCGTTTCGAGGCGCCCGAGATCGTGATCTCGGCCGACCTGGGCGCAGGCGACGCGGCAACGACCGTGTGGACCTGCGACCTCACGCATGAGTACATCTCCATCAACGGCGACTACCGTTCCTAGATTCCAGGCACGCTGCGCATCTTGCCGCATTGCGGACAGCGAAGCACGGCGTGATAACGATACGAAAGACGAGGCAGATTATGAAATTCGCACGCGATTGTCGTTCGAGCGAATCCAACGAAGCAACCGCGCAGCTGCTGTTCGAAGCGCTGCCGTGGATTAAGAACCTGACCGGCAAGACGGTTGTTATCAAATATGGCGGAGCCGCCATGGTTGACGAGCAGCTGCGCCGCGACGTGATGAGCGACATCGTTTTGCTCAAGATCATCGGTATGCGCCCCGTCATCGTGCACGGCGGCGGCAAGGCTATCAACGAGGCGCTGAGCCATTACGATATTCCCGTCGAGTTTAAGAACGGCCAGCGCGTGACCACGCCGGCGACTATGGATATCGTGCGCGAGGTGCTGGGCGGCAAGGTTAACCAGGAGCTGGTTGCTGCCATCAACCACCACGGCAACCTGGCCGTGGGCGTGTCGGGCAGCGATGCCGGCACGCTCATCGCCGAGCCGCTCGACCCCGAGCTCGGTCGCGTGGGCAAAGTGACGCACGTCAACACCGACTATATCGAGCGCTTACTCGATAGCGAGTACATCCCCGTCATCGCTACCGTCGCGGCGGGGGAGGACGGCGGTTTCTTCAACATCAACGCCGACACCGCCGCCGGTGCCGTTGCCGCGGCGCTCCACGCGCATAAGGCGATCTTTTTGACCGATGTCGATGGCCTGTACAAGGACTTTAGCGACAAGGACTCGCTTATCTCCAACCTAACGCTCGACGAGGTCAACGAAATGCTCTACGGCGGCGAGGTCGATAAGGGCATGATTCCCAAGCTGCGCGCGGCCGTCGATGCGCTTACCGGCGGCGTATTTCGTGCCCACATCATCAACGGTACTACGCCGCATTCGCTGCTCCTGGAGCTGCTGACCGATGCCGGTGTCGGCACCGTGATCCATTCCACCGAGACGGCTTACGAGTTCGATACGCATCCGCATCCGCTTTCGACGTTTGCTGCGCGTCTGACCGAGAACCTTGACGAGGTCGAGAAGCTTCAGACGGTCTAGCTGACCCGCAGTCGCCCCATTCCTGCACCCATAGGTCTGCGCCGTCCGGCGCCCAACGAAAGGCATCCCATGTCACTTGCAGCTCAGCAATCGCTTGAATCCCATTACGTTATGCATACCTTTGGCCGCTCTCCGGTCGAGTTTGTCGAGGGTCACGGCATGAAGCTCACCGGCGACGATGGCCGTGAGTACCTCGACTTTCTTGCCGGCATCGGCGTGTGCAGCCTAGGTCATGGCGACCCGGCTGTGCTCTCGGCGCTCGAGGCACAGACCAAAAAGCTCATGCATGTCTCCAACTATTTCTACATCGAGCAGCGCGGACAGGTCGCGGCGCTGCTGTCCAAGCTTGCTAACGACGACGTAGATGGTGCGCGCGTGCTTGCCGATGCCATTGCCGCCGGCGATGAGACCACGGCAGCTGCTCTTGGTGCCCCGGCTGCGGATGAGCAGGTTTGGGAGACCTTCTTTGCCAACTCCGGCGCCGAGGCCAACGAGGGCTCGATGAAGCTCGCGCGCCTGTACGCCAAGCGTGCCGGCAATGGCGGCAACACCATCGTGTGCATGCGCGGCGGCTTCCACGGCCGTACGCTCGAGACCATTGCCGCCACCATGCAGGATTGGCTGCAGGACAGCTTCCGCCCGCTGCCGGGTGGCTTTGTGGCCTGCACGCCCAACGATATGGACGAGCTGCGTGCGATCTTTAAGCAGCTGGGGAGCGAGATTTGTGCCGTGATGCTCGAGCCGATCCAGGGTGAGAGTGGCGTGCACCCCATGACCGAGGAGTTTATGGCGGCAGCGCGCGACCTGGCACACGAAGTGGGCGCCGTGCTTATCGCCGACGAGGTCCAGTGCGGTATCTTCCGTACGGGTAAGCCGTTTGCGTTCCAGACCTATGGCGTGGAGCCCGACATCATGAGCCTTGCCAAGGGCATTGCCGACGGCGTGCCCATGGGTGCCGTCGTGGCAAAGAAGGAGATTGCCGACGTGTTTAAGCCGGGCGACCACGGCTCGACCTTTGGCGGTAGCTGCTTGGCCATCGCGGCGTGTGCCGCGACGCTCTCCGCGCTTGTGCGCGGCGATTATGCCGAGCATGCTGCTAAGGTGGGTGCCTATATGGAGCAGGCGCTGGCTAAGCTTCCGCATGTGGTAGAGGTGCGTGGCCGTGGCCTGATGCTCGGCTGCGATTTGGATGATGCCGCGGGCGACGCGCATGATATTGTTGCCCGCGCGCTGACCGCCGGTGCCGTGATTAACGCTACGGGTGCTCATACGCTGCGTTTCTTGCCGCCGCTCGTCTGCGAGGAAGCCGACGTGGACAGTCTGATCGAGATCCTGTCGGGTGTCTTGGGCTAACGCGGCGCAATAACTCAATTTGGACCGGGTTCCGGACTGCGGGCGTGCCCTATGTGGCATGATTCAGCGGTCTGGAGCCCGTTTTGCCTTAGATTTGCTAAGGCAGGGAGACCTGCTGGTCAAATAACATCAAATATGAGTAGTGTTACCGATTTGGTAGCAGCAATTTTGGACTAATAAGGCCAGATGGCAAGTCGAAATGGTCGCGCGCGCAGACGTGGTGTAAGAGTGTCCTGAGGTCCGTCGCTGCAAGTCC
>UQMV01000019.1 GCA_900542315.1 uncultured Collinsella sp.
GAGCGCTCCCGCAAACTGCCTCTTGACAACTTATAGGAGCGTCGGTTTTATTGAGGAAAATAAGTTGGGTGCTCGGCATTTCCAAAAATGTCTACTCACTTAGCCAGCGGGCAGCCAAATGATTATTTAATCCCCGTCCCAGAGAAATCAATTAGCGGGCAGAAGGGCAAAAGTAGTCAAAAAAGTCCCGTCCCAAATTAGCTACCACTTGCACCGATTATTCGCCCGGGTTGATGTTCGCGTAGAACTCCGCCCCGTCGTCCAGGCGCAGGATGCCCACGCGGCCGAACTCGGAGCCGGTGGCGGCGGCGCAGTCGATGTCGATGCGATCGGGCACACCGGCAGTGTCCTCGCCGCCCAAGCGCACGATCTGCCCGCGTCCCGATTCCTCATCGAGCCCCGCCAGACCACCGACCTCGCAATAGCGACCAAGCGATACCGTGGGAGTGTGACCGCTCACCACGACCGGGCCCCTGCCCTCGGTAGAAAGCAGCCCGGTCGGCACATCCCAATAGCCGTGACGAATCCAGAGCAAGTCATCGGATGACTGTACGGCGAGCATTTGCTGCAGCAGCTCGCGATCGGCATCGACCGCTCCCCTGCCGTCGCCGCAATCGACACCATGCTCAAGCAAAAACGCACGCGCCGCCTCGGTCTGAATGCCGGCGTGCACCAGCAGGTACGGCCGCTCGGCAGTCTCGACCACCGCGTAGAGCGGCAGCGCGGCCATCCATCGCACGAGTTCCTCGTATGCCTCATATTCCATGTCGTTGAGCTGCTCGCGCGTCGTCCAGCCACCGTTGATATCCCAGGTCTCGGCATCGAGCGGATCCTGACCAATGATGGCATCGAGCATGATCTGCTCGTGATTACCCTTGAGCACGCGGGCGTTGGGCAGCGAGCGCACGAGCTTAATAACGCCGACCGGATCGGGCCCGCGATCGATCATGTCGCCCAGCACGTACAGTGTGTCGTCGGACGTCAACGAGATCTTAGACAGGGCCTCGTCAAGCGCACGCACGTGCCCGTGAGCGTCAGATGTCACATAGATCGCCATGGTACGCCTCTCCTTGCATTGCGGCCGAAGCCCGGTGCCGCAACTAAAACTTCAAGTTGAACTTAAACGTTACCCATTGTACTCCGTTGCAATAAAGCTGGAAAGGGTTTCCGAGCAGAGGCAAAGACGGCAGCCGTCTATGACGATATCGCGCACGCCCGCAATCCAACCCCATAAACCCACCATCTTTGGGTACAAATAACCGCAGGCAACTGACCGTGCCACGCCAACCACCCAGGAGCGGACACCATCTATGAACCAGATCCTTCTCTTTATCGGCCTCGTCATCATTTTGTGCCTGACCATCAAACCCGTCGGCAAAAAGCTCCCCTTCCCCACCCTGCTCATCTTTATCGCGCTCGGCATGCTGTTGGGCGTCAACGGCCCGGCGCATATCGACTTTAGCGACTATGCGCTCACCGAAACCGTCTGCAGCACGGCGCTGCTGTTCATCATGTTCTACGGCGGCTTTAACACCAATATCGACCGTGCCAAACCCGTCGCTGTGCCGGCGGTGCTGCTGAGCACGCTCGGCGTCGTCATCACTGCCGGCATCACAGGCGTGTTCGCCCGCTTCGCGCTGGGGTTCAACTGGATTGACGGCCTGCTGTTGGGATCGGTCGTGGCATCCACCGACGCGGCCAGCGTCTTTAGCGTGCTGCGCGAGCACAGCCTTTCACTGAGGGGCGGCACCGACTCGCTGCTCGAGGTCGAATCGGGCTCCAACGACCCCGTCGCCTACATGCTCACCGCCGTGCTCGCCACACTCGCGGCCGGCGGCGACATCAACATTCCCGCACTGCTGACCAAGCAGATTATCCTGGGCGTGGGCCTGGGCCTCGTCATCGGCTGGGCGGCGGGCCGTCTGATTGAGCGCGCGCATGCAACAGCCGAGGGAGCGCAGACCATCTTCTTGTTCGCCGTGGCCATCGTCGCCTACGCGCTGCCGAGTTACCTGGGCGGCAACGGCTTTTTGGCCGTGTACCTGGCAGGCATCGTGCTGGGCGCGAGCGACATCACCGGCAAGGTCGAGATGGCGCACTTCTTCGATACCCTCACCGAGATGGCAGAGATGACGATCTTCTTCTTGCTCGGCCTGCTCGTGACGCCCGCGCGCCTGCCGCAGATGCTGCTGCCGGGCCTGGCGCTCATGGCGTTTATGCTCTTCGTGAGCCGTCCCATCGCCGTCGGCGTGCTCCTGGCGCCCTTTAAGACGAACCCTCGCCAGGTCGCGCTCGTAAGCTGGGCGGGCCTGCGCGGAGCAGCTTCGGTCGTCTTTAGTCTCTTTGCCGTAGTGGCCGGCGTTCCCGGCGGACACGACCTATTTGACCTGGTATTTGTGATTGCCGTGTCGAGCATTGTGGTGCAGGGCTCGCTGCTGCCGGCGGTGGCGAAGAAGCTCGATATGATCGATGCGACCGGCGACGTGCGCCGCACCTTTAACGACTACCGCGACGAGGACGGCATGTCGTTTGTAAAGCTCAAGGTGGGCGCTGGACATCCGTTTGCCGGACGCTCGCTCGCGGACATTGGCAGCGCCACAGACATGCTCGTGGTCCTGGTGCTGCGCGACGGGGCGCACCCGGTACTGCCCAATGGCGACACCGTGATCCAGGAAGGCGATCTGCTGGTGATGGCCGCCCCAACGTTCGAGGAGCGTGCCGAGGTTACGCTGCGCGAGGTCACCGTGACTCCCCACGGTCGCCTGGCCGGCCAGCGCCTGCGCGACGTTCCGCAAGGCAAGCACCCGTTTATCGTCGTGATGCTCAAGCGCGACGGCCAGACGATCATTCCCGACGGCAACACCTTAATATACGCCGGCGACGAAGCCGTCATTGCCACACTGGCGTCGTAGCTGCCAGGGGCAGCTAATTTGGGACGACCTTCTTTCTAATTTCTTTTAGTAAGCCTTTTTTAAACGCAGTACTACCACCAAAAAACTTCTGGTCAGTATTAGTCTGCTTATTCGCCTGATATTTCAGACTCGTGAACTCAATGGTACAGATATAGTCCGCAGCCTGAGCCAAATAGTAATCCGATGAAGTTGTCGGCTTATAGATAACTGCATTTTTAGCCAAAGCGTAATCGATTGCCTTGTGAAGCGCACTCGAAACCGAACCCTGTCCTCCGTCGTAGTAAATCTTTACAGCATCAAACTGCTGAAACCAACTCAAATTATCGAATATGAAATCGATGATTTCACGCCGCATCGCATCAGCAATCTGTTTAAGAGTTCGATACCGATGCGTCTTGAATACAAACACCTTGTACGAGATGGGCAAATGTCGAAACATGACTCGAAATAGTGAAAACAGCCTTTTTCTCTCACTGATGTCCAAGTCCTTGAACTGATCCTTTCCATTCATGAGAGGAGAAGCATGGAACGGAAGAAGCGGCAATCCGCTTTCGGCTACCGCCCTTTCATATTTCTCTATTCCCTCAGCGATGGGAATATCTTGTTCATGAAAAACAAAGGCCACCAGATAGTATCTTTCACGAAGATCATCGCTTCCAGATTCATCAATAAAGATACTCAGCTCTCGCATGGGCAATCCTTAATAAAAAAGCCGGGGAAAACGTCCCCGGCACTTGGAAGCCCTCTCTTAAGAGATGACCACCTAATTTATACCATGAAGTTGGACGTATGTTCAAGCATGAGTATAAAATACAAACATATGTTCGTCAATAGCAAAGATGGCCCTCATTCAGCGCCGTCATCGACGGCAAAGTCGCGGAGGTCGAGGCCTTCGCGTTCGGCTCGGGCTAGGAGCTCTTGGGGCGACTCGTTCTCAATATCCATAACGTCGAGCATGGCGGCGGGAAAGCCCACGCCAGTCGCGCTCCCCGCACGGTCGAGCAAGCCCTCGCGCAGCTGGTCTACATCGACTTCGATTTTCATGGTGAAACCTCCCGCCAAACCAGACCCTTACTCGTCAGTGCCAAGCTCATTCACGGCAGCAACAAAAGCCGCAACCTGCTTGTCGTCCATCTGCATGGCCAAGCGCCCCACGGGCTCATCGTAGGCAAACTGCACCTTATCGATAAAGCAATCCCAAGCACGCTCGTCGACGCACACGGCAGCCTCGCAATACTGGCTGAGCTTTTTGAGTCCATACCAAAACGCATTCACATGGCGCGCAGGGTCCTCATCCAGCACACCGTCGTAGCGACGCCCGTTAAACTCGCGCATGCGCGCCACGGCAACCTCGAGCGAGTCGCCACCCTCGGCCGAAGCCTCATCCACCAGCTCGGGAATCGTAACCTCACGCCGAACAGTATGCCTGGTTGCACCATCGTACTCGCCCACCAGCACGTCCTCATCAAGCCGAGAATCGTAGTCCAAATAGCTCGTGCCGCAACAAATGCCGTGCGGCGAGCCCGTGCCAAACGCGCAGAATAACCCGCCGTCGGCAACAACACGACGGTAGGTCTCAAACGACTTCTTAACCTGAGCGAGCAACTCGGAAAGCTCCCCGGCATCGCACGCCGTCTCGATCGCAACGCGCGCAGACCCGGGCAACGATACCGGCTCCACCATGCTCCCCGCAACTCGGGCGGCGCGCTCGGCCCGATACGCCTGCGCCGCCAAGCGCGCTCGCTGCGCAGCGCCGCGCACGTTCGTAAGTTCACGCTCCAACGTCACGTCGCCGGCAACACCACCGGCCACGTCGTCCACAAGCCCGTCAGCGCCCTGCGACCCCGTCGCACACAGCTCGGACTCAAACGTCGCTGTGATCATACCCGCAAGGTCCGTCGCGTCGGCGGCACAACGCAACTGCTCCAGCTGCGTACACAGTAGATCGGCATCCAAGGGTACGGCGTCCACAACGCGCACGCCACTCAGGCGCGCCACGTCATGCAGCACCATAGCCCCCGCAGCATCGTACGCCGTGCGCACCTTGTCCGCCGTATTCGCACGCAGCTTTACCTCAATAAACGCAAGTGTCTGTTCCAAACGGGCCAGCAACTCGGCCTTGTCCTCCATGCGCAAAAAGGCAGCATAGCGGCGCTCCATCCGCAGCGGTCCAACAATGCCCGTCTGCTTGCGAGCGCGTGCAAGCGCGGCGCTCTCAATACGGCGAACATACCCGTCAACAGCCCGCACGGCAGACTCGCGCGCAGCGTGCTCAGCAGCCTCGACGCCTCTAAGCACACCTAACAGCTCGCGGGAGCGCGCCTTGCGCACCAGCTCCCCACAATCGTACTGCTCAAGCGCCGTCTGACGCTTGGCTACCGATTCAAAGCCAAACAGCTCGTCGAGCAGCTCGCCAACAGAACGCTCGCCTGCCATGGCAAGGCCTCCTTACCCGAACACGCCAATACGCTCGCGGGCCCACGCGCACGCAAACCCGCACGCCCGCACTCCTACAGATCCAGAGCCTTCTTCGCGGCGTCGACCGGGTCACCATCCATGTAGAACACCGGGCTCAGTCCCGAAATAATCTCGGACGAAACACTCTGCAGACCCGCGATGGCGCTCAGCGGCAAAATCACGCGCTTGGCGCCGGCGTTTTTGGCCACGCGCATAATGTCCTCGAGCCCGCGGATCTCGTCCATAGAGCCCGACATGCGCAAGATTCCCGGAATCGCCAGCGCAGGCATCACCGGGCGGTTGCATGCCGCAGAGCAAAGTCCCACAAACTCGGCGAGCGAAACTTCCTCGGACAGGCCCTTGCTCTGCAGGTCGTTATAGAACAGCAGGTAATCCTTGGAGCCAATGTGCATGCCCGGCGCCACGCGGTTCGCCAGGTTCACAAAGTTGTCGAACGCGGCCTCCAGCGTATCGCGCACCGGCTTGTTAAAGGCCACGCCCTCGTGCTTAAACTTGCACTCGCCGGCAACGGCCTTGTTCTCCAGCTTGTACACGGCGACCTCGCCGCCCTGCGACCTACCCACGCCAAACACGTGGCCGGACAGCAGCGGCCCGTCGGGAATCAGCGTGTCCTCGCTCTGCTCGGGCACGCGCACCACGTGCACGTCCTGTGGGTTGTCGGCATCCATATAGCCCAGGTTGACGTCGATAAACTCGACGCCCGCCATAATCTTGAGCTGCTCCTTTACGCGGCGACGGCCCTCGATGGCGTAGTCCAGCAGCCAGCGCACGTCGTCCTTGTCCATGGCCTCGTCGGGGAACAGCAGCTTGGCCAGGCCGCTAAAGGTCTTGCGCACGGCGATCTCGTCACGCTTGTTAAAGTCGCTGTTAAAGCGGAAGTAACGGTCGATATGGTGCGTAAAGTCCTTGCGGCGCATCTCCTTGCAAAACTCCGACAGGCAGTCGGTGATCAGGCCATAATGCCCGGTCAGCAGGCTCGAGCGCATCTTGGGAATCTCCCAGCCCGGCAGGTAATAGTGGATGCGGTCGAAGAAAGCCGAATCGTTGTTAAACTCCGGCGGGAACGGATCAAACAGGTGCGTGGTCTTAAGGACGTTTTGCACGGTGTCGTTGATGTTGCCCTCGAAGACCATGGAGGCATCGGCGTTGATCTGGTCGCGGCCGCGTGCGTAACTGCCACTCGCCATGTAGTCCTTCATGATCTGCACGGCGTTGGTGTCCTTAAACCGCATGCCGGCGACCTCGTCGAACGTCACGCAGTCCCAATGGCCCACCAAGCCCACGCGGTCGGCGCGCATGGAGTTCATTCGGCCGAATAGGTTGGCCGTGGTTGTCTGGCCGCCCGAAAGCAAGATGGCGTAGGGCGAGACCTCTTTGTAGATATGGCTCTTGCCGGTGCCGCGCGGACCCAGCTCGCACAGGTTGTAGTTGCGCTCGATGAGCGGCACCATACGCTCGATAAAGTGCAGGCGCTCTTTCTCGGAAAGCTCGTTGGGCTCATAGCCAGCGGAGCGCAGCAGCATGTTGAGCCACTCGTCGCGCGAGAAATACTGGCGCTCTTCGACCATGGCATCCAGGTCTAGGTTGGGCATCTGAATGGGCGTTAGCGACGCCACGCTGAACGGAGAGTCCTCGGGCCCACGCTTCTTACGCTTGGCCTTGGCGCGGCGCGGCGCATCGTCGCCAAAGACCTCCATGCCAAACTCGTCTTCCTCATCCAAGGGGTGACGATACTCGATGCTCATGATGCACCAAATACCACCCTGCAGAATCTTGGAATAGTCGCGCACGTACTCGGCCGGCATCACAAATGGCTCGATGGTCAGATTGGCAAACGAAGCCACGTAGATGTCTTTGTACTCGTCGAGCTTGGCCGTCACCTTATCGATGATGGTAAAGCGGCCCAGTTCGCGAATCTTGGACTTAATGCGCTCGGACTCGTCGGGACGCACGTAGTTATCGGTGAGGATCCTGCGGATGCGATCCAGGCCCTCTGCCACGGCTTCCTCGTCATCGGTCGAGCAGTACATGCCCAGCAGGTACTCCAGCACAAAGGTGGGCACGTTGGCGCCGCGCTTCATAAAAGCCGTCAGGTCCTTGCGCACAATCTTGCCGCCAAAGTGCTCGAGCAGCTTACCGTCCAACCCGTCCATGTCGTAGCCCTCATCCTCGGGAGTCTCGGCCGCAGCCTGGTCATAGCCATCGGTCGAGGACTCGTCCTCGACGGCCACCGCAGCCTCAGCGGGCGCGGCAGCAGTCGCCGGCTCCGGGGCAGGCGCAGCGGTCTCGGCCTCCGGGGCCTTCACGGGCGCGGTCTCAGGCACCGCAGCCTCCGCAGGCACATCCACGTCAATCGAGGGGACTTCCCACAGATCGTCGTCATGGCCATCAAACATAGGGCACACTCCTAAAAATCAAAGTCAGCAACAGGGGCAAACGAAACAGCGATGGTATACGTCTCGCGCCAAACGATCTTGCCCGTCTCGCGCTCGCGGCAGACCAGATAGTACGGACCCTTGGCCGAGAATCCATCCACTGCATGCAACGCAAACCTGGCATGCACCACGCGCTCCTGCGAGTTAACAGAAGTCTTGTTGGCATGCGCCTTGACCGTATCGCTCACCTCGTTGCCACTCGCATCGGTAAACACCAGCTCGTACTCGCACGGCAAGACCTTACCTTGGGCGGGTTCTTCCTGGATCAAGTTGACCGAGAAGAGCGAGTTGGTCACTCGGCGTCCCTCACTTAGTACGCGCAGCGTCGCCGCGCGCGTGTCGACAAAGTCCTTGGAACCCGAGCGCGCACGCCAAAAACCGATAACGGGCACGCAGAGCTCCTGCAGGCTCATGCCGCCGTGGACGTAGTTGTTAGTGCCGCCGGGACGCTTGAAGTGCACATTCTCGCGCGGGGCAAACCCCTCAAAACCGGCGCCCAAACGTCCCATGTCAACATTAACAAACACCTCGCGTACCTCGTCCGAAAGCTCGCCTACGGCCTCGTTGGGCACCACCAGATGACGCTTGCCGCACATGACGGGAGCGTCAAGGACGGGAAGGTCCGGCTTGCCGAGCATCTGGCACTCGCTGAGCTCCCGACGCGTGTAGATAAAGCCGTGGTCCGCCGTTATAACAACACGCGCGCCCGGGGCGTCGGTGCACACGCGACGCGCCAATGCAGCAAGTTCCCCCACGGCGTCCGCACAGGCACCGAAGACGTCATCCTGCGTAGCGGCCTTCTCGCCCGTGGCGTCGATCTTGTTGTGATAGAGGTAGACGAGTTTTGAGTCCTTGAGCAGCGTCTTGCGTTCGGTTCCCGTCATGTTGAGGTATGTGCTCGAGCGTAAAGCGCGGGCCGTGGGCTCAACGTGGGCAAGCACGGCCTCGCGCTGCGGAGTCGTGGCAGTGGGCATGCCGTCAGCCAACACAAACGAGCCATCCGCTGCAAGCTCAAGCGCTTGGTGTGGCAGCAGCGCGGGCATGCCCACCTCAGTAATGGAGGGAAAGACCGCCTGCATGCTAGAGACCTTGACGTTGCCTCCGCGCTCGCGCTCGAGCAGCGCCGCAACGTCGCGGGCCACCTCATAGCGCAACGCGTCGCTCACGATAATGACCGTCGTTTTGGCAGAGCCCACAAAGGTGGGCAGCACATGCCAGTAGAACTCATCCTGCCGTGCAGGGCCATCGATGTAGCCGCAATCGGTCCACCCCCCTTGCGCAGCGGCTGCCCAGCAGGCATTGGCATCCGCCAAGAACCAGTTGCTGTAGAGATTCTCCGCCCAGTCCGCCACAGCGCGGGTGGGCTCCTCGAGCACATCGCACTCAACGGAGCGCGTCCGCAGATACGCGGTGCACATATGGCGATAGGCAACGTCCATGGCATACCAATCGGACGTGTAGGCATCCCACACCTGCTGGGGTTGCGCCAGATGGAACCCGCCCGCGTGCGTCTGCCTAAAAGAGCACATATGGGCCACAGCAGCAAGCAGGTCAAAGTAGCTCTCAACGCGACGGTACCAGCTTAGGTCGCAACGGCGCGCAGCAAATGCGCGCGCATCCTCAACACGGTCCGCACCCTGGGCAAACGAGCTGAACAGCTGCGAGAGCACGGCCTCATTGACGCACGGGAACACATCAAGCGAGGCCAGCACATCGATCGGCAGAGCCTCAAACCGCGCAAAGAGCCCGCGGGCATCCTCCACCAAACGACAGATCTCAAATAGGTCCTCGCTCGATGCCTGGGTATCGGCGGCCTGGTCCCACGTGCGTACCGCCTCAAGGCAATAGGGGCCGTAGGCGGGAGCCACATAGCTTTCGAGTCCCTTGAGCGCCCCCTCGGGAAGCGCGGTAGACGCCGCCGTAAGGAGCACATGGGATGAAAGCATAAGCAATGAGTCTCGCTCATACAGCGGTCCCTCGAACCCATAGCAGCGAAGCATAAAGGCAGAGAGCACATCGCGCACGCAGTACTTGTCCATTAACTCGGCCAGCGCCTCGGGACCCTCGTGCAGCAGCATGGTCATACACCCACGCAGCACAAACGCGGGGCGCGCGTCACCAAGCTCTTTGCCGCCAAAAATCACCGTAAGAATGCCGAGTTCGATATCCGATGCGCCCGAGGCATGCGGAACGCACGCGGCAAACTTAGCGCAGCGGGTCTTGGCATCAAAGAACGCCTTGTGCTCGCGCAGACTCTCGCGCACGGCATCGATGTTCTCGATGCCCAGCTGATCGGCCAAAAGCGAAAGATAGTCAGCCTGGAACCGATCGGCATACAGCTCGACATCGGCAAGCCAATCGCCCTCAAGCCTGCCGCGCGGGCAACGGCGATACAGCAAGATATCGCTCGCAAGGTCATCGCGGTTGACGAGCTTCTTGACGGCAAACATGCGGCCCTCGCAGGCCTCAACAAAGCGCACCGGGCGCTCAAAGTCACCGTGAGCAGGCATTACGCCGGTATCGGCCCCCACGCCGTCGAAACCCTCGGCAGCCAATCGCTCAAACTCAGGAGCAAACTCGCCGTCCGCATCGTGCCAAACCACCACACGGCGGGGCATGCATGCGAGCAACGGTTGCAAAAACCGCAACTTGAGCTGTTCTTCTACATCGATCTTGGGCATGAATATCCTTACCGTATCTGCAGTTACTTAATCTTTGCTAGCACATCCTGAAACTTGGCGTAGTTGACC
This sequence comes from uncultured Collinsella sp., assembly GCA_900542315.1. Taxonomy (GTDB): domain Bacteria; phylum Actinomycetota; class Coriobacteriia; order Coriobacteriales; family Coriobacteriaceae; genus Collinsella. The sequence goes on from UQMV01000019.1 coordinate 10,576, forward strand.
TTGACGCCATCATCCAGGTCGATCTTAATCATCTGGTCTGCCAAGTGGTGCAGTTTCTCTTCGTAGCCAATGGTCTCTTTGAGCTGGTCGTTGAGCTTTTTGATGCGCTTATCCAAGCGCACGCGCTCGCCGCGCTCGGCACTGACAAGGGCATCGTTGGCATACCCAATCTGGGCACGGTAGCGCTCCTGCTGCTCATGCACATAGTCGGTGCGGATGCGAGCCAATAGGTCAGGCTGGTAGCGATGCATGTAAACAAGACATTTGAAACCGTTCTTCTTACCGCTGTCGAACAGCCAGTAGATGGGGCGCTTCTTATACGTCTGGCAGTGGTCCTTAAAGAAGTCCTTCAAAAAGTAGCCGCGAATCACCTCGCGCGAGGCTCCCCTGCCGCCAAGGGCCTCGGCAATAAACGCGAGGTTCTGCTCGAGGGTCTCCTCGCCATACACCGTGCGCACAAAGTCGATAAAGTAGCGCACGATGTCGTCGTCAAAGTACTCGTCGTCGGTAATGGGCAGCACGTTGTCGCCATCGGGCATAAAGGTCACGTGATCGGGGTCGGGCATCTTGGCCAGATAGTCGTTGACCGTGGCACCCTGGTCGGCCAAGACCAGACCGTCCACGTCCAGCGAATAGCGGCCAAATATGCAGCCCACGGCATAGCTAATGAGCGAGGTGATCTCGTCGCGCTTGGTGCGCACGTACTTGTTGCCCTTGTAGCTCTCGGGGATCTCGTCGGCGGTATCGAAGATGCGCGCCACCGATACGTACTTATCCTCGACCTCGATGGGCACCTCGCCCTCCATGTTGTAGATCTTGGCAAAGATTCGGTTGAGCTCCTCCTCGTTAGCGCGAAGCTGCTCAAAGCGAGCATTGACCTCGGCCTTGCGAGCCTCGTATTTATCTTGAAGTAAAGTGGCCATGAGGCCGTCCTTTCATTGTTGATGAGTTGTCAAGAGGCTTAAACTAAGGGACCGAAATCTCCAAAAATACCCCGACCTTACCGATCGACTTCTGGAAAAGCTATTCACCGCATCGGGCATTTGCAAAAACGCACTAGTGACTCATGAAGTCGCAAGCCAAACCCTGCGAACTGCATCAAGCGTAAAGGAAAGACAACTTGATATCATTTCTCAGCTCACTAGTTAAAGCCAACTAAAATACCCGGACACGAGCTGAAACCCATTAACGAATATCAGGCCCAGCCTTTATCAGCTTCATCCATTTACATAGAGTCGAATTCTTGATTAGAATTCTTGCAGTGAGTCTTTTGATGTCACCTGCCGGGTCATCCTTTCGTTTTCCCGCAACATCCTCGATAGCGAACCATATATCGCCCTTTGACTTAAATGCACAGAATCTGCCGTGAGCAAATCCATTTCGTAAGTGATAAAACAAACTGATCGTTTGATTGCTTTTGGCATCATAAAAGACAGCAGACTCGAAGGGCTTTGACTCGATGCCAGCGCAATCAAACAAATCAGCATTACGCAAAGCCTGTTCCATATCACCAACAGCCGCGGCAGACCAATATAAAGACTTATTTGAGCTTGCTGCCTTTAGCTTTTTATTCAAATATTGAGGCTTTCTCCAAGGAGCATCCCATCCGTATTCAGAGACCGAAACGCTTCTGTTGGACAATCCCGGAGCGGGAGTTTCGACAACAAAGAACCTTAGAAGCGGCGAAAGTATAGGGCCCAAAGACTTGCACGTCATACCGTTTTTGACCCATGCAGGATTCGCCTCAACAAAGACAACTTCATTTGCTGAAATATATTCAAACATGAACCCCACCTAAACCAAAGGGTTACGTTTGAAATCCCAAGAGGTTTCAAACGAGTCCCAATCATTTTTTGAAATGGACACATTGCTATCGACCAGGCTATTAATTGCCGGTTTATACTCAGCGGAAATAAGCATGGGAAGTGCTTTGATGTCTCTCGCCTGCATGTTAAGAGTAGGGTTAAGCATGCTGAGGACATCGGCGGCAATAGAGCAATTAAGGAAACCTAGGGTCCAGTTCTCGCTTGAGCCCAGGCCACAAATGCATGGGCCGGCCATGTCAAATCCGCCCGTCGGCGGCAACAGCCTGAAACTCGGCTTGCCTGATGTCAGCATTGTGTAACAAACGCCTTCACTGAACCAATATTTTGACGCCAGTAAATTGGAGGTCGGATTACTCTGGTAAAACTCAATTGCGTCCTTTTTGATCGAAACCAACCAATGAAGATTGCCAAACCATCGACGAAAGTCGCCGCCCTTTGAGTAAGTAGCCCATGAGCCTTTTCGCCCAACCGAACGCGCGCCGACCTCCCAAAACAAGCGCAAATATAAATTGTTGTCGCCTGTTTTATTTTGAGACCCTGTATAGTCCGAGTAATCGCCAATGGAGTGGCCCAAAGAGAAAGCAGAGAGTAACCCGTCACTGGCCCAGTAGGCTATGGGGGTGCCGGGGATTTGCTTGAAGGTGTCGGCGTCGCGGCGGTAGAACCAGCCGCAATCGGGGTTTTGGATGGCCTCGACCAGTTTGAGCCTCTTGGCCTCAGAGCCGTTGATATCAACAAGGCGCACATAGGCGCCCTCGGCGTCCGAATGCTGGTTGTAGATCACGTCAGCTGTAACGTTGACGACCTCGCCTCCGATAGCATCAAACGCGCGAGGTCCCAGATGGGCCATGGAAACGATTGTCTTGTTGTCGATAACCTTGGCGCGCATCTTCTCAAAGCTGCCCAGGAACATCCAACTTTGCATGGTAACCATTGCGGCGTAGCCCTTATCCTCGACAAGGTTAAAACCGCGCTCGATAAAGCACGTGCAGAGGTCGCTCTTCACGTCGGGGTAGTTCTTCTTGATCCACTTGCTCATGAATGGATTAAAGCTGCTGCTGCCCATATACGGAGGATTCGCAACGGTGCAGGTAAAACGACGGGACAGCTTCTCGCAGATGGCGGCAGCGCTTTCGAGCTTAGTTTTGGCCGTAGCGGCAAAAAGGTCATCGGAACAACTCGCGGCGGCAGCCTTGAGCTCGTCGATCTCGTCCTCTGAGGGATTGAGCAGCGAACCGATCTCGCCCAAATGACTCAGCTCCTCGGCGAGCTTCTTGTTACCCGGCAGCTCGTCCTCCCCTAGCGGGATGCTCGAGAGCACGGCAACGTCGGCGCGAACGCCATGCCTAAAGAAGCGACGATCGTGCTCGCGGGCGCACATGGCAAGCGCCAGCTCCGCGATCTGAGCCGCACGGGGGTCGATCTCCATGCCAGCGAGGTTTTTGGTCAGGATGAGCTCCGGGATCTCGCGCTCGCGGTAGCCGCGCTCCTCGTACACGGCAAAGAGCAGCTCAAACGCATAGACCAGGATATGGCCCGAGCCACATGCGGGGTCGCAGATGGTTATCTCCTCGGGGCTCGAAATGCGGATGAAGTCCTCGTGCTCAGTATCAGGCTCGATGTAATACTCCATGCGCTCGCGCAGCGAACTCCCCGGGTTGTTGAGCATCCACAGACGGCCGAGCGAGTTCTGGACCATATAGCGCACGATCCACTCGGGGGTGAAGAGCTGCGTGGCGGGCGCGATGTCCGCCGCCGCTGCTTTGCGTTTTGCCTTGAAGAACTCGTCTTTGACGTCAGCGTTGTAGTACTGATACATCCAGCCCAGAACGGTCACGCCCTTGCGCCAGTCCTCGTCAGCGAGAATGGTGTTGAGTTTGCCCACCACGCCGTCGGACATCATGAGGCCCTGGGGCAACAGCAGCTCCATGGCACCGCCCACGCGTTCAAAGACGCCCGGCAGGCAATCGGCAAGCTCCTCGCACTGAGCCATAAACAGGTAGCGCCACAGCGGTTCATCCAAGCCCGCCATCTTGAGCTCGGCTATGCGATCGGTATCGGCCGTCGCTATCTCCACGTCCAGTGCGTTCTCCACGGCCTCGCTGCCATGGCTGCCGTCCGCACGACTCAGCATGCGCATACGGCTGGGGAGCCATCCGCGTGCATCCATAAAGCGAATGGCCACGATGCGGTTGAACCAGGTGTAGGCCGCTCGGTCGCGCAGCGCCTCGTGACCCACCTCTGTCTGTATGCGCAGCAGCTCGTCACGCTGCTCAACCTCAGCAGGACTTAGGGGCAGGCCGTTGACGGTCTCGGACCCAACGGGCGAAGGTGCAGGTTCGGTGATGCCGTAGCGCACCATCTGTGCCTCCACGCCTTTGATGAGCTCTGTACGGGCCCAGGTGCAGAAGCTCTTAAGGGCAGAATCGTTCATGGTTGATGAGCCTTTCTAAACGCCATAAACCACCGGTGCTCGCTTTGGCACCGGTGGCTCCGCGAGTTAGTTGATACGAATCTCGTCGTTTGCAGCGAGCTCCTGCATAAGGCGAGAGCGCAGGTCGTCCACGTAGCGCTCCACGTCCTCTGCGGACAAGAGGCGACTCGGCTTGGCCAAATCGGCGCGGCGCACGGTCTTGATCTTCCGCTGGGGCTTAGACGCGGGCACGGGCGCAGACGATGCGGCGCCCTTGTTGGAAATCTTCTTGACCACCTCACCCGTACTCGTGACCTCGGTGGTGCGGCGCTCGTTGTCCATTCGCATGCGGGCCTCATCCACGGCGTCGTATATCTTGTTGGTTGCAGCAACGATCCAGTTTTCCCAGTTTGCCGCGAGGGCGTTAAGCTCGTTGAGGCTCTGGACGCCATGGGCGCGGTTCTTGAACGACTCATACCTGGTGTTGGCGTCCGCGATGGCATCCTTGGCCTGCTTGACAAAACCTTCTTGGCTCTCGGCCTGCTTCCGCAAATCCTGCAGGTCGTTTTCGATACGACACAAGAACTCGTTGCGGCGAATGCCCAGGTGCTTTTTGATGTCTTCCTTGACGGGTGCCATCAACGGCTGAAGGTCTTTAATGCGGCCGTAGGGCTTTGGGTCTTTGAGGATCTCGCGTACCTTTGCCACGTTCTCCACCGCGTTGGGAATGTCATCGGAGGCATACTCGATGCCCTCGGTGCGGCTCAAGAAATCCTTGGCGTGGTCAAACGCTGTTCGTTGGTTGGACTCGAAGAACTCAACCACCTTGTCAAAGTCTTCCTTGGCATCGAGCAGGCGGTCCTCGTGCTTGGTGAACGTGGTCAAGAACGCCTCGGAATCGCTCTGGTCCTTAAGAACGTCGACCACCTCCGAGCGCATCTTCTCGCACTCGTCCTCACCGGGATACGGGTAGGCCGGCTTGATACCCGTGTAGTAGTCGCGTGCCATGGCGACGCACACCTCACGCAAGCCCTCAAGGCGCTCCTTGAGCTCGGCCACGAGCTTATCCTCGTTGGAGGGCACGGTCTTGAGATCAAACAGGTCACGCATAAGCTCGCCCGTGGCGCGCAGCAACCGGTCGCTCATGCGCACGCGCAAACGCACCTGGGCCTTATCGGCATCCTTACGCAGGAGCGACACCATGCGGCTGTCGTTAGCTTGAACCGCCTGACCGCCAAACAGCACCTGCGCGCGCTGCTCCACTACAAGCTGCGCCACCACATTTGCGATGTCAACCTCGCGCCAGCCATAGGGCTTTTGCTGGTACCTGCGCTGGATATCGCCCATAGCGGTATCCAGGTGGCGCTGGTGCTGCACTTTGAGGTAGTCCTCGACCTCCTTGAGCGCACGCGTGTTGCCCGCGTCCATGCCAGCGAGCCCCGCTTGAACGTTGCCCGCCAGAGTGGAGCGGATATCGGAATCGCTCGTGACCGGCGCGCCGATATAGTCGGCCTTTTCAAAGACCACATCGCACAGCTGCGCCAGCACTTGCTCAAAGACCTGAGCGGGTTTGACCGCGCGGACCTCAATTATGCGGCCGTTGACCGCGCAACGTGCATGGAGTACGGCCTCGCTCAAAAGGACATCGGCCTCTTTCTCGTTATAGGCTGCCTCGCGCATCTTGGACTCGACGATCTGGCGCGTACTCGGCTGAAGCTCCTGGAGATTTCGCGTCTTGGCGTACTTGCGGATCTTGGCGGCGTTGACGAGCGTCTCCCAATAATCCGCCTCGTCGCTCAAAGCCACGATGGCTTTGCCCGAAGAAGCCAAGGCCAGCTCGGTATCGTCCGCACGGCCCAGATCGCTCGCCATAGTCGCCACGCAAAGCTCCATGCCGCCCATGCTGGCACCGTGGATTGAGCCGTCCACATAGCGGTCAAACGGAAAGTCGTTGGCCCCGCGGTTGAGTTTACGCGCGGTGTAGATGCTGTCGAACAGGCGCTTTTTGATAGACTCGATCACCTGCGCGTTATCGACCGGAGTGCGTGCGATCTCCTGCGCTATCTCCTGCTCCTCGTCGGTGAGGAAGCTATAGGCATCGCCCTGGCGTGCCACGTAGTTCTCGCCCTCCAGGCGGGCAAGGGACTCCTTGACGCGGTCCTTGAGGGCGCGCATGTCCACGTCGAGGCCGTCGATCATGAAGATGGAGATGTTCTCGACCGTGGCCTTAACGTAGCCGATGTAACGAATCAGGTACAGGAGCTTGAGCACCCGAACGTCGTAGGGTTCAAGGCCCTTTGCGTCCTCGGCCGCACGGACCGCGCGGTCGACCACCTGGTTGATGCCGTGCTCAAGGTCTTTGGAGATAGTGTCGAAGAAGCACCAGAACGGCACGAGTGCACCGGTCTGGTCATACTGGATGGCCTGAGCGCTCTCCTGGAACGCGCTCAGCATGGAGCGCTCACCCGTTGACATGTGCTTGGCCTTGACACCGTGCTTGCGCACCTCGGTCATCACGTCGGGCAGGAGCTTAAACTGGTAGCCCACAAACGGGTAGCTGGCCACAAAATCCTTGGAGTTGGCGTAGCCGGCAAGGTCGGAGCGCGAGCCACCCTCAAAGGTAAAGTTGTTTTTAAGCACGGCGGCGTCTTGCTCGTAGACCTGTGCAAGCATATCGGCCGCCGGCGCGGTCTTCTCGAGCACACGGCGCTGGATGACCTCGTCCACGCTGGAGCTGGAGAGCGAAAGGCGGGTATTGAAGCGGCCCTGGATCTTTGAAAAGTCGTTGCCCACGGGCAGGCTCAGGTTGTCGATGGCCTCCTGGCTCGTAACCATCACCCACACGCGGCCACCGCAGGCGGCACCCAGCTCCTCGACGATGGTCTGAAGGCTCAGCATAAGGCTTGGGTCCTTGTCGTTTGTAATAAACTGACCCACCTCGTCGACCATAAAGAGCAAACGGAAGTTGCCGCCGTGGGCCGCTGCCTGAGCGTCTACGTAGTCCTTGACCTTTTTGGCAAAGACATCGGGGGCCAAAACCTCGTCCTCAGAACCCTCGAGCCAGTTCCATGCGGCCTTTTCGCTCATGCCGAGCACGCTCTGCAGCACCTCGACCACGTCGTCCTCAAAGTAGCTGTAGGTGTCGCGGGTCTGGAGCCAGGACTCGCCGTTCACGCGCTCAAAGGCCTCGCGGAACTCCTGGGTCTTGCCCAGGGAATCGATGTAGTCCTCGAGCTTTGCAAGCTTGAGGTCCTCGCCGTAGAAGCCGCGCGCCTCGTAGAACATGCGCTCAAAGCCGCGAAGCAGCGCCGTGGGAGCCGTATCGCCCTGCTTCCACTGGCCCGCCTTGCTATCGATGTTAAAGAGGATGGCCTGCGTGGGCACCGAGCAGGCGCGCTCCATGGCAGCCGCGACCATGGGGTCGACGATCTTGCCGTCAAAGTAGCGGATGGCGCTCTTACCGCCGATCTGGCGATTCTCGAGCAGGTAGCTCAGCATCTTGAGGAAGTGCGATTTACCGGAACCGAAGAAACCACTGATCCACACGCCGATCTTGTCGGTGCGCGCATCGATGGCATCGCCGTAGGCCTTGAAGAACGTGGCAAAGTGCCTCTGCAACTCGCGCGTCACCACGTACTCGTCAAGCTCTTGGCGGATGGACCCATCTTTTGAATCCTGGACCTTGACCACGCCGTTGATGGAGCGGTTGATGTCTTTAGCAAAGAGGTCGCGAATGATCGTGTTGTCCATGGGTGCTCCTTTGGGTTTGGGAACGTTATGGCAAAGGGTTGTTACCGGCGGCAGGGACTTGCCTGCGGGGAGCCGTGCTTACGAGATATCGATGGCGCGGTAGTAGTTGTCGGCCGGCAGACGGTTAAAGAGCTGGAAAGAAGAGCCGTTGAAACTGCCCGGATAGGCGGCGACCACAGGCACCTCATCAAAATCCGCAAGCATGCAGTGGAGAAGCGTGTGCATGCGAAAGAACGGGAAGACCTCGCCCGCACCGGTGAGGAGAATGACGTCTCCGGGCGCGAACGGCTCGGTCTGCTCAAGGATGTACGCGGCAACTTTCTCGGGCGAGGCGAACTTGGCCACGTCCTCGAGCACGCGCTGGGTACCGCGGCGCTCCTCTTGGCGTGGGATGGCCTTAAGGACACGGCGCTTTTCGAGAATTGCCAGCACGGCGTCGTAAAGGTTCACGACCTTGAGCGTGCACGGAAGCTTGTCGGCCTCGGCATCGCATGAAAGGGTGTCAAATAATGCACGCGCCTCAAACTCCAGCGCAGGGTCATAGCAAAAGGTGTGGAAGCCGATCTCATTGCCTATGCCCTTGTTGGCCAAAAAGTCCTCGCTGCACAGGCACTCGCGCAGAAGCTGCGCGCGGCGCTCAAATTCCTGACGGGCGTGCTCGGAGCGGACATGCGCCGCCACGACGCTCTTACGGGAATGGATGCCGATATTGGTGGTGAGATCGGTCGCCGGGGTGATAACAGGGTCGACGGCGCTTTTGACGGGAGCCACGCTACATCACCGCCCTGCCGGTAAGGGCCGCGATAAGCGACTGCTCGCCCAGCTGAACCAAGGCTCGCTCGACATCGGAATCGAGGAAGAGTGGTGACAGGCGCTCGGACTCCGGGCCCTGGCCCTCGCCGATAAGGCCGGCATGGCGGAGCGTCTGGCGGAGCGAGCCCTTAATACGCATGACCGTGGCCTCAGTCCAGCGGGCCGCGTCCGGATACTCCGTGGTAAAGCGTGTCATAAAGGCGTTGAGGTCAACCGCCGTAAAGGCATAATCGAAGTTTTGTAGGCGCTCCCCTACCTCGACGAGCACGAGCTCGCGCACGATATCGTAGCGGCAGATCATGCTGTAGAAGATGGCCTGGTCCGCCTGCGTGGGAGCGCCGGATGCCATGAGCCCGGTTAGGGATGACGCAGCCTCGACGGCGGTTTTGGGGTCGATGCCGCGCGCGGCGCATACGGCGTCCGTGGGCACCATGGCGTCAAGGCGGCGAAGGCACACGGTTGCGCGGTTGGCGACCATGCGCTCCGTGGGATATTGAAAGAGGTTCTCGCTCTTTACGCGTACAATGACCTGCTCGTCGCTTGCGCCCTGCATACGAAGGGCAGCGACGATGCGCATCTCATGCGGGAGGAATTGCTCGCGGGTGAGCACCCCCCCCCCGAACGCTTTTTGTGGTTACATCCACAGTACACGCTCCAAGGGTGTCAAAGGCTGTCACAAGTGCGCCGCAACCCGGCGGGCAGGCGCGGCGCACATGACAATAATCATACCTGTTGGTAAAAAAGTTACCACGCCCAGAGTGTCAAATGTTGAGCAACAAAATTTAATCCGGTTAACGGTCATTTTCGCAGCTTAGAAACTTTAACGAGGTCGCCCCAAATCACACTTGCCAGACAACCGCGCTTACGAATGCAGGCACGCACACGCCCAACGCCACCCTCCGCTATATTCAACATAGAGTTATACATATGCTTCTATGTAAGGAGTTTCGTATGCCTGTCGTAAAGCCTATTTCTGATCAGACGCGCGCACTAACTACCATTCAGGAACGCGAAGATCACATTCAACGTACCATCGCTCATGGTTACGACGACCTCACCAACGGTCGTGTGCGCCCCTGGAAACAAGCAAAAGCTGAGGCAGATCGGATGCGAGCCATCAGGTAAGGTCATCCCCCCCATGTAACCATCCTGTAAATCATAGCGGCGCACTCGGGTTTTGCTGTGATGCGGTCGCGCCCGATGCTGCACTGTGCTAAAGTATCCCGAACGTCCAAACGACTACGAGGGGGAACTAGAAGATGGCACGTGTGCACAACTTCTCAGCTGGCCCGGCCGCGCTGCCCACAAGCGTGCTCGCCGAAATCGCCGACGAGATGATGGACTACCGCGGTTGCGGTATGTCCGTGCTCGAGATGAGTCATCGATCTAGCATGTACCAGCAGATCATCGACGACGCTGAGGCAACTCTGCGCCGCCTGCTGAGCATCCCCAACAACTACCGCGTCCTGTTTTTGCAGGGCGGCGCCACGCTGCAGTTTGCGGGCATCCCCATGAACCTCATGCGCCGCGGCCGCGCCGGCTACATCGTGACCGGCAACTTTGCCAACAAGGCATACAAAGAAGCCGACAAGTACGGCGAGGCCGTGCTGCTCGCGAGCTCCGAGGACACCAACTTCGACCGCATCCCCGACATGGCCGACATCAACGCGCGCATTGCCGACGAGGCCGCGGGCGACGGGCTCGACTACGTCTACATCTGCCAGAACAACACCATCTTTGGCACCATGTACCACGAGCTGCCCGCTTGCGGCAATGTGCCGCTGGTCGCCGATGTCTCGAGCTGCTTTCTGTCGCAGCCGCTCGACGTTGAGCGCTACGGACTCATCTACGCCGGCGCGCAGAAAAACGCCGGTGCCGCGGGCGTGACCGTGGTCATCGTGCGCGACGACCTCATCGCCGACGGCCCCGCCTTTGCGCAGACGCCGCAGTACATGGACCTTAAGACCCAGGCCGCCAAGGGCTCTATGCTCAACACGCCCAACACCTTTGGCATCTACGTGTGCGGCAAGGTGTTCCGCTGGGTCGAGGAGACCGGCGGACTTGCCGCCATGGCCGAGCGCAACTGGGCCAAGGCCAACCTGCTCTACGACCTGCTCGAGCACAGCGTGCTGTTCCATGGCACCACACAGGCCGACAGCCGCTCCATCGCCAACGTCACCTTCCGCACCGGCGACGCCGAACTCGACGCGGCCTTTGTCGCAGGCGCGGCCGAGCACCAGATTCAAAACGTCAAAGGCCATCGCCTGGTGGGCGGCATGCGCGCCAGCGTCTACAACGCCGTAACCATAGAAGATGTGCAGGCACTGGCCTCGTACATGAAGGACTTCGAAGCGCAGCATAGTTTGAGTCCGCGATCTAACTAGCCCGCAACGCGCGGGCCGACCAGCCACTTCAAACCACCTGTTTAAACCAAACCTGCTAAGGAGTTTTTCATGCGCAAGATTAAGACCATCGACGACATCACCAAGGACGGCAAAGTCGAGTTTGGCGAGGGCTACGAGTTTGTGGGCACCGCCGAAGAGGCCGACGCCATCCTGATGCGCTCGACAGACCTGCACGGCTACGAACTGCCCGAGGGCATCCGCGCCATCGCCCGCTGCGGCGCCGGCGTCAACAACATCCCCGTCGAGGAGTACGCCAAGAAGGGCGTCGTCGTCTTTAACTCCCCCGGCGCCAACAGCAACGCCGTCAAGGAGCTCGTCCTGGGCATGCTAGTGCTTTCGAGCCGCGGCGTAGTGCAGTCAATGAACTGGGTGCGCGACAACGCCGACGATCCCGAGATTCAGGTCGATGCCGAGAAGGCCAAGAAGGCCTTTGTGGGCCGCGAGCTCAAGGGCAAGCGCATCGGCGTCATCGGCCTGGGCAACGTGGGCTCCAAGGTCGCCAACGCCTGCGTCGACCTGGGCATGGATGTTTACGGCTACGACCCGTTCATTTCCGTCGAGCACGCGTGGGTGCTGAGCCGCGAGGTGCAGCGTGTGGGCACGCTCGAGGATCTCTGCCGCGGCTGCGACTACCTCACCGTACACGTGCCCAGCAAGGCCGACACCATCGGCATGATCAGCACCGAGCAGATTAACCTGCTGGCCCCGGGCGCCGTGCTCATCAACTACGCGCGCGAGACCATTATTGACGAGGACGCCGTCGACGCCGCCCTGCGCGAGGGCAAGCTGAGCTGGTTTAGCTGCGACTTTGCCACGCCCAAGACCGTCAAGATGCCCAATACGTTTATCACCACGCACTCGGGCGCCGGCACCGGCGAGGCCGAGGCCAACTGCGCCGATATGGCCATCAGCGAGCTCAAGGATTACCTGGAGAACGGCAACATCGCACATAGCGTCAACTACCCCGCCTGCAGCATGGGCAAGGCGCGCGCCGCAAGCCGCATTGCCTGCCTGCACGCCAACGTGCCCAACATGATCGGCCAGATCACGGCGATCCTGGCCAAGGACAATGCCAACGTGCAGCGTATGACCAACGAGTCCGCCGGCGAGAACGCCTACACCATGTTCGACACCGACGAACACCTGGACAGCAGCACCATCGAGGCGCTCAAGCAGATTCCGTCGATGTATCGCGTGCGCGTGATCAAATAGCGCCGGCTGATCTGACGGGCAGTTCCCCATGTGGCCCGCCCGTCGCTGACATTGAATGCCCGCGGGGGCGCCTTTCGCACGAGAGGCGCCCCCCGTTTTTGTGAGCACTCCATTAAATGCACCGAGCCGCTTCTTGGCATACAATCTGTATGTTGACCTAACTATCTGTGAGGTGCCTATGGTTGATACAGATTTTGCTTGGCGGCTTACGCAAGGACTCGTACGGATCGACAGTTCCGACCCAGGTGCGTATGAGGGCGAGATTGAACGCTATATCAAAGCGTTGGTTGAGGAACGGTTGGCGCAGTTGAGCCATCCGGTGCTCCATGCCGTGCAGGTTGAGGAACTCGAGGTGCTGCCCGGGCGCCGCAACCTTATGGTCACCGTGCCGGGACTGAGCGACGAGCCACGGCTCGTCTATATCTGCCATATGGATACCGTTACGCTGGGCGATGGCTGGGACGCGGACATTCCGCCGCTCGGAGCGATCGTGCGTAACGACAAACTCTATGGCCGTGGCGCCTGCGACATGAAGGGTGGCCTGGCCTGCGCCATTGCCGCACTGGTCCATACGCTCGAGCACGTGGTGGCGGATGGCGCGCTGCCCCGCCGCGGCTTTTCGCTCATCTGCTCGGTCGACGAGGAAGATTTTATGCGTGGCTCAGAGGCCGCGATCGATGCCGGCTGGGTCGGTTCGCGCGAATGGGTGCTGGACACCGAGCCCACCGACGGACAGATCCAGGTGGCGCACAAGGGGCGTACGTGGTTCGAGATTGAAATGGCTGGCGTGACGGCGCATGCGAGCCAGCCGTGAAAGGGCGCGGATGCCGTCGCCGCCATGGCCGAGGTCGCGTGTTCGCTCCGTCGCGCGTTTGTGGCGCTGCCCGCGCACGATGAGCTGGGGTCTTCGACCATCACGTTTGGCCAAATCGAGGGCGGATATCGCCCCTATGTCGTGCCCGACCGCGCCAAGGTCTGGGTCGATATGCGCCTGACTCCGCCGACCGATACGGCCGTCGCGAAGAGCATGGTAGAGCAGGCCATCGCCGGCGCCGAAGCCGCGGTCCCCGGCTGCCATGGAAGCTATACCGTGACAGGCGACCGCCCCGCTATCGAGCGCGATCCGACCTCTCCCCTTCTAGCAGCGCTCAAGCGTGCCGCCGATGACGTGACGGACGCGAACACAACCGTCGGCTTCTTTACCGGCTACACCGACACCGCCGTCATTGCCGGCAAGACAGGTAACCGCAATTGCATGAGCTACGGTCCCGGGTCGCTCGCGCTCGCGCACAAGCCCAACGAATATGTGCCCCACGCCGATATCGTTCGTTGTCAGCAGGTGCTAATCGCGCTCGCCGATAACGTGCTCTGGGACGCGAGCTGCCAAGTTGGGGCATAATAAGCCGCAAACAAACCGATTCGTGCGTTAGGACCGCCCATGAAAGCACTTCCGTTTCCCTGCATCCGCCCGGCTCAGGACCGCGTGCTCGAGGCGCTGCCTGCAATGGGCAGCATTCTGAGTGACGACGAAGCCCTGCGCGGCGCGATTGCCGATGGGCTCATGCTCAAGGATCCGGGTGCGGCATACTACGTGTACGAATGTTCGGGGGAGTCGGGGCGCGTAACAGGTGTCGTGGCGATCTGCCCGGTTAACGTGCTGACGGGTAGCGACGAGGCCGCCGCCAAGAGCGTCGACGCACTCGCCGCCGCGCGCGCGATCGCCGAACTTAAGGTGCAGCCGCGCCCCGTGTCGCTCTCCTACGAGGCGTCGCCCGTCATGGACATCATCCTGGGCGCTGCCAAAGAAGGCGCGTCGCTCTACGCCGTCACCGACCCCGCGGGCATTACGCACCGCGCGTGGGAGGTCAAGCGCGAGGACGCCGTCGGGGCCATCCGCGCCATGCTCGACCAAGCACCGGAGCCGGCACTGGCCGACGACCCCGCCTACGCCGCCGCTCTGACCGGAGCGTCGCAGCTGCTGGCCGATGAGGCCCGTGCCGCCGGAACGTACACCGGCAAGGAGCCGTTCAACTTTACCGTTGCCGTGTTCTTCCCCGCCGCGCAGGTCAGCGGCGCCGCGCCGCAGGTTCCGACGGGTCTGCTCACGCACCAGGTCGCGCGGTTCTAGCAAGACCAGACCGCCCAGCACAAAAATCGGCAGCTCAACAAACAGAGGGCGGAGATGCAGCAGGTACATGCATCTACGCCCCTTTTGCGTCGAGAAGTTATGCCGGCGACCCGCGCCGCCGCGCTCGCGTTATCCGCGCTGCGGACCTGCAGTAGCCACAAGCGGTTCAAGCCCCAGCTCGCGCGCGTAATCCTCCTGCGTAAAGACTTCGACCAGCTCAAACGTGTCGGATTCGTCGTCAAACGCAAAGTGCAGCACCGAGCAGTTGCCCGGCACGCGCTCGTGCTCGTCGGCCGCCGCTCCCCTCACGTGATCCAAAAACTCCTTGATGGCCGAGCCATGGCTTACCGCGAGCACGCACGTATGGTCCGGACGCTGCATAAGCTCGGTCAGCGTCGCCACCATGCGCTCGCGCACCTGCATCTGGCCCTCGCCGCCAAACTGGCGATAGAAGTCGCGCCACGGGCGCTCGGGCATGAGCATCACGCGCTCGGCCTCAAAGTCGCAAAAGAACCACTCACGCAGGCCGTCCAGGCGCTCGTACGCCAAGCCCGGCCACAAGTTGGCGATAGTCTGCTCGGTGCGATGAAGCGTGGAGGTGTAGGCATGATCGGGCTCAATGCCGCGCGCACGTAAAAACATGCCGGCGCGCGCCGCCTGGTCGCAACCCAACTGCGTGAGCGGCGAGTCACTCCAACCCTGAATGATGCGCTTAAGGTTGAATATTGTCTGCCCATGACGAACCAGATACAGGTCTTTATTCATAGGGGTCCTTTCGTTCGTTACCAATCAAGGAGCGAAAACGCCCCGTCGCAATAGCCAAAATGAAGCACGGCTCCGTTGTCGGGTAGCTCTCCCCTGCCAGTCACATACTCAAGAAACTCCTGGCAGGCTGAGCCGTGGGAAACCGCCAGCACGCAGTCGTGCTGCGGCCTGGCCATGATGCGGGACAGCGCCGCGACCATGCGCGACTGAAGCTGCACTTCAGACTCGCCACCAAAGGCCACCGGATAATCACCCCAGGGCTGCGGCGGCATATCGCGATTTGATGTGCCCTCCAGCGAGCCCAAATGCCACTCGCGTAGGTCATCGACCAGCTCTATCGAGCAGCCCTCGCCAGCAATTAGCTCAGCCGTACGCCGCGCCCGGCCCAACGGGGAGGAATACACACGGTCAAAGGTCACGCCACGCGCCTCAAACGCCGCGCGCGTCGCCAGCGCCTGCTCGCGCCCGCGCGCCGTAAGCGGCGAATCGTGCCCACCCTGCAAAATGTTCTGCACGTTGAGCTCAGTCTGCCCATGCCGCACCAAATACAAATCTGCCACACGCCCTCCTCTCGCACCACCGCAAAGGGGACAGGCACCTTTGTGGTGGTTTACCGCCGGATCACACCGCGGTGACGCTCAACTACACCAGCACGTCGGCGAGCGAACGCTTGGGTACGTGGTGCACCTGTGCCTCGTCGCGCCAATAATTGATGGAGCCATCGGGATTGGAATCGATCGCATCGATCACCTGTATCTCGGCCGGAACGCCAAAGGCCATGATCAGCTTGAGCTCATACTTGTCGTTATCGAGCCCCATGGCATCGATCGCATGGGGCGTAAAGGCCTTGAACATGCAGGCTGCCACCTCGGGCGTGGCACTGCGGGCGGCGAGCATCATCGTCTGCGCGGCAATGCCCGTGTCGACCTCGGTAATGGGAGCGGCGGGCTTGCCCGGAACGGCGCGCTCGGCCAGAATCGCGATGTAGCCGGTCGGGCGCTCGCCCTCGGCAGGACCCGGCCAATCCTTAAGTGCGCCGGCCCATGCAAGCTCGTCAAACACGCGAGCGCAGTCCTCTGCACCGCTTACCGCATGAAAACGCAGACGCTGAGCATTGGCGCCGCAGGGAGCCAGGTGCGCCAGTTCCGCCAGCTCGAGCAAAAACTCGCGCGGCACGCGCATGGACTCGTCAAAGCGACGGCACGTGCGGGCGCGGCGAACCAACGCATCAAACGCGTCCAAGCCGAGCTTTTCGCAACCCTGCTTTGCCATCGACTCAGCGCCTACCGGCGCCGCGGGAACTGTTTCGTTCATAGGGACCCCCAATTTCGGGCAATTGTTCTTAGGAAAATCTAACCTAAAACGTAGGCAATAACGAACAGGGCTGCAATGTTCTACACCTGTTGAATAGAAAATCGCGACGTGGGGAACAACGGAAACAATTCGGGACCTTTGGGTTACGTTTCGCCCTCCCCGACCCATACGCCAGCGCCTTTAGGCGATACTGGTTGTAACGATCAAGGCTTACGCCGCACGGAAAGGAGACATTATGGGCATCTTTAAGAACGATGACCAAAAATCGAGCCAGTTTGGATTTGACGAGAAAAGCATGGCGGGCAAAGCCGTCAAGGCCGTACGCTGGATCTACGCCATCACGGGCGTCTTAGCGCTCATTGCTGGTATCGCGCTGCTTTTTGCACCCGCCAAGTCCCTCGTCTTTTTGACGACTGTCCTGGGTTTTTACTTTGTAATCACTGCTGCCATCAGGCTGTTCACTGCCATTTTTGAGCCACTGCTGCCCACCGGCTGGCGCGTGACGAGCATCATCTCCAACCTGCTCATTATCTTGGGCGGCGTCATAATCCTGCGCAACCAGGCCTTCTCGACCGCGACGCTCACCACGATGGTGGTTATCGTGGCCGGCTTTGGCTGGATTGTCGAAGGTGTCATGTCCATTCTGGAGTCCGAGCTTTCGTCCAACCGCGCCCTCGCCATCCTGAGCGGCGCACTCTCAATCATCGCCGGCATGTTCGTGTTTATCTATCCGCTGTGGTCGGCCAAGATGCTCGTCATCTTTAGCGGCGCCGCGCTGCTGGTGTTTGGCGTAACGCTGATTGTTCGCGCTATTCAATTTGGCAAACTGGTGCACTAGATGCCGCGAACGCTCTTTATTGATGCCGACGCCTGCCCGGTCACGCGCGAGTCGATTGACTGCGCGCGGCGGGCGGGCGTCGCCGTTGTTATCGCCGGCAACAGCACGCAAAACCTGGAACGGCACATTCGCCGCGACGACCCGCGCGATGCCGAGTACGCGCGACGCGGCTTTTGGGTCACGACGCTCGACGTGAGCGTGGGCGCCGACAGCGCCGACTTTGCCATTGTCGAACGCCTGCAGGCGGGCGACGTGGTCGTGACGCAGGACATTGGCTTAGCGAGCATGGTGCTCGGGCGCGATGCCGCCGCTATCGGCGTGCGCGGGCGCGTCTACGACAAAGCGACCATCGACATGCAGCTGTTTATTCGCCACGAGGAAAAGAAGGTGCGCCGCGCCGGCGGACGCACTCGCGGACCGGCAGCATTTACCAGCGAAGACCGCGCTCGCTTTAAACGCAACCTCACCGAGCTGTTGCGCTAACCAAGGTAGATTTTTGGGACATGCCTAAAATCTACCTTTTTGTTTTGAGCGGCGTGAGCGCTCGGAATCCATGGCTCAACAAAAAAATGGGCTTCAAAATGCCATGCGTCGCCGCATTGCGCTGGTGCCCAGCATGGCTATTTTGAAGCCCGTTTGTTAGGCCTACTTAAAGCCCAAAGGCAGAAAGGATAAGACCCCAGCCCGCGCCGATAACGTACATCATAATCAGGAACACGGCGTTTTCACGAGCGCTGCGGTTGGTGCGGAACAGGACAAGATAGCCCACGCCGGCGGAAATGAGCGTGCCGGCGAGCATCGGTGCCAGCTGCAGCGCGCCCTCCAGGTACAGCTGCGTGATGACGACACTGGCCGAGCAGTTGGGGATCAGGCCGACGAGTGCCGAGCCCAAGACGGCGAGCGTCTCGTTGCCACGCAGGAACTGCTCGATCGCGGACTCTCCGAAGGTCTCAAGCACGGCGACCAGGACCAGCGTCACCAGGAAAATAAAAACCGAAACCTGCACGGTGTGCGAGATCGCGCTGCGGATAATCGACAGGACGGGCGCACCTTCGTGGGAGTGACCGTGGTCGTGCCCATGGCTGTGGTGGTGCTCATGCTCGCCCGTGTGACCGTGGTCACGGTTGTGTCCGTGGTCGCGCTCGTGTTCATCTTCATCATCATCGCAACCGCAATGGTCGCGCTCGCACAACTCGTGGATGTGGTCGGCGCTCACGCCCGCCTCGGCCACTTCATCAATGATGTCGCCCCCGGTATGGTCGTCGTGCGCGCAGTTCACATGAGCCGGATTGGCAGCGGTCCCCAGCACGGTACGGCGAATCGCCGCATGCGCGCGGGCATTACGACGAAGGCCGCGGATAGCCGCGTCCACGATAAAGCCCGTGACCAGCGCGATCAGCGCCTTCGAGGCGAGCAACATCGCCATGGTCTGCACGGGAACTTGCTCGGCGAGCAACAGCGGCAACATCTCGTCGGAGGTCGAGAGGAACACGGCGACCAGCGTGCCCAGCGTCACGACACGGCCGGCGTACAGCGTTGCTGCCATGGCCGAAAATCCGCACTGCGGCACAATGCCCAGCAGCGAGCCAACCACGGGACCCGCAGCGCCGGCGCGCTTGATAGCGCCGTTGACGCGGTCGCCCGCAACGTGCTCAAGTGTCTCGAGAGCAAGATACGTCACCAACAAAAACGGCACCAGCGACAGCGTGTCCTTGCC
Organism: uncultured Collinsella sp.; assembly: GCA_900542315.1. Classification (GTDB taxonomy): domain Bacteria; phylum Actinomycetota; class Coriobacteriia; order Coriobacteriales; family Coriobacteriaceae; genus Collinsella. Next base: position 29,757 of record UQMV01000019.1, read on the forward strand.
GGCGTCGAGCAGAATATCAATCAGCAAATCCATGACGGATGGAACCTTTCGTGTCTTTCGGCAGCATTGTAAAAGTCCTAGCGGTCAACTAGGGTATTGTAGTTGTCCTAGGCGCGATGCCAATAGTTTCCCATGGTAAACTATCATCTCGCCACATCTTAATGACCCTGAGCCGCACAACGCGGCCCGTCCAAGGAGTAGCATATGAACGTATCGCAAGCACTCGAATACGAGCGCCAGCCGTTTATCCCCATGTTTATCTACGGCGACCACGGCGCCATGGAGTCCGAGCGCCAGAAGGGCGAGGAGGCCCTCAAGGTGCTCGAGACCGAGTACTTTACCGCCGAGGGCGACCCCGGCTTCGACTTTGCCACCGTGCGCGACCTGGCCGACCGCAACCGCGACCTGTGCGACCAGATTGGCGAGGCACGCCTGCGCAACGTGACACCCGCGACGCTTTCGCGCGGCCTGTCCGATGCCGACACCTGCGCCGCCATCGGCAAGATGCAAAAGCGCACCGCCGCGTCGGTCATGCGCGAGATCCGCGGCGACCGCGACGCGCTCGGCGTGGCCTACGCCCGCAAGCCCATCCAGGGCACCGTGCTCGGTATCGACATCGAGACCACCGGCCGTGCACCCGAGCGCGGTTATATCATCAATGTGGGCTGGGAAATCATGGAGCTCACCAGCGACGCCGTCCCGCACGACGCCGAGGCGCACTACTGCGGTCTGCCCGACATCTACCGCGGCGAGGATGTACCGCTGTCGAATATCCACCACATCACCTGGGACGACATTGACGGCAAGAAGCCGTTCCGCGAGAACAAGGAGCTGCAGAAGCAGCTGCTCAAGCTCATGAAGAAGTACCCGTACATGGCACACAACGCCGCGTTTGAGGACAGCTGGTTCAAGATCCACCTGGACGGCTACGCCGAGGCACGCCGCGCTGGTAAGATCATCGTCATCGATTCACGCCAGATCTGCCGCAGCCTGGACGCCGACGTGCGCTCGCTCCCCCGCGAATCCGCGCCCGCCGCGCTCGAGAACTGGGCGCGCCGCCGTGGAACCCTCGCCGCCGACGCCAACGAGCAGCATCTGGGCCTGGACGACACCGACCTCATGCTCCGCACCGTCCAAGCCGAGTTCAACCTCAAGAACCTGTTTGCCAAGTAGAAACGTCTACGACAAACTCCGGCGTAGATCACGAGCGGCCTCGCAGCGGGAAACCCCGCAGCGGGGCCGCCCTACGTTCCACAGATAGATCTGCCATCACAAATTCTGAACCCTCATTTTGAACGATTTCGACCAATTCCCAACACGCAATTCGTTGTCGGATGGTAATACATCGATATCAAATGTGCGGCAATTGAGTATTTATATGCTATAGCTAAGCTGCGAAAACTTTTATTTAGGGCATACCAACTCATAATTGCGTCAAGCTTTTGGACAGCATTTGGTTAGACCTCTAAAACGGCTTTTCCACTCAGCACCGTCAACACGGCATTAGCTGACACGATATATATCATGAGTATCGTATTGTCACACACCACTGCAAAAGCGGTCTACCAGGCCGCGCATTCGGTGTCTGCGAAAGGCATCGAGTCCTGTAGTCCTGCCGCGATTTACGGATCATGTCCCACCGGAACGCTCCTTGACGCAGCCGCAGAATGGCTCACCAAAAATGATGTTTCCCTCGACGCAAATGGTTCCCTCGAGGTGATGGTGTTTGATCGCAGGAATGCGCGCTATGCAATGAACTGTCAATGCCACGTATCTTCAAAACGATTCTCGAACTCACGCTTTGTAGAGCTTAAAGATGGCATCTTCATTGTTGGCGTTGAGCTTTGCGCACTTCAGGCCGCCACCTATCTTTCTTTTCGCGAACTAGTGGAGTACTACTTTGAACTGTGCGGCGCTTATTCCCTTGGAACCGACTCTTCCACCTCTTATAACGAGCGTTTCGCGCTCACTTCGACCGAGAGGTTAAAGCAGTTCTTTAATTCCATTACCAGATGCGACGGTCTGGCTCTTGCCCGAAAGGCGATCCAATGTGTGCGCGACGGATGCCGGTCTCCTATGGAAACGGCCTTTGTCATGATGCTAACGCTGCCCAAAAGCGAAGGAGGGCTTGGTATTAAGGGAATTGAGACCGATTACGAGGTGCAGGTCACCGCTGCTGCAAAGAATCTCACGAGGCGCAAAAAGTTCTTTATGGATGCGTATCTAAAGAAATCTCGCACAGACATTGAATACAACGGTTTTTATCATGACGCGGAAGGAGACCGCGCCATCGATGAGGAGCGCAAGAATGCACTTGCGTCCATGGGGTACGGAATCATCACCGTCAGCCGTTATTCCTTTATGCATGCCAGCTCTTTTGTTAGGGTCATGGAAGCAATCCAGCGGAAAGAGGGCGTACGCCCCTCGCGTCTGCCAAAAGACTTTCAAATCATGCAAGAGGACCTGAGACAGTTTGTGCTCAGAAGGTTTATAGAAGAGAAAAAGCGAATTCAGAAGCAGCTTCGCCAAGATTCCGAAGAGCGTCAACGAATCGACCTCGAAAAAGCAGCACTCGAAGGCATCACGCTGGATGACCCGACAATTAATGAAGTTGCAGCAATCGATGACATGCAGACTGTCGAATCCGACAGCCCATCATTTGCCCAAACAAGCAGCCTCGCGCCCGAGGGCAGGGTCTTCGGTGCAGGAAGCTAGACCGGCTAACAAGGTGGGTACCCTAGCGATGTGCATAATTGCGAGTATTCAGCAGGGTCGGCCCTCCAGCACCCACAAGTTAATCCAAATGAGAAACAAAGACGCTATCGAACGGGAACGTTAGGCAACACTTGAGGAAGATCTTGTCTGTTTACCGCCCTTGGATAACTCTTGAGCGACTTTATTATGCCTGGAATAGATTAACAGACCCCCTATGATTGCAGAATACTCCAATTTTTGCACGACGCGGGGGCACCCACCCTAGCATCGGCTATCAAAACCGCTCAGTCTAGGATCTCGTCCACTATTCCCCATCATTTTGTGCAACGAATTACCTGAACGTTATTGACATATGAACATACACTCATATAATCGGAAGCAAGTTATATGAGCGCATGTTCATATGAAAGGATATTGCAATGAGCATCCGCGTTGATGAAACGAAACCCGACATCGAGGCCACCGAACCCGCGATCCCCACCACCTGCTCGCCCGAGGACCTTCCCGACGAGGAGCTTCTCTACGACCTCGCCGACCTGTTCAAGGTCTTCAGCGACACTACGCGCATCAAGATCCTCTATGCCCTCATGGGCCGCGAGCTCTGCGTGGCAGACATCGCCGAAGCGACCGAAACCTCGCAGTCCGCGGTGTCGCACCAGCTGCGCACACTCAAGCAGTCGCACCTGGTTAAATTCCGGCGCGACGGGCGCAATATCCTATACTCGCTCGCCGACGACCACGTCTACACCATGCTCAACCAAGGCATGAGCCACATCTGCGAATAGCAACCAACCACGGTACCAGCGCGGCCTGCACCCAAGCCGCAAAACAGGGAAAGGAACCCACCATGAAAAAGCAGTTTAAGCTCGACGAGATCGACTGCGCCAACTGTGCGCGCGAGCTTCAGGACGAGCTGGCCAAGCTCGAGGGCGTCAAATCCGTGTCCGTCAACTTTATGACCCAGAAGTTGACGCTCGAGGCCGATGACGCCGAGTTCGACGAGGTGCTCAACCGCGTTGTGGAGTTCACCGCCGACGCCGAGCCGGACTGCGAGATCATTCTCTAGCCCAGGTTTACGCCAACCCGCAAGGCCGCGCTTGCCGCGGCCTTTGCTCGCGAAATTATATGAGCGAGTGTTCATACATTCAAATGGGAGGATACGAGTCATGGCCACCGCCGACCCCAAAAAGAAAAAGAAGAAGCGCAAGAAAAAAGAATCACTCGAGCATAAGCGCAACCGCATCCTGGTAGCGCTGGGCATTTTTGCCGTGGTGTACGCCCTCGATGAGTTCGGCACCCTTACCGCCGCATTCGGCACCCCGGGCGACACCTACGCCAGCTTTGTGCTGTTCCTCGTGCCGTTTTTGATTGCCGGCTACGACGTACTGCAAAAGGCATTCAATAACATCCGCCGCGGCAAGGCCTTCGACGAGAGTTTCCTCATGGCCGTCGCGACCATCGGCGCGTTTGCCATGGTGCTCTTCCCCGACACCGATCCGCACATGGCCGAAGGTGCCGCCGTCATGCTGTTCTACCAGGTCGGCGAGCTGTTCCAGGCATACGCCGTGGGCAAGAGCCGTAAATCGATCAGCGCCATGATGGACATCGCACCCGACTACGCCAACGTCGAGCAACCCGACGGCACACTCGAACAGGTCTTCCCCGATGACATCGCGGTCGACACCGTGATCGTGGTCAAGCCGGGCGAGCGCGTGCCTATCGACGGCGTCATCGTCGAGGGCGAAACCCAGCTCGACACCGCCGCGCTCACGGGCGAATCAGTCCCCCGCCCCGCCAAGTCCGGCGACGACATCATCAGCGGCTGCATCAACATGACGGGTCTCATCCACGTGCGCACCACCAAGCCATTTGGCGAGTCCACCGTCGCGCGCATCCTGGAGCTCGTAGAAAGCGCCAGCGAAAAGAAGGCGCGCACCGAGAACTTCATCACGCGCTTCGCCCGCGTCTACACGCCCGCCGTCACCGGCGCGGCCGCGGTGCTCGCGCTTGGCGGCGGCCTGATCACCGGCGCCTGGTCCGACTGGATTCTGCGCGGCCTGACCTTCCTGGTCGTCAGCTGCCCGTGCGCGTTAGTGATCAGCGTCCCGCTCAGCTTCTTTGGCGGCATCGGCGGCGCGTCCAAGCTGGGCGTTCTCATCAAGGGTTCTAACTACCTCGAGACGCTCGCCGACGTGAACACCGTCGTCTTTGACAAGACGGGCACCCTCACCAACGGCACGTTCTCGGTGGTCGCGGTGCACCCCAAGGCTGGCTATACTGAGCAGTCGTTGCTCGAGGTCGCAGCCCTTGCGGAGTCGTTCTCCGATCACCCCATCGCGCAGTCCGTGCGTGTCGCCTACCAGGGCGAGGTCGATCCCAAGCGCGTAAGCGACTCCACCAACGACGCGGGCCATGGCGTGACGGCAACCATCGACGGCAAGCACGTCGTCGTTGGCAACGCAAAGATGCTCGCCGCGGCCGGAGTCGAAGCGCCCGATTGCGAGGTCATCGGAACGATTCTGCATGTGCTCGTTGACGGCGTATACGCCGGCCACATCGTGATTGCAGACACCGTTAAGGCCGATGCCGAGCAAACAATTCGCGACCTGCACGCCGCCGGCGTCAAGCGCACCGTCATGCTCACGGGCGACCGCGAGGAGGTTGCGGCGTCTGTGGCCAAGCAACTCAGTCTCGACGAGTTCCACGCGCAGCTGCTACCGGGCGATAAGGTCGAGCGTGTTGAGGCGTTGCTCGCGGCCGAAAGCGGCAAGGGCAAGCTCGCCTTTGTCGGCGACGGTATCAACGACGCACCCGTGCTTACCCGCGCAGACGTTGGCATCGCCATGGGCGCTATGGGCTCGGACGCCGCAATTGAGGCGGCGGACGTCGTGCTGATGGATGACAAGCCGTCCAACATCTCCCGCGCGATCCGCGTGGCGCGCAAGACCATGACGATTGTCTGGCAGAACATCATCTTTGCGCTGGGCGTTAAGCTGCTGATACTTGTGCTGGCAGCGCTGGGCATCGCTAACATGTGGCTTGCTGTGTTCGGCGACGTGGGCGTGGCGATCATCGCCATCCTGAACGCCATGCGCGCGATGGGTGTCAAGAACCTGTAGCGTTCTTGGGCTATCCGGCCGGGACCGGGCTTGGTTTTGAAAACGTCCTCGCGCATGAGGCCCGCCTTTCCTGCTCCTACGGAGCAACGGAAAGGCGGGCCTCGCGCTGCGGAGTGTTTTCAAAACCAAGCCCGGTCCCGGCCTGCGGTAACATCGCAGGCGGTTCTTGAGCATCGCTTGCTGGCAGGGTTCCTTTGCTGAAATGGACTTGGCCGAAAGGGCCGCTGGTCCCAGTCGCTGGTTCGCGCTTTGCGTGAACTCCGCGCTACTGTGGGACAGTTAGGCTTCTGTTGTTGGACCCGCTACATCTTCCCGTCCCAACATCGCCCTCAGCTTCTCAAAGCTTTCCTCGCTCAGGCAGTGCTCCATGTGGCAGCCCTCTAGCGACGCGACCTCAGCCGAAACACCCGCATCCTCCAGCAGCCCCACGAAAAAGCAGTGACGCTCCCACATTTGGCGAGCGACCTCCAGACCACGCTCCGTCAGATGAACGTCGCGCTTGCCCATTTCGACATAGCCGTTGCTTTCCAGCGTCGCCATGGCCTTGGAAACGCTCGCCTTGGTTACGCCGAGGTACTCCGCAACGTCGATCGAGCGCACGATGCCCTGACGTTCCGACAGAACGTAGATCGATTCGAGATAGTCTTCTCCGGATTCACGTAGGGCCATGGGCCGCCTTTCGCGATGATTGCTAGTTAGCCTTTGGATACTTTCCACGGCTAACTTTACCGCAAAAGTTGCCCATGTCTTACTACTTTGTCTAAAAGTTAGCCGTGTTTCACAAAACGTGCGGGACGAAACAAAATGGGGACGCCCCGCAAGGAGTGTCCCCAGGCGCCGGGTGCCGGCCCGCAGTTACATCAATCCAAAGTGCTTCGCGGCGTTGCAGATGCCGTCGTCGTCCACGGCAGTCGTCACATA
>UQMV01000020.1 GCA_900542315.1 uncultured Collinsella sp.
GCGACCACCGAGATCTACACTCTTTCCCTACACGACGCTCTTCCGATCTGCATGCATCACGGTCTGCTGTGTTGGATTCAGGTCGGCAATGCCGGGAGCATCGGGGCGCGAGTAGCGCAGGGTGCCGTAGATGCGTGAGATTGCCATCTCGATAGATTCCTCGTCGATGATGCAGCAGGCACCGTTTGCAATGAGGTAATTCGTGCCACGCGACTCGGGCGATAGGATCGACCCCGGCACGGCAAGAAGTTCGCGCCCCAAATCCATAGCAGCCTCGGCTGTAGAAAACGTCCCGGAAGGCATACCCGCTTCGGATACAAAGAGGGCTTGCGACAGGGCCGCGATCACGCGATTGCGGCGCGGAAAGGCAAACTTGCGCGGACCCATGCCCCACGGAGAGATCGACACGACCGCGCCACCCATATCGAGCGTGCGCGTAATAAGCCCCGCGCTCGAACGCGGGTAGACCACGTCGGCGCCCGTCCCCAGCACCACGACGTGTTTGCCGCCGGCGTTGACCGCAGCCCAACCCGAGGCCTGGTCACAACCGACCGCGCCGCCCGAAACAACCGTCACGCCCGCCTCGACCGCCACCTTTGCCGCAAGCTCTGCCACGGCAAGACCATACGGCGAGGCCTTGCGCGCGCCGATGATAGAGAGCGCGGGCGTCGAAAGCACCTCGGGGTTGCCGCGCACATAAAGCGTCTGGGGTACATCAGAAAGCTCCAAAACGGTCTCGGGATACAACGCGTCGCCTGGATGCAGCTCGAAGGTCCCCTCGGCCATCATTGGTCCCTCCTTCCCTGGTACATCGCCGCCTCGAGCACGTGGTCCTGTGTCACTTGCTCGCTCTCGGCGACATCTGCGATCGTGCGCGCAATGCGAACCAGGCGCACGATGCCACGCCCTGTAAGATGTGTGCGTTTGGACAGGCCGAGTACGCATTTCTCGGCAGCATCATCGAGCTCAAAGGTCGAAACGACGCCGTCAATGGACCGCGTCTCGTCATCCTCGGCCTCGGCATCCGCATCGTCCATACGAGACTCGCGCCAGGCGCGAAAAGCGCGACCGCGCACAACGTAGTCACGTAACTCGGCCGACGACATACCCTCCGCGCCCTCGATAATCACCTGGGGATCGGGACGGGTCACATCGATCATCATGTCGATACGGTCGGCCAAAGGACCGCGCAGCTTTGCCCGATAGCGCTCGACCATCGATGCCGAGCAGCGGCACGGCACCTCGCGGTCGCCCAAAAAGCCGCAGGGGCAGGGATTGCTCGCAGCGAGCAGCTGAAAGCGCGACGGGAAGGTAAAGGCCCCGTCGACGCGTACGATCCTCACATAGCCGCGTTCGATGGGCTGACGCAGCGTCTGCAGCACACCCGTGGGAAACTCGGCAAGTTCGTCCAAAAAGAGCACGCCGCCATGAGCCAGGCTGATCTCTCCCGGGTGCACCGGGCGCCCGCCGCCGATAAGGCCTGCGGTCGAAATACTGTGGTGGGGACTGCGGAAGGGCCGGTGACCCGCCAACAAGCCATCAATGTTCTCACCCAAAACCGAATGGATGCACAGCGCCTCCTGTTGATCCTCAACGGAAAGCTCAGGCAGGATGCCGGTCATACGGCGCGCAAGCATCGTCTTGCCCGATCCCGGGGACCCGATCATAAGCAAACCGAGCTCACCCGCTGCCGCCAGTGCCATGCCGCGTTTGGCAACCTCCTGCCCCAGCACGTCGGCATAGTCGAGTTCGGGCTCAAAAGTAGCCTCCACACCCTCGGAATCCAGATAATGCCGCGCGGCATCGCCCATACCATGAGCAAGCTGAGACAAATGATCTATGAATCCGCAATCCACGCCCGCGAGTGGCACATGCTGGTCTGATCTGCCGGCGATAAAAGACAGCCCCATGTCGCGAGCCAGCAGCTGAAACGCCACCTCGCCCTTGACAGGAAGCACCGTACCGTCCAAGCCAAGCTCACCGGCGATAAGACAACGATCGAGGTTGTCGCGGGGAATCTGACCATCGGCCGCCAATACCGCGATGGCGATGGGAAGATCAAAGCCGCTACCGGTCTTGCGAATATCGCCAGGTGCCAGATTGACCGTAATGCCCGAGCGTGGGATCTCGAACCCGGCGGAGCGCATCGCACAGCGAATGCGACCACGCGACTCCATCACCTCCATACTCGGGATGCCGAGCATCTGAATGCCCGGAACGCCGCCGGCAAGCGAGACCTCGACCGTGACGTGAATCGCCTCGACGCCGCGAATGCAGGCCGCGTGAACGGCAAACGTCTCGAACGCCATCACGACACCTGCCAATCGAACGCGTTGTACTGATGCTCGATCTCGGCGATATGCCCGCCGCGAATGGTGACACCCACGGCATCGAAGCGAATCGCCTTGAGCGGATAATGCTCCATGAGATAGCAGCTTGCGATGCGGCGGTAGCGGCGTTGCTTTTGGGCGTCCACGGCCTCCTCGGGAAAAACCCGCGTGTTGCAATCCAGTGCGACACGTCTGGTCTTGACCTCGGCCATCACCACGACATCGTCGAGCTCATCGAGCAGCACCAGATCGGCCTCGCCCTCGGTGCAACGATAACCCTGCTCCAGCAAGGTGTAGCCGCGCTCGTTAAAGTAGTCGATGGTGATCAGCTCGCCCAGCATACCCAGCTCGCGGGGACTGAGTCCCTTGATAAACTCGGGCGTCATCGCCCCGCAGTCGAGCTCGCCGTTTTCCCAACGCTCCTTGAGCTGCTGCGTCTTGCTCTTTTTGCTTGCGGCACTCATGGGGTCTCCTTTCCCGCACACTGCATTGCCCCGATGATGAGGGCACCTTTCATGCGGGTAAGTACCGGAAGCAAACCAAAAGCTGACCAAATGCCGACAAAAAACGGGCCGTACGCAGCAATGTTGTTGCATACGGCCCGCTATCAGCAGGTTTATAAAACCCCAGGGGTCCCTGTCTCCACAATTGACCTAGAAAAGGCGCTCAGTCTGCAGAAAGTTTCCGCAAAAGCTCACACGGTGCAGTGGACAAAGTCCATGTTTGCGAATGGCCTCGATATGCTCGGGGCTTGCATAGCCCTTCGACTCGGCCAGATGGTACTCGGGATACTCGGCGTCGTACTCGACCATCATCTCGTCACGCGTGACCTTGGCCATGATGGACGCCGCGGCGATGCAGGCGATTTTGGCATCGCCCTTCACCACGTCGCGCTCGTTGGGAACGGCACCCAAAGGATTACCGTCCATGAGGACGCAGTCGGGTTCAAGCCCCGTATCGGCCACAGCACCCGCGACGGCAGCGCGGATGGCGCGGGCCATGCCCATCTCATCGATATCCTTCGGCGCGATATGGCAAAAACCGATCGCCGCCGCCACCTCGGCAATCTTCACAGAGAGCAACTCGCGGCGCGCGGGCGTGAGCTTTTTGGAATCGTTGATACCCCAGACGCGCGGCTCCATAGGAAGACAGACGGCGCATACCGTCAAAGGACCGGCCACCGATCCACGACCCACCTCGTCGACACCAACGACCACCCCATCGCCGCCAAGCTCATGCATAAGCTCGTACATGTCATTGACGCGCTCGCGCTCGGCAAGCTCTTTGGCATGGCGTTTGAGGGCACGCTCGCAAGCCTTGATCACCTGCTGGCGCGGGTCCTCGCGATAATGCTCCACGAGGGCGGGAATCTCCTCAAACGTAGCGCTCGCCAGCTCGCCGGCAACTTGCGATGCCGAAACCGAGCTCGTCATATTGGCCATACCAGGCCCTCCTTGCATGCAAATCAGATAAAAAGAAGGGCCACCCGAAGGTGACCCTTACGTCCAAACGAGTGGACAGACGCTGCGATCTTCTTAGCGCTTCTCGGGGATGCGAGCAGCCTTGCCCACCTTGTCGCGGAGGTAGTACAGCTTGGCGCGACGGACGCGACCATGACGAACGACCTCGAGCTTGGCGATCTTGGGGCTGTGAAGCGGGAAGGTACGCTCAACACCGACACCGAAGGACATCTTGCGGACGGTGAAGGTCTCGCGGGCACCGGCGCCGGCCATGCGGATGACGTCGCCCTGGAAGACCTGGATGCGCTCGCGGTCGCCTTCCTTAATGCGGTAGTGAACCTTGACGTTGTCGGCGACGCGAACCTGAGGAATGTCCTCGCGGATCTGCTGACGCTCGATTGCGCGGATGTAATCCATGTGCAATTCCTTACTCTTCTAGAGGTGCCGTACCACCTTGGCCGGCACGTAGTTGAACAAACGTATTCGAGTATACACGCGCGGGTTTCTGCTGCAAGAACAATTTTTTACGCAGACAAAAAGACAAAACCCGCACATGATAACCGCCCGCCTCACGAATGAGACGGGCGGCATGAAGGGGGCTACGAAGGCGCCCAAACCCAAAACGTCAGGCGGAACGCTTGGCCTCGAGCTTGGCCTGTGCGGCCGCAAGACGCGCGAGGGGCACGCGGTAGGGCGAGCAGGACACATAGTCCACATCGGCCACGTTGAACAGGCCCTTGATGGACTTGGGGTCGCCGCCGTGCTCTCCGCACACACCGAAGTGCATACCGGGGTTGGTGGCGCGACCCTTCGCCACGGCCATGCGCACCAGCTCGAGTACTGCCGTATCGATGGTCTCGAAGGGGTTGTCCTTCAAGATCTTCTTGTGCATGTACAGCGGGATGAACTTGGCCTCGGCATCGTCGCGGGAGAAGCCGAAGGTGGTCTGGGTGAGGTCGTTGGTGCCAAAGCAGAAGAAGTCGGCATGATGGGCGATCTCGTCGGCGACCATGCAGGCACGCGGCAGCTCGAGCATCGTGCCCACGGGAATATTGAGCTCGACGCCTTCCTCGGCGGAAACCTCGGCGATCACGCGCTCGATAACCTCGCAGGTCTGGACATGCTCGGCCGTGATGGAAACAAGCGGAACCATGATCTCGGGGCGCGGGTCAACACCCTCCTTGATAAGGCGAGCGGCAGCCGTGGCGACGGCGCGAACTTGCATGAGTGGCAGATCGCCAAAGACAACGGACAGGCGCACGCCGCGTAGGCCGAGCATGGGGTTCGACTCGACCATGCCGTCGATACGGCGCAGTCGGGCACGCAGGGCGGCAAGCTCCTCCTCGCTGGCACCAGCGGCTTCCTTCTTGGTGATGGCGACCTCGAGCTCGCGAGGATTATCCAAGAACTCATGAAGCGGCGGATCGAGCAGGCGGACGACCACATCGCGACCAGACATGGTCTTGAACATCGCCAGGAAGTCCTCGGTCTGAACCTTAAGCAGGTCGGACAGGGCCTGCTGCTTCACGGCCTCATCGTCAGACAGGATAAAGCTCTGGATGATGTTCTTGCGATCGCCCAGGAACATGTGCTCGGTGCGGCACAGGCCAATAGCCTCGGCGCCAAACTCGAGGGCAAGCTCGGCATCCTCGGGATTGTCGGCGTTGACGCGCACATGGTTGGCATGACCACAGGTCTCGTCCAGGCGAATCTCGTCGGCCCAGGACAGGATAGTGTCCAGGTCGCCGGTAAGCTCGGCGGAGACCAGGTCGACGGGACCGTCGACGACGATGCCCTGGGTGCCGTCGATGGAGATGACATCGCCCTCGTGCAATACGCGGTCGCTGCCCTCGATGCGCACGACCTTCTCGGCGGCGTCGATGTGGAAGCGTTCAACGCCGCAGACGCAGGGCGTACCCATGCCGCGGGCGATAACGGCGGCATGGCTCGTCTTGCCACCGTGGCTGGTCAGGATGCCCTCGGCGGCGACCATGCCCTTTAGGTCATCGGGGTTGGTCTCCCAACGAACCAGAATGACCTTGTGACCCTCGTTGGCGCTCGCGACGGCGTCATCGCTCGAGAACACGACCTCGCCCACGGCGGCACCGGGGCTGGCGTTAAGACCGCTGGCCAGCGCCTCGTACTTCTTGGAGGCGTCAAACTGCGGGTGCAGAAGCTGGTCGAGCTGCGCGGGATCGATGCGGCTCACGGCCTCCTCGCGAGTGATCAGGCCCTCCTCGACCATTTCGATGGCGATGCGCAGGGCAGCGGTGGCAGTGCGCTTGCCCACGCGAGTCTGGAGCATCCAGAGCTTACCCTGCTCGATGGTGAACTCGATGTCGCACATGTCGCGATAGTGATCCTCGAGCGTCAGGAACACACGCTCGAGCTCCTCACCTGCGGACTCGAGGCCTGGGGTGGTCTTGAGGTCGGCGATGGGCTCGGTATTGCGGATGCCGGCGACGACATCCTCGCCCTGGGCGTTGACCAGAAAGTCGCCGTAGAACTCCTTAGTGCCGTCGGCCGGATTGCGCGTAAAGGCGACGCCGGTCGCGGAGGTCTCACCCTTGTTGCCAAAAGCCATAGCCTGGACGTTGACGGCAGTACCGAGCTCGTCGGAGATGCCGTGCTGTTTGCGGTAAATGCAGGCGCGCTCGTTCATCCAGCTGCCAAAGACGGCCTGGATGGCAAGACGCAGCTGAAGCTCAGGATCGTGCGGGAAGACGGGCTTGCCGTCGGCGACCTCGAGCTCGGGATACAGGGCGGCCTCGACGTTCTCGGAGAAGATGCCCTTGAAGGTCTCGACGAGCTCCTGCAGATCCTCGGCCGAAAGCTCAGAATCGACGCGGACGCCGGCGACCAGGCGGGCCTGGGTCAGGGCGTTCTCGAACAGGTCGGCGTCAACGCCCATGACGACGTTAGAGAACATTTGGATAAAGCGACGGTAGCTGTCCCAGGCAAAACGCGGATTTTGCGTCTGGGCGATGAGACCCTGAACGGAGTCGTCGTTGAGGCCTAAGTTGAGAACCGTATCCATCATGCCGGGCATGGAGAACGGAGCGCCCGAGCGAACCGACACGAGCAGCGGATCGGAAGCGTCGCCGAGCTTCTTGCCGCAACGGGCCTCGAGGTCTGCCTCGGCGGCAACAATCTCATCGAGTGCGCCTTCGGGCCAGACGTTGCCGGCACCGGAGTACTCGACACAGGTCTGGCAGGTAATAGTAAAGCCACCAGGAACCGGCAGGCCGATGCGGCTCATCTCGGCAAGGTTTGCGCCCTTGCCGCCAAGCACGAAGTTCATGGACTTGTCGCCCTCGGTGACACAGGTGCCCTGGGCGTCGGTTCCAAAACGGTAAACCCTCTTGCAATCGCTCACGATACTTCCCCTTCCATGCGCTCTCGCGCACGACCGTGGTAACGAATCGACCCGCCGGATGCGAGCCGTGAGGGTACTATACGGCGGGCATTGAGCGGGCTTGCGTAGAGGGCGCGGGGTTTGGTAAACGTGGTAAATGTGGCGGTAAACGGTAGGTAAAGGTGGTTACCTTATGAAGATACCAATGCAAGAAAAATGCAGGTCAGATGCAAGTTTCTTGCTAAATCGCTTTACCATAAGTAGCTAATTTGGGACGGGGCTTTTTTAGCTGCCCCCGAAGGCAATCGACCAAAAAGATCGCGACCTCAGCCGGGGTAGCTAAAAAAGCCCCGTCCCAAATTAGCTACTTTTGTTGGGCTCGACGGGCGGCGCGGCGGGCGCGAGCTTCTTGGATTTCCTCCAAGTGGCTAATGATCTCGGCAGCGCTTTCCTCGATGGCCTTGCCGTCGGTACGCACCACAAAGCAGCCTAGGCGCTTCATGAGGGCACGAGCTTCCTCGAGCTCGCTGCGCACGCTCTCGGGCTCGGCATAAGAGCCGGCAACGGCACGAGCGTAGTCATCGCCCAAGCGGCTATCGCGAATTTCGGAAATCACATCGACGGTCGAAATCAGGCCGAACAGGCGCATCGGGTCAACCTCGTAAATCGACTTCGGCGGCTCCATGCCATGGGCCAAAGGAACATTGGCAACCTTATAACCTTGATAGGCCAAATACATCGACAGCGGCGTCTTGGACGTGCGGGATACGCCCAGCAGCACGATATCGGCCCCCGACAGATCGTCGCAACCGCGCCCGTCATCGTGCTCAACGAAATACTCCATGGCCTCGATACGATGGAAATAGCGGTCATCGGTCCTGTGAATCACGCCCGCGACGCCCTTGGGCGACACACCGATAAGCGACGACAGCACGGCAAGCGTCGGGCCGATCAGGTCGACCGAGCGAATATGCAGCATACCCAGGTAATCGAGCACACGGGCGCGAAGCGCCGGATCGACAATGGTATGGAACACGGCGATATCGCGATGGTCCGCATCGACACGCGGACCCACAAACGACTTGACCTGCTCCACAGAGTTCACCTTGGGCAGGCGCAAGAGACGAAAAGCCCCTTCATCAAATTGCCCGGACGCCGCAAGCACCACCTCACAAGCGGTATCGCCGAGCGAGTCGGAGATAACGATAACGGTGGGACGAACGGCGACCGGGCAATCCATGCGGGGCTCCTTTTGCGCTTACGCGCAGGCTGGCTTACTTTTTGCGGGCAAGCTCACCGATGTTGGCGATGCCAGAGAAAACGGCCTCGAAGCGGTTGAGCAGCTTAAGGCGATTATCGCGAAGCTGCTCGTCCTTGTCCATGACCATAACCTCGTCGAAGAAGCGGTCGATGGGGGCACGCAGGGCGGCGAGGGCGGCAAATGCGGCCGGGTAATCCTCGGCAGCGAGAGCGGCATCGACGGCGGTCTGAGCGGCCTCGGAGGCGTCGGCAAGCGCAAGCTCGACCTCGCCCATCAGGGCGCGATCGTACTCCGCACCCAGCTCGGGCTTGGAGATGTGCGCGGCGCGGGCATAGGCGGTCGCCAGGTTGTCGAACGTCTCAGCGTCATTCTTGCGGGCCTCGTCGAGAGCGGCGCAGCGGGCGAAGAAGACGGACGGGGCGATGATGTGCACCGCGGAGACGGCGGCAACGGTATCGGCCGGGATCTTTTCGTCGCGGGCCATGCTCACAAGGCGGCCATGGAAGAAGTCGCGAACCTGTTGGGCGACCTCGGCGGCGTCGAACTCAATGCCCTGCTCACTGTAGAGCTCGAGGGCGAAATCGATGAGCGACGTGGGGTCGATCGGCAGGCGGTCGCGCAGGATGTTGATGATGCCGATAGCGGCACGACGCAGCGCGTACGGATCGGAAGAGCCGGTCGGGGGCTCGCCGATGGCAAAGATGCCGGCAATGGTATCGAGTTTGTCGGCGCAGGCCACGATACAGCCAGCGGTGCCCTCGGGCAGCTCGTCACCGGCAAAGCGGGGACGATAGTGATCACGGATAGCATGAGCGACCTCGTCGTTCTCCCCCATCGCGATGGCGTAGTAACCACCCATCACGCCCTGCTGGCTCGTGAACTCGACGACGGCGTTGGACACCAGGTCGGCCTTGCACAGGTGAGCGGCGCGGCCAGCATCGGCGGCAAGGTGGGCACCCAGGTGAGCCTCGCGGGCAATAGCGAGCGCGAGCTGCTCAATACGCTCGGACTTGGCGAGCACGCTGCCGAGCTTCTCCTGGAAGGCGACCTTGGCCAGGCGCTCGCGGAACTCGTCGAGGGAGATCTTCAGATCCTCCTCGTAGAAGAACTTGGCGTCGTCCAGGCGGGCGCGCACGACGCGCTCGTTGCCGTCGATCACGCGCTCGGCATTCTCGGGCTTACTGTTGGAGACAATCACGAACTCACGCGTCAGCTTGCCCTCGCCGTCATAAATCGGGAAGTAGCGCTGGTTGGTGAGCATGGACTCGCAGATGATCTCGTGCGGGACCTTGAGGAACTCCTCATCGAAGGTACCGACGAGCACCGTCGGCCACTCGCAGAGGTTGATGACCTCCTCGAAGACCTTCTTGGGCGTATCGACGTGGCAGCCGGGGCGCGCAGCCTCGACCTCGGCAATACCGGCAAGGATGGCCTCGCGACGGCGCTCGGCAGAAAGCACGCCAGCGTCCTCGAGCACCTGCTCGTAAACAGCGGGGCTGGCGACCACATGGTCACCGGGGCCCAGAACGCGATGGCCGCGCGTGGTATTGCCGCTCGTCACGTCGGCAAACGACACGGGCACGACGTCCTCGCCCAAAAGGCAGCAGATCCAGCGGACCGGACGTACAAACGTGGCGTGCTCGTGACCCCAGCGCTGAGAGCGGTAGTTGGGCCACTGCAAGCCGGCGATGGTCTTCTCGCACAGGGCCGTCAGGATCGGAGTGGCCGGGGCGGAAGGAATGTTCTTCTCAGCAAAGACGTACTCACGGCCGTCGGTGTCCTCGCGACGGACCAGATCCTCGGCAGCCACACCGCACTTGCGGGCAAAGCCCTGGGCGGCCTTGGTGGCGTTACCGTCGGCATCGAAGGCGATGTTGGCCGCGGGGCCGCGCTTGACCTCGTGAACCTCATCGGTTGCGGTGGCGACGTCGGCAACGAGCGCAGCCAGGCGACGCGGGCTCGAGATCACGCGGACCTCGCCGTGGGCCAGACCTGCCTCGTCGAGACCCTTGGCGATCATGGTGCCAAGCTGCTTGACGGCATTGTTCAGCGGTGCAGAGGGCATTTCCTCCGTACCGATCTCAAACAGGAAATCCTTAGCGTCTGCCATGGCTTACGCCACCTCACCTTCCTGATCGGCATTCTCGTTGATTCCGGCGACCTCGGCCATATAGGCCTCGCAGCACGCCTTGGCGACGGCGCGGACGCGCAGGATGTAGTTGGCGCGCTCGACTGCGGACAGCGCACCGCGGGCATCGAGCAGGTTGAAGGCATGGCTGCACTTCATGACGCAGTCATATGCCGGCAGCGGCAGCTTGCGCTCCAGGCAGGAGTGGCACTCGGCCTCGTAGTCGTCAAACTTCTGACGCATCATCTCGACGTTGGCGACCTCAAAGTTGTAAGCACTAAACTCGCGCTCGTTCTCCAGGAACACGTCGCCGTAGGTCATGGGCGTGCCGTCGGGCAGGTAGCTCCACACCAGGTCATAGACCGAGTTGACGCCCTGGGCGTACATGGCGATACGCTCCAGGCCATAGGTGATCTCGACGGGCACGGGGTCGACCTCGATGCCGCCCACCTGCTGGAAGTACGTAAACTGCGTGACCTCCATGCCATTGAGCCAGACCTCCCAGCCAAGACCCCAGGCGCCGAGCGTCGGGCTCTCCCAGTCGTCCTCGACAAAGCGGACGTCATGGTCGTCGGGGTCCAGGCCAATAGCGGCCAGCGAACCCAGGTAGAGCTCCTGAGCGTTGACCGGCGAGGGCTTGATGAGCACCTGGAACTGATAGTAGTGCTGCATGCGGTTGGGGTTCTCGCCGTAGCGGCCGTCGGCGGGACGGCGGCAGGGCTGCGCATAGCAGGTGCGCCACTCGGCGGGACCGAGCGAGCGCAGCGTGGTCGCGGTATGGAAGGTACCGGCACCGACCTCGGAGTCATAGGGCTGCATAATGACGCAGCCCTGCTCGCCCCAGTACTGCTGGAGGCGCAGGATGATGTCTTGGAAGGAAAGCGATGAAGCGTTCATGCCTCTAATATCCCCTCGTCGAAACGATTACACGGTTAGGTACTGTACTATAGCGTTTTTTAGTCGATAGCGCCGATGCGGTTGAGCGGCCAGTAGCGAACGAGTGCCACGGCCATTAAATCGGAGCGGTCGACCGGCCCAAAGTAGCGGGAGTCGGCTGAGTTCTCTCGGTTGTCGCCCATCACCCACACACAGTCATCGGGGACGGTGTAGGGATAGCTCACCTGGGCGCTGGGCGCTTGAACCGAAAGCGGCCAGCTCATGCCCGTCGTATAGTCCTCGTCAAGCGCTTGGCCGTCAACGACCACCTTGCCGTCCTGCAGATCGACCGTCTGGCCGGCCGTGGCAATAACGCGCTTTACGAGCACATCATGCTCGGAGGTGCCATCAGGGTTGTGGAACACCACGATGTCACCCTGCTTGACGGGCTGACCGAACTCAAGGGAGACCTTTTGTGCCAGAATCTGATCGCCGATCTCGATCGTGTCCTCCATAGAGCCGGTGGGCACCACAAAGGGCTCGACCACAAACGTGCGGATCAAAAAGGTGGCGGCGAGCGCGATTACGATGACCGCAATCCACTCAAAAGCGCCCCTCAGCGCGGAATGCTGCGATGGAACCATACTCACTCCTCGCTCTGCGAATACGAAGCGTCCAGGATTTCCTGAGCAAACGCACGTTCCTCGGGCGTAAGCCGCGCCGTCTCGAGAAGATCGGGGCGCCAGCGGCAGGTGCGCTCGATGGCATTCTTGCGGCGCCAGGCATCGACCTTAGCGTGATCGCCGCTCACGAGTACCGGAGGCACACCCTCGCCCTTGAACTCGGCGGGACGGGTGTACTGCGCGTACTCGAGCAGGCCACCGTCCTCGGCAGTCGAGAACGACTCGTCTACGTTGCTCATCTCGTCGCCCAAGGCGCCGGGAATGAGACGCACGACGGCATCGGCAACGACCATGGCGGGTAGCTCGCCACCCGTAAGCACATAGTCGCCGATCGACAGACGCTCGTCGGCATACGCATACGCGCGCTCGTCGACGCCTTCGTAGCGACTGCACACAAACAGCAGGCGCTCGTTTTTGAGCAGGCGCTCGGCCACATGCTGCGTAAAAGGCTCGCCACAGGGGGTAAAGAACACCACAGTGGGCTTGGGACCCTCTGCGCTAATGGCTTCGATGGCCTCTGCGATAGGCTCGACCTTCATGAGCATGCCCTGCCCGCCGCCGTACGGCTCGTCATCGACGGTACGATGGCGGTCGTGCGTCCAGTCGCGCAGGTTATACGCCTTAAAATCAAAAAGGCCGGCCTTGCGGGCGCGGCCTAAGATCGACGTGGACATGACGGGCTCAAACATCTCGGGAAAGACCGAAAGGGTCTCGATCAGCATGTTTTCCTCCCTACTTGTCCATATCGATCAGGCCGTCCATAACGTGGACGGAAATTGTTCCTGTGTCGGGAAGATCGAGCACGACCTGCTCGATCACGGGAATCAGTACCTCGCCGTACCGATCACCCTCGACAACCCAAACATCGTTAGCGGGCGTCGACATAATCTCGACGATCGTGCCGAGCGAACCGAAGCGCTCGTCGACCACCTCGCGACCCATCAGGTCGGTATAGGCAGCGTCAAGCGAATCGAGCTCAAAGTCGTCACGATTTGCCAGCACGTAGCATCCCGTGATGCCCTCGGCGGCCGTCAAATCGTCAATGCCCTCAAACGAGACCAGATCGCCATCGCCCGTATCGGTGACGGACACGACCGTGCAAAAGCGGTCGCGCTTGAGCGCCGGCGGCGTCAGGGCGACGCGCATACCCGGCTCTAATACAGAAGGAAGCCCCCGCAGCGGCTGCGCGAGGGCCTCCCCCTTCCTTCCGTGCGGCTTGACCACACGGGCGATGTTTTTGTACTGGGACCTCAAGGTCCTAGCCCAGAACCTCTACCTCGACAGCAGTGTCGAGGCGAGCGGCCAGTGCACGGGCGAGCGTGCGAATGGCCTTGATGGTACGGCCACGACGGCCGATGACCTTAGCGACGTCATCCTCGGCGACCGAAACCTCAATCGTAGAGGCGTCGTCACCGTCGATGACCTCAAGGCTCACGGAATCCGGGTCGTCGACGATCTGAACAACGAGATATTCGACGAGATCGGCGATGCGATCTGAGAGCATTGCCTCACCCTCGAGCTGTGCAGCGTCAACCTCAGGCACGATTTACTCCTCGGCGCCCTCAGCGGCCTCAGCGGCAGCCTTAGCGGCCTCGGCCTCTTTGGCGAGCTGCTTCTTGGACTTCTTGACGACGGTCTCGGTCTTCTCGCCCTCGTTGGCGGCCTTGACCAGAGCGGCGACGGCATCGGTGAGCTGAGCGCCCTTGGACTGCCAGTCGGCGATCTTCTCGAGGTCGAGGTTGATGGTCTTGGGGGCGGTCATCGGGTTGTAGCGGCCAACCTCCTCGATGATACGACCGTCACGCGGGGCGCGGGAATCGGCGACGACGACACGGTAGTACGGACGCTTCTTAGCGCCGTGACGAGCAAGGCGAATCTTGACTGCCAAAGGAAACTCCTCCAACCAAGCAGCTTTAGGCTGCAACTACAAACAAACAGTTGAACATAATACGCCATCGACGCGGGCAGGTGAAGTCCGTGAGACCAACTTCTTCGGTGTAGTCGAGGGCAAATCCATATCTTAGACAAGAATTCGCGATTTGCAAGCACATCCACGCACCCCACATGAGCTGCGCGGTATACTCATGCCATGAAAAGACGCGAACATACATACGGTTATGAGGATGCTGCGGGCGTAACGCCGCCGCCCTGGACGGGACCGGCGGTGGGCCTCATGGATCTCGATGCGTTTTTTGCGAGCGTGGAAATGCTCGATCATCCCGAATGGCGCGGAAAGCCGCTCATCGTGGGCGGAGACGCCGATTCGCGTGGCGTCGTGTCCACGTGTTCGTATGAGGCACGTCGCTTTGGCGTGCACTCTGCCATGGCCTCGGCCGAGGCGCGGCGCCTGTGCCCGCAAGCCATTTGGACGCATGGGCATTTTGATCGCTATCGTGAAGTCAGCGCGCAGGTCATGGCGATTCTCGCCGACGAGACCCCGCGCGTTGAGCGCGTATCCATCGACGAAGCCTTTATCGATATCACACCGGGTCGCTTTGCGCCCGAAGACCCGCTGCTGGTTGCGCGGCGTATAAGCGACCGCGTGGCAGAGCTGGGAGTGACGTGCTCCATTGGCGTGGGCTGCAACAAGACGGTCGCAAAAATCGCAAGCGAGCGGGATAAGCCGTTTGGGCTGACCATCGTGCGCCCCGGAACCGAGCAGCGCTTTTTGGCCGCGCTGCCGGTATCTGCCATGAGCGGCATCGGGCGCTCGGCCGAGGAGCGACTGCGCCGCATGCGCATCTACACCCTCGGCGAGCTATCACGTGCACCGGAATCCACCTTGGCCTCTATTTTTGGCGTCAACGGCGAACGCATGCGCCAGCGTGCGCTGGGACTCGAAATCTCCGAAGTCACGAGTCTCGATGAAGAGCGCGAGGTCAAGTCGGTCAGCAATGAACGCACCTTTGCGAAAGATTTGACTGAGCGCGGGGACATCGAAGCGGCGATTGCGCTGTTGGGCGAGTCAGTAGGACGCCGCCTGCGCCGTCAGGGACTAACGGGCGCCACGGTGACGCTCAAGCTCAAGTATTCGTATGGAAACGGTCGCTCGGCACAGCGCCGGCTGCCTCATCCGACCGACGATGAGAACATCTTCGTGGCGGTTGCACTCGAACTGCTCGACAACATCTGGCAGGAAGGAATGCACGTGCGCTTAGCAGGCATCGGCATGAGCGACTTTGACCATCAGGGCGGCATCCAGACTGACCTGTTCTGCGAAGTCGACGACCGCGGAGCCCAATCGAGCGACCGTCGCGACCTCTCGGTCGCTATCGACGCCGTCCGAGACAAGTTCGGCGACACCGCCCTATCCTTCGGCCGCCAATCCCGCTTCGACGATTAGTCCCTAAGGCAAAAAGAAAGCCGGGCAGCTGCGAATGATTATTCTAGGACGGGGATTTTTTAATCATTTGGAGCATCATTTCGCCCTTTGAATGATATTGGTCCCAATTCCCGTCAGACGCGAAATCTGGTCAATCGTAAACCCCCGATGCCTCAACACTGCCAGAAGACGATTTCGCTCTGATTTCGGCAAAGTTTTAAGCTGATAAGGCTCATGCGGAGCCAAAAGAGCCCGGGCAACTTCCAGCGCATCCATATCGGAGATATGCTTACCTTCGGGCATAAAATAGGGATTAGGCTTGCCGTCGGTACTCGAAAGATAAAACGCTTCCGTACCCCCAAACAGATTGAGAATACCTTCACAATCACAAATTTCGGGATGAGAGAAATACTCATGGAAGCTGCTCCAGCGATACAGAGGAGCAGAAGAAATACCTGCTTTTGCAGGATTATCGTGTATGTATCGGACGCAACGGAGCAGCTGTTTGTCGTCAGAAATGATCACACTCTTGAATCGTTCCTGGAACACCGGTCCGCGGCGGCCGGTTTTTTGATTGAAGTGTTTCGCATATGCCGTATCAATCGCATGCATAGCAACGCTCATATGATTATCGAGATCATCAAATAGCAGGTGAACATGATTGTCCATGAGGCACCAGGCAAGAAGACGAATATGAGCGGACGTAAATCGTCTGTTCAATAGATTGAGAAAATAAAGGCGATCGTCATCGTCTTCGAAGATCAGCTGGCCAGCACAGCCCTTGAGCATGACGTGATAATGGCCGAGTTCGGACAACGCACGGGCAACACGAGTCATCGAAACCCTCCCTTCCAAGGATGCAGTAGTCACAGCATACAAAAGGAAAGGAAGAAAAGGGCCGAACCGCCCAACAAAGGTGAGCGGTTCGGCAAACGGTAGCAATGATTATTTTATCCCCGTCCCAGAAAAATCATTTAGAGGAGATTGAGGGGGAGCTGGGGGGCGTCTCCCCAGAGCTTCTCGAGGCGGTAGAAGTCGCGGGCTTCGGGAGTGAAGACGTGGACGACAACCGAACCGTAGTCCATGAGCATCCAGGTCTTCTGCTCGCGGCCCTCGATGGAGAACGGATGCTCGCCGCAAGCCTCGGCGACCTTCTCCTCGATCTCGTCGACGATGGAATCGACCTGGCGGTTGTTGGTACCGGTGGCGAGCACAAAGTAGTCGCACACATCGGAAAGCTCGGTCAGGTCGAGCACCTGAACGTCCTCGCCCTTCTTGTCGTAGGCGGCCTGCGCGGCGGCGCGGGCGACATCCTCGGCGGCGACACCGCTCACGGACAGCGAGGCGGCAGTGCGGTCGGACGTGGCGACGAAGCTCTTGTGCTCCACACCTTCAAGAATCTGCTCGTCGGTCATGGTCTCGTCGGCCATGGAATACCTCTTTCTAGACAGCCCGAGCTAGCGCAGCTGGGCGTAATGGTTGTAAATCGAAATAGCCGTGGGATAAAGATAGCGCCCGGACTGAATCACATAGACCAAACCCTGCGCAAAACAGGAGAAGAACAACTCGTCGAGCGTCGACTCCCCCACCATCTTGCGCAGCGCATGTGCATAGTCGCCGTGGCGGTTGGGCTCGATGGCATCGGCCACAAAGACCACCATATCGAGCGGCGTCATGTCGCAGGCACCCACGGTGTGACGGTCGACAGCCTGGAAAACGGCCGGCGACAGCTCGGGAAAAAGCTGCGGAAGCTCATAGGCGGCAACAGGGCCATGCAAAAGCGGCGTCGCGGCGGAAGGAGAGCCGGCAATCTTAATGCCGTAATGCAGAGCGCGCGTAACCAGCTCGTCGTCGGAGAGCACTTTGTCCCAGTCGTGGATCAGACCGGCAGCAGCGGCATCAAAGCGGTCAACGCCGTAGACCTCGGCCAGATGAAGTGCGGTCTCGGCAACACCCAGCGAATGCACATAGCGCTTGCGCTTATCCTTCATGCGAACATCGAGCAGCTCTTGAATGCGCTTGAGCAGCGCGCGCTCATCGCCCTCAAACTGATCCTCTACCGACAACGTAGACCCCCATCACTCAAAATCTTCTTGGCCCAAATCGGCATATAGCCTGCGTTTGCGAATGTAGCCGAGCACGGACTCGCTCGTAAGATAGCGCACGCTCATGCCGCGGGCAACTCGCTTACGAATGTTCGTCGAGCTGATCGCCAGCGCCGGAATCTGAATATAGCGCACGTCGAACGGCAGTCCCGACTCTTTAATTCGGGCACGCGCCGTATCGATATCAAAGCCCGGTCGCGTCGCAGCAATAAAGGTGGCAAGCTCAGCGATTCGTTCGGCATCATGCCAGGTCACAATATCGATAATCGCGTCGGCGCCCGTAATAAAGTAGAGCTTTACCTGCGGCGGGTAAAAGTCGCGAAGGGCATGAAGCGTATCGGCCGTGTAGGTTACGCCCGGACGGTCGATCTCGAACCGACTCGCCAAAAAGGCCGGGTTCGCGGCGGTGGCGAGGACCGTCATGGCATAACGGTCCTCAGCAGGCGTCACCGGCTTGTCAAGCTTAAAGGCGGGAGAGCCCGCCGGCATAAAGAGCACAGCGTCCAAGTCGAGCGACTCGCGCGCCTGCTCGGCGGTCACCAGGTGCCCGTAATGGATGGGATCAAAGGTGCCACCCATAATGCCAAGCCTAAACTCCTGCCCGTCCTCTAGAGGAAGCTCGGGCAAACCGATTCCACCGCGCAGCGACATGGCTTACTCGCCCTCCGGGGTCTCGACATCGTCCGCGGCATCCACCGCATCGACAACCTCGACGCCCTCATCCGCAGCATCGGTCACGTCAATGGCTTCAACGGCAACGTCCTCGCCGGCATCCTCGAGCTCCTCGTACTCCGAGAAGTCCTCAGCGCCCTCAAAGTCAAAGGCGCGCTGGCAAATGCGGACCTCGTCGCCCGCACGGCAGCCGGCCTTCTCGAGCGCGTCGTCGACACCCATACGCGCAAACTTATGCTGCAGGTAAATGACGGCTTCCTCATTTTCCCAGTCGGTCTGAATGACCATGCGCTCGATGGCACGACCGACCACGCGGAAGGCACCGGGCTCTTCCTGGACAATGCGGAAACGCTTCTCACGCTGCAGGCGGCGGCGCTCCCACTCATCGTCGCGCAGGTCGACCGGTTCATCGGAGACCGCCAGCTCGGCGCGGAGCTTGGCCACCTGCTCACCTACGGCAAGCATCAACGTATTGAGACCGGCGCCCGTAACAGCAGACACGGCAAAGAACATATGTCCATCGTCGAGCGCTGCGCGCTTGAGGTCGGCAATCCTATCGGCCGTGCCCGGCGCGTCGCACTTGTTGGCAACGACGATCTGCGGACGCTCCGAAAGCTCGGCGCCATACTGCTCGAGCTCGCGGTTGATGATGCGATAGTCCTCAACCGGATCGCGATCCTCAAAACCGCCCGTCATGTCGACGACATGCATGATCAGGGCCGTACGCTCAATGTGGCGCAGGAACTGGTGACCCAGGCCCTTGCCCTCGCTCGCGCCCTCGATAAGACCGGGGACGTCGGCAACGACGTAAGAATATTCGCCGGCACGCACCATGCCGAGGTTCGGCACGAGCGTGGTAAACGGGTAGTCAGCGATCTTGGGGCGGGCGGCACTCATGCGCGCAATGAGCGATGACTTACCTACCGAGGGAAAGCCCACGAGCGCGGCATCGGCCATGAGCTTCATCTCAAGCTCAATCCAGTGCTCCTCGGCCGGCTCGCCTAGCTGGGCAAAGGCCGGAGCGCGGCGCACCGACGTCACAAAGTGCGTGTTGCCCAGACCGCCGGCACCGCCGGGCGCCACGACGACGCGCTCGCCGTCGTGCACCAGGTCGGCAATCTCGAACAACGGGGTCTGCGTCTCGGGATCGAGCTCGCGTACCACGGTGCCCATGGGGACCTTGAGAATCAGGTCCTCGCCGCTCTTACCGTTACGACGGGCACCCTGCCCGTGCGTGCCGCGCTCGGCGCGGAAGTGATGCTTAAAGCGGTAATCGATCAGCGAGGAAAGCTGAGCGTCGGCCTGGATGACGACATTGCCGCCACGACCGCCGTCGCCGCCATCGGGGCCGCCCTTGGGGACAAATGCCTCGCGCCTAAACGACATGCATCCGGCTCCGCCGTCGCCGCCGCACACGTTAATGCGGCTGATATCGGTGAACTGTGACAACAGAATCGCCTCCTACAAAAAAAGAGGGAGACCCTTGAATCCTAAAACTCAAGTGCCTCCCACATATGTGCTCTATGAAGGGTGAATTACGCGTTCGCGAGCGGGCGTACGCTGACCCTGTGCTTGATACCCTTGTGGAACTCAACGGTACCGTCGACCAGCGCGAACAGCGTGTCGTCCTTGCCACGGCCAACGTTCTCACCCGGGTGGATGTGCGTGCCGTGCTGACGGACGAGAATCGTGCCCGTGGTTACCGTCTGGCCGGCATAGCGCTTCGTGCCAAGGCGCTGACCGCGGGAGTCACGGCCATTACGGGAGGAACCGAGTCCTTTTTTGTGTGCCATTGTGTATACCTACTCTTTCGTTACGAGTGTAATCTACTCGGCGACGGGAGCCTCGGCAACAGCCTCGGCCTCTGCCTTGACAGCCTTCTTGGCGCGGGACGTAGCCTGGACCTTCACGATCTTCAGCTTGGTGAGCTGCTGACGATGACCCTTCAGACGACGATAGCGCTTGCGCTTGTGGAACTTGAAGACCAGCTGCTTCTCGCCCTTGAACTGCTCAACGATCTGAGCGGTAACCTTGGCCTTGGCCAGCTTGTCGGGATCGGTGACGATCTTCTTACCATCGTTGAGGAAGATAACCGGCAGGGTGACCTTGTCGCCCTCATTGCCCTCGATCTTCTCGACGGTGATGACATCGTCGGTGGCGACCTTGTACTGCTTGCCGCCCGTGTTAACGATTGCGTACATGTTTACTTGCCCTTCATGCATCAGTTAGTGCAACAGCCGAATATAGTAGCAGGCGAAAATACCCCCGTCAACGAGTATGTGGAGCAAATCCACAAGTTCGCACAGGTATGGGGCTGACGAGTCGGCCCTCGTCGTCCTCGCATGCTTGATTCTGACGCTCGACATCGTAGGAGCAGATGGTCACGAGGTCTTGCATACCGGTGGAAACAATAGGTGCATCCACGCCCGGGGTCAAGCCCTGCAACAAAACATCAGCAGCAGAAAGCAAAATTTCCGGACGCAAGGAGCCCTCGTTGTCGGCATGGGTGTCGAGCATGAGTACCAAATGGTCCGGGCGCTCCCCCGCCGTGAGCTCATAGCCCACGAGTGTGTGATCCAAATCCAAGCGCTTGCTCTTTTTTCCGCGCGCGTAGTCGATGCCATGGTCCGCGCGCAGCGTGTCGATCGCACGACGTACCTCATCGGCGCTTACGGGCGCCTCGGGATCCAAGTGCAGGTCGATGCGATACGACAGGCGCGTGAGCTGCGCCGTCAACGCCGGCGTGCGCACGTCGATGTACGCCGCCTCGATGGGCGCCAGATCGGCCGGAGACGCCGCAGCCAAGCGCCCAAACGCCTCGTCGAGCGCCACGAACTCGGTCATAAACAGGTCATACCACTCGCAGGTCGACGACGTACCAACCGGTAGCGCCGAAGAGAAGCCCACGCGCATGTGCGGGGAGAAGCCCTGAGTGACGGCATAGGGAAGTCCCGCACGGCGCACGATGCGCTCAATGGTATGGATTACTTCCAGATGGCCCAGGTACTTAAGGCGATCGCGCTTGCCATAGCGAACACGAAGTCTAAAGAGCGAGGGGTTGTCGGTCAGGCGCTCACTCATGCGCGATCACCCATCAATACATTCTTGGCGTGGAGCGTGGGGCAGATCCCGCAGCCGGTGCACGACGTGCGGGTGCAGTCGGGAGTCGTGACACCCTCGAGCGAGCGACGGTACTCGCGCTCGAGGAAGCCGCGCGTGCAGCCGGGACTCACATGCTCCCACGGCAGGCGCCAGTCCAACTCGTAGGGCAGGTGCACAAGCTCATTGAGGTCGATGCCGTTTTTGGCAGCAGCCTCCTTCCAGTTATCGAGCGAGAAATGCTCTACCCAGGCGTCAAAGCGAGAGCCCGAGCGCCAAGCATCGATGATGACGGGCGTCATGTCACGACCGGCGCGGGACAGCGCGGCCTCGATGAGCGAGGTCTCGGCATCGTGGTAATGCACACGGACGGCACGGTTGCGAACGCTCGTGATAAGCAGCTTCTGGCGACGCTTGACGTCGTCGTAGTCGAGCTGCGGGCACCACTGGAACGGCGTTGCTGCCTTGGGGATAAACACCGAAACCGAGATGGACACCGAGATGGAGCCGCGGCGCGCCTTGGGCACCACGGAACGACCAAGTTCCAGCACGTGATCGGCCAAGTTGGCGATGGCCACGATGTCCTCGTCACGCTCACCGGGAAGACCCATCATGAAATAAAGCTTCATGCGGTTCCAGCCGGCCTCGAAGGCCGCCTTGGCCGCACGGTCCAGGTCCTCCTCGGTCACGTTCTTGTTAATGATGTCGCGCATGCGCTGGCTGCCGGCCTCGGGCGCGAACGTCAGGCCGCCCTTCTTTTCGCCGGCGACCGACTCGGCCATATCCACGCCAAACGAATCCAGGCGCTGCGACGGAATAGACACGCGAATACCCGTATCCTCCAGGCGACGGTTGAGCCTGCCGAGCACGTCGCGAATGCAGGAGTGGTCGGTCGTGGAGAGCGAGGTCAGCGACACCTCGTCATAGCCGGTCTTTTCCAGACCCTGAATCACCGACGAGACGATCTGGTCGGCCGAGCGCTCGCGCACCGGGCGATACGTCATGCCGGCCTGGCAAAAACGACAGCCGCGGGCGCAGCCGCGCAGGATCTCGATAGACAGGCGGTCGTGAACCAGCTGCGCATAGGGCACGCACGACTGCGACAGTGGATTCGTGGCGCCGAAATCCTCGACGACGCGCTTGTAGACCACGGTCGGCGCATCCTTGCCCTCACACGTCACGGTGTAGCCATGCGGCGAGCAGGGCTCGTCGTGACGAACCTCATAAAGCGACGGCACGTAGTTGCCGGCAATGGATGCAAGCTGCTCGACAATCTGCGCGCGCGGGACCCCTTCGTCACGCAGGCGGCGATGCAGCTGGCAGGTCTCGAGCAGCGATTCCTCGCCCTCACCGATGAGGATGGCATCGAAAAAGGCCGCGTACGGCTCGGGGTTGTACACCGAGGGACCGCCGGCGATGATAATGGGGTCGTCTTCACCTCGGTCGGCCGCTAACAGCGGAATGCCAGCGAGGTCGAGAGCCTCGAGGAAGTTCGTCACCGCCATCTCGTGCGGCACATGCAGACCGACGATATCAAACGAAGCGACCGGCGCTGCACCCTCGAGCGAGAGCAGCGGAATACCCGCCTCGCGCATGGCGTCACCCATATCGGGCCACGGCACATAGCCACGCTCGCAGGAGATGCCCTCGGCCTGGTTAAGGATGTTGTAGAGGATGGCGATGCCCTGGTTGGGCAGACCAACCTCGTACACATCCGGGTAGATCAGGCAGCAACGGTAGTCGGCATCGGCCTTGGAAAGTGTGCCCCACTCGTGATCGATATAGCGGCTCGGTTTCTCGACCTTGGCGAGCAGCGGCTCAATTAAATGAAAACAGTCTTGGTATGCAACGCGCAACGGAAAACCCCTAAGCAGCGAGATCGGATGCGTCTTGGTAGGACGCCATAGGACGGGTAGCGCCCGCGACCGTGGTCACCAGATCGCGAACGCGGGAGAACGTGGCAGTGACCGCCTCGTTGGCACGGCTGTAGTCGACATCGCGCTCGTAGAGCGAAACAAGCGCACGGCCCATGCCGTAGGTGCCCGCGGCAGCAGTGAGCGCCTTGACGGCAAACCCAATATGCGGCGTCTGTTTGACGAGCGCACGGGTGACCGCGCGGATCACAAGACCGCCGGCAAGCACGCCCGCGACCTCGTAGCCGCGCTCAGGCTTAATGCCGCGTCCAAAGACGGCAGCGAGCTCAAAGAGCATGCCCACCTGCGCCAGCGCCATAACGGGATAATCGGCGCCTGGCAAAAACACCAGTGCACCGGTCGCCATATTGGTGAGCGCGCACGAGGTGATGATACGATTGGCCGCCGCGATGCGCATGAAGGCAAAGTTCGCCGCAAAAGCCGTTTCCTTGTCGGTGCGATCGAGAATCCAGCGGGCAAGCGTCTCGAGCAGATACGTCTTATCGGTTGCCGCCACCACGCCGAGCATGGGCGTGGACTCCTCGATAAACGGCGCCTCCACAGCAGACTCGGCAAGCACGCACACGGGCGCGCCGGCGATCACGAGCTCCTGCACGGCACTCTCCAAGCGGTCGGAACCACACGAGAGCACCAGCACCACATCGGTATCGGTCTTTGGAGCAATTCGCTCCTCCCCCAGACGCTCGACGCGCACAATACCCGAGGTCGTCTGCGGCACAAAGGCGTCACGCACCGTCTCGGCCAGAAAGCGCGAGGCGGACGAATCCAGATAGACCGAGACGCGCACCGGCGTATCGGAATCCTTCTTAACGGACGCGCCCATCTTAAAAGCGCGGGTCAGCTTATCTACGGGAATTTTCATAGCAAACCCCTCCAGCGGTTACGCGGCGCCCGAACGATGCCGCCATATGGATTGTACGATACCCACCGTCAGCAGCTGAATCATCATCGAAGACGAACCGAAGCTAATAAACGGTAGCGGAATACCGGTAATCGGCATCATGCCGATGCACATGCCGATGTTTTCGAAGGTCTGGAACGCCCACATGCCAACGATGCCCACACACGAAAGACGCAAAAACAGCGACTCACACTTAAAGGCGACGCGAATCGTCGAGAAGATGAGCAGTACGTACAAGCACAGCAGCAAAAAGGAGCCGCAAAAGCCAAAGGTCTCGGACAGAAAGGCGAAGACGAAGTCGGTGTGGAACTCAGGCAGAAAGCCGCCGGCCGACTGCGTCGCATGGCCCAAACCCTTACCAAAGAAGCCGCCCGAGCCAACGGCGATAAGCGACTGCTGCAGGTTGTAGGCATCGTCCGAATCGGCATTATCGGGGTCGATAAAGACCGTCAGACGGTTCATCTGATACTGCTTGATGAGCACATCGTGGCCGAGCAACGAATCAAAAACCGAATCGAGCGCCAGGACGAGGGCCACCAGGCCCACGAGCAGGGCCAGGGTCGACAGCACCCATTCGCGGCGTGCACCGCTCATACAGATGACGATGGCGCCCGAAACCAGCACGACCAGGCCCGAGCCCAGGTCGCCCATGGCAACGACGGCCAAAAACGGAATGGACAGCATGCCGCAGAGCTTGACGTAGTCGCGAACGGTATCGATGCGGCCGTTATACTGCGAGCCAAGCGTGGCAATAAAGAAGATGGTGATGAGCTTGGCAAGCTCAACCGGCTGGAATGTCAAACCGATACCGGGAATCTTGATCCAGCCCGTCATGCCCAGACCGCCCGTATAGGACAGGCCCGGAATCTTGGGCGAGAAGATCACGATCAGGTCGATGACGAGCAACGCCGTCGAGAAATTGGAAATACCGCGCAAGTCGGTACGCCAGACCAACACCGCCAGCACCGCCCCGATGCCGATTCCCAGCAGATGGCGTGAGAACGAGGCATCGGCCTTAAACTGCGAAGCCGACCAGATGATGATGGCACCGTAGGCGACGAGCGCCACAGTGGCCACGAGCACACCGATATGCACCTTTTGGCGAAACGTGCCGCGCGAGGCCGAAAGTTGCTTGTTGACACGGTCCAGGCTGGTGCGAGAACCGGTCTTGGTTGAACGGAACAGATCCGCCGGAGAAAAATCCATCGCAACCTCCTATCGAACCGAAGAATCGCCCGAGGCCGAAGAGGTATCGGGCTCGTCATAAATCACGCCAAGCACGTCGCGCACGACATGCATCGCGGTATCCGAGCCACCGCCGCCCTGTTCCAGGACAGTAGCGATGACATACTTGGGATCATCGGCCGGTGCATAGGCGCAGAACCACGCGTATTCGTCCTCGCCGCTTTTCTCGCCCGTGCCCGACTTGCCGTATACCTGCGGCGTCAGGGTACCAAAGTGAGCCGCCAGGGACGTCGATGCCGTGTAAATCACGTCGTGCATGCCGTTGCGAACGAGAGCCAAATCCGAATCGCTGTTGATCTTGGCCTCCAGACGCTTCTTCTTGCCCTTGCCATTGTACTTATAGGCATCGCCGTCGCCATCGCGCGACACGGCAGACAAAAACACGTGAGGCACGTACTGTTTGCCGCCGTTGGCAAGACCCATATAGGCGCACGCCATCTGCAGGGGCGTCACCAGGATGTCGCCCTGGCCGATAGCAATGTTGGTCATATCGCCGGCATTCCACTTGCGGTCCTCGGCAGAGGCGTCGGTGAAGTACGACTCTTTCCACTCGGCATCGGGAATACGACCCGCGCCCTCACTCGGCAGATCGATACCGCAGGTTTTGCCAAGACCCCAGCGACGAAAGACCTCCTGCAGGCCCTCGGGATGTTGCTCGTCATAAAAGAATGCCTTACCCATGTCGTAGAAGACGGGGTCGCACGAGTTGGCGATTCCCGACTGCAGCGTCATGGTGCCGTGGCCGGAATGCAGCCAGCAGTACTTGCCCCACGACTTGCCCAGACCCGTCCAATAGCCCGTGCAGTTGGTCGTCTGCCCCGACGTGTAGGTTCCAAACTCAAGACCGGCCAGTGCCGAGAGCGGCTTGATGGTCGAAGCCGACATGTACTGTCCGCTGATGGCGCGGTTGAGCAGCGGGTGCGAACCCTTGTCATCATTGAGCTCGGTCCACACGTCATTTGAGACGCCGCCGATAAAGACGGACGGATCGAACTTGGGCTGGCTCGCCATGCCCAGGATCTCGCCATTGTTGGGATCGAGACACACCACAGCGCCGTTGCCGGCATTGCTGTAGCCAGTGGTCTTGGCAAGCTCGATAGCGCTCGCCAGCGCCGTCTCACAGGCCTGTTGGATCTTAAGGTCGAGCGTGAGCTTAATGTCGGAGCCGGCCTTCGCGGGCACAGCGCCGGCCTGACCGGTCACATTGCCCGAAGCATCGACCTTGACGGTCTGCTCGCCACGAATACCCTGCAGCAGGTTTTCGTAGTAGCTCTCAACGCCCGCCTGGCCCACGATATCGCCCGACTGGTACGTAATCTTGCCAGCAGAGGCATCATCATCGCCAGAGGTTTTCTTATTCTGGGCCTCGAGCTGCTCGGAGGTAATGGTGCCGGTATAGCCCAAGATATGGCATGCCGTCTCGCCATATGGATACTGGCGCTCGGTACGCTCGGCAATCTTGACGCCCGGGAACTCGCCGGCGTGCTCCTGAATATAGGCAACCGTGGAGCGACGGACGTCCGTCGCGATGGTATGCAGGCTCTGAGCGCCCTCTGTATTGTCCTGAATATTGCGAAGGACCGCCACGTAAGGCATTCCAAGCACGTTGGCAAGATGGCGAACCAGAACCTCATCCTCGACAAGGTCGCGGTAGGCCACGACAGCAAGTGAGGGACGGTTCTGAACAAGCGCCACGCCATTGCGGTCGAGGATGCGGCCGCGCACAGCAGGAGTGGTAACGGTGCGAGTCTGATTACTATTGGCCTGCTTCTCGTAATAGTCCGACGAGACCATCTGCATGCCCCACAGCTTGACGGCAAGCGCCGCAAACATCGCGCCCACACCCGTGGTGAGGATGGAAAAGCGGCCCTTAAAGGCGGTCGCCGCGGTATTGCCCTCGCCCTCGGTGGCGCGCGGGGCCGTTCCATGCTGCGTATCGTAGGTAAAACGGGAATCGCCACGACGCATGATGACCAGCGCGACCACGATGGCCACAACCAGCACGATACCGGCGATAATAACCGTCAACTGGGAAGACATCTACGGGCCTCCCCTATTTGAGCTTGCGGGTCTTGGGCTTAAAGCGCATACCCGTCTGGCGTCCGCCACGTGCGGAGAATCCATAGCCGGACTGCGGCACGACGCCGGACATCAAAAACGGAATGGCAACCAGACCCGTCAGGATCGAGGACGGCAGCGCATGGCCGAAGATCGCCACGACAAAGCTCGTCTCCAAACCCATAAACAGCAAGATGATGCTGTAGATCACATTAATGACGAGCGCGAAGGCGCCCACAGTGATGCCGCGCGCACTCGGGGTACCGCCCGTCTGACCGACAGCGCTGTGCACCAGGGCAAAAGAACCCACGGTCAGCAGGAGCGACATAACGCCCACCGGAACGGCAGCGGACAGGTCATAAAACAAGCCGCTGCAAAAACCGCACACGACGGCACGGGTCGGGTCGCCCGAGAACACGCTTAGGCACACCAGGATAATCATGAAGTTGACGCGACCGCCCGCAATGGAGATCTGCGGTGCCAGGCCTGCCTGCAGCAGCACGCACACGATGGCGGCGATCACAAACGTGCGGGAGCTCATCCCCTGCTCGTGTAGATCCATGGACATGCCCCCTATTCGCTCGAGCCGGAATCGGTCGTCTCGGACGTGTCGGAACTGTCATCCGAGCTCTCGTCCTTCGTCTTGGTCGCAGCATCGCGCGACGTTCCCTGCGGCGTGCTGTTGGCCGTGCTCACGTCCTCATCCGAGGCCGACTGTTCGTCGGTCAGCGAGGTGATGACCAGCACTTCCTCGTTGTTCTCGGCCGTCGTCTGAGCGCGCACCACAATGGTGTAGTACACGTCGTTTGCCGATTTCTCAACCGACGAGACGGTGCCGAGCGGAAGGCCCTTGGGGAACACGCCGCCGATGCCCGAGGTCACGATGATATCGCCAACCTTAACATCGGAGTCGACGCTCACGTACTCAAGACGCAGCGTGCCGTCAGCCTGACCCTGCAGCATGCCCTGGGCGCGCGTGTCCTGTACCATGGCGGACACACCAGAGTTCTCGTCGCCAATCAGGCGCACGGTGGACGTCTTGGCCGAGACTTCGATGATCTGGCCGATAACACCGGCAGAACTCGTCACGGGCATGTTGATGGTAAGGCCGTCGGCAGAGCCCTTGTCGATGGTAACGGTCGAGGTCCAGGCATCGCCGGAGGCACCAACGATACGAGCAGCGGTCGATTTGAGGTTATAGGTCGACTGCAGGCCGACCAGCCCCTCCAGACGCTCGGCGGTCTTTTGAGCCTCGGAGAGCTCAGCAACCTTAGAGGTCAGTTCCTCGTTTTGCTTCTTAAGCTCGTCAAGCGTGTCCTGCGACGCCGTAAGGTTAGAAAACACGTTGCCGATCGCATTGAAGGGAGCCGCCACGGCCGAGCCCACAAAGCGCACCGGCGAGGTAATCGTCGTTACGCCCGAACGCACGGCATGAATCGGTCCTGCCTCGCCCTCGCGGATGTAAAACGTGAGCAGCAACACCGAAATCAGGCTGAAAACAATCAACGGGCGCATACCCGTTGATTGTCGCTTGGTATTCAGATTTGTGGAGAAACCCGAAGATCGTGCCAAATGGAATCCACCTTTTGGAAATTAAGCATTGGTCTGGACGAAGCCGCCATCAAACGCATTGGCCTCGAGCACGCGGGCACAGCCGTTAACGACGTTATCGAGCGCCGTGGGGCTGACGTTGACCGAAACGCCGGTCTCATCGCGCAGGCGCACGTCGAGACCGCGCAGCAGCGCGCCGCCACCGGTCAGCAAAATACCGTAGTACATAAGGTCCGAGGCAAGATCGGGAGGCGTAGCGTCGAGTGCGTCCTTGACGGCCTTGGCCATCTCGTCGAGCGGCTTGTTGAGTGCGCGACGAATCTCCTCGCTCTCGATGCGCACGGTCTTGGGCAGACCGGTGATCACGTCGCGGCCGTTGACCTCGACGTCGAGCTCGTCCTTGAGCGGCACGGCGGAGCCGACCTTGATCTTGATGTCCTCTGCCGTACGCTCGCCGATGGCCAGGTTATAGGCATCGCGAACGTGCGTGAGGATGGCCTGATCGAACTCGTCACCGGCAATACGGATGGACTGCGAGACGACGATGCCGCCCATGGCGATAACGGCAACCTCGGTGGTACCGCCACCGATGTCGATGACCATGGAGCCGGTGGGTTCCTCGACGGGCAGGTCGGCGCCGATAGCGGCAGCCATGGGCTCCTCGATCAGATAGGCCTGGCGGGCCCCGGCCTGGATCGTGGCCTCAAAGACGGCACGCTTCTCGACCGACGTGACACCGGAGGGAACGCAGACGACAACACGCGGACGCGGAGTCCACGGATAGCGCTTCTCAGACGCCTTGTCGATAAAGTAGCGAAGCATAGCCTCGGTAACATCGAAGTCGGCGATGACGCCGTCCTTCAGGGGACGAACGGCCACGATGTTGCCGGGCGTACGGCCGAGCATGCGCTTTGCCTCGATACCGACCGCTAGGATGCGCTCGTCGTTCTTGTCGATGGCGACTACAGAGGGCTCGCGAATGACGATGCCCTTGCCGCGCACGGAGACAAGCGTATTTGCGGTGCCGAGGTCGATGGCAAGATCGCCCGCATAGCTACCGAAGAACATATCCATCAAAGAAAACAACGCAACTCCTGATGTGTTGGATGATTGCTGGAAAACTACTAGCTCATCATACTAGCGCAAGCCCGGCACCTCACTTGCGGTGAAGCGCCGGGCAAAGCTAAATCCCATAAGGTCACTACTGGTTGTCAGCAGCCGAGAAATCCATATCGAGCGAGGAAACGGCCCAGCCGATATGGTTGTCGGAGCGCACGAATTTGACGGTGTACTCCTGCTCGCCGCCCTTGGACAGCGATGCCTTCACCTTAGCGGTCGTCTCGGTCATGGACTGATCCATGCCCTCGACGGACACGGTGGCACCCTGCGGAATCGAGGAGATGATCATCGACTTAGCGTCCTCGGACAGGCTCGATGCCAGGCAAGACTCGGCCTTTGCGGTGTCACCGTCGCCGGCAGCCTGGAACAGATCGGTAACGACAGACTCCTGAGACGGGAAGCCAAAGCCGCGCGTGTAGGCAAAGCCCAGACCGCCCGCGGCGATCAAAATGAGCAGAAGCAGCACGATGAAGACTTTGAGACCCGTGTGGCGATGGCGACGACGGACCTTGGCCTGCTTACGATCCTGACGGTCCTGCTGGACCATCTCGGACTCGGACAGCGTAAAGAAGCCGGTGTCCGAGGGATCGGGCATAAACTGACCGGTCGCGCCCGTAGGATCGAGCGGATCGACGGCAGGAGCGTCCATCGCGGGCGCCGGAGCCGTGGCCATAGCCGTCTGGGCAGACAGCGCGGCAAGCGAATCGTGCACGCGGGCAAGCTCATCGGCCTGCTCGGAGGTGAGCTGGTAGATGCCATCGGCAGTAGCGGCGTTAAAGGCGTCGAGTGCGTCGGAGGGACGGCCGGCGGCAGAAAGCGCCTGACCCATGCCGGCGTTGAGCGCACGCGTGTCGTCGCGGGGGCCGGCAAAGTCGATAGCCGTGCGGTAGGTCTCCACGGCATCCGCCGGACGGCCGAGCTTGATGAAGCAACGACCGAGCTCGCCGAGCGCGGCGGCAGGAGCCGGATTGGCGCCATCGATGGCAGCCTGACGGAAGGCAGTACCCGCGTTGGCATAGTCGCCCGACTGGAACAGCGCGTTACCCAGGCCCAGATAGGCCTTGAACGGCGTGGCATAAGAAGCGTCCTGCGTAGCAGCAGAGAACGCCTGAGCGGCCGTCGTGTAGTCGCCCACGGCGGCGAGCGCCTTGCCGCGGTTGGTGAGCAGCGCGCCGCGCTTGCCATAGGTGCCGTCGTTGAGGGCGGCGGCGTAGGCCTCGGCGGCCTCGGCATACATGCCCAGGTGCATCAAGGCGTTACCACGAAGGTGATCGGCCTCGCCCATAATCTCATCGGGAGTCTTTGCCGCCCCAAGCATCTGGGCTGCAGCGGAAAAATCACCCGCGCGGTAAGCGGCGCGGCCCTGTTGGATCAGCTGGCTATTCAAGGAAATCCCCTTTACTCGTGAACGATCTCGACATGGACGATCTCGTCGCCGGCACGCAGCTGCGAAATCACATCGAGACCCTCGACCGTGGTACCAAAGACGGTGTAACCGGAATCAAGGTTATGCTGGGCGCCCAGGCAGAAGTAGAACTGCGAACCCGCGGAATCGGGGTCCATGGAGCGTGCCATGGCAAGGGCGCCATCGACATGGCTGT
Organism: uncultured Collinsella sp.; assembly: GCA_900542315.1. GTDB lineage: Bacteria > Actinomycetota > Coriobacteriia > Coriobacteriales > Coriobacteriaceae > Collinsella. The sequence continues at coordinate 31,701 of UQMV01000020.1, forward strand.
TGCGCGGATTGGTGGCAAACTCGCCCTTGATGCAGTAGCCGGGGCCACCGGTACCGGGCATGCCGTCGGGGCCCTCAAGACCGGCAGCGACGTCGGCGCCGGACATATCGCGGGTATTGGGGTCGCCGCCCTGAATGACGAAGCCGGGAACATAGCGATGGAACTTAAGGCCATCGTAGAAACCCATCGTGGAAAGCTCGCAGAAGTTCGCGACATGAATGGGAGCGCCCTCGCCGTCAAACTTGACCTTGATGGTACCCTTCGACGTCTCGATTACGGCGCACTCGTCGCCGGCAAGCTGATACTCGGGCGTGTAGAGCTCTTTCTTAAAACCAAACATGTGGTTCCTTCCTCGTGCGTTTAAAGCATATTTGTACGAATTGTAGCAATAAGCACAGGCTTACATCAATTGCGCACGTAGGTTATGCCGACTATGGCGAACTAATTTTAGGAACGCTGCTGCGGCTTCCAGGAACCCACATTGGCGTCGTACTGGTTCAGCGCGCTGTTGCCGCCCTGCGCGATGGGAGCCAGGATCTCGCTTTGGTGGGAACTCATCGACTCGCCATCGGGAATGGCCAGCGAGATGTCCCAACTCTGGCAGATCACGTCGACACGCTCGTACATCCACTCGGCAAGCTGCTTTAAGTGGGCGATGTCATCCGCATAGACCGTATCGTCCTGGTACTTAAGGTTGTTGAGCTCATCTTGCGTCTTTTTGATCTGGTCGCGCAGGGCGTAGGCACTCTGCGACAGCTCCTGACGGGTGGACAGCGGCGTTCGGAGATAACCGTTGTTAAAGGAATCGATGACCTCGCCGATCTGGTCCTCGTCGCCGTAGGACACGATGGTCTGATACAGACCGTCGAGCCTGGTATAGAGCTGATCATCGGTCAGCACGGTTTCTTCCTGGACCACCTCGGCAGAATCGTCCTGCTTGGTATCGTCCTCAGTCGCCTCGCCCTTTTGGCGCGTGGGGAAGGTCGTCTGCGCGGCTTGGCCAAACTGGTCATAGAAGCCAGGCATAACACCCATGGGATCGGTCGTCACGAACCAATAGGCACCACCGCACACAAAGGCAAGGATCGCGATGACGATGAGCGGCTTAGGGATATGACGCTTGTGCTTGTGATAAGCGTCCTCGTCGGGATGCACCTTGCGCTTGGGTTTTTGAGCATCGTCGTGCAGGGAAACCGGCGTGGGAATATCGACCTTGGGAATACCGAAATCCTTATCGAAAGCCGGCAGCACGCAGGTCTCGTTAGGATCGGCGGCGTCCGAAAGCACCGCAGCGGCAGAGGCCGGCGCATGCGGCACCTCGGTATCGATCTGCTCTTGCGTTAGGCGCGGAAAACCCGCCGTGCGGCCCGCAGCCAAGTCGGATGCGGCCGCGTCCTCGGAGAGGATACCCGGAGCGGGGCGTCCGCATTTGGAGCACGTACGGTCATGCGGAGAAAGACGGGCACCGCAGCCCTCACAGAACACGAACTCGGTGTGCTCGGGACCATCGCCCGGACCCACATAGGCGTTGCAGTAGGGGCAGAACGAGGCGCCGTCCTCGATAGTCTTAAGGCAATGCGGGCAGATCACGGCATCCTCTTTTCGAAGCAATTCAAACAATCGAGGTTAGAGCATAACATCGCCACGGCCCCACAGGAACAAGGCACCAATTCAACATCGCCAGGGCGCGTAGCTACTTCTTCTTTTTGCTTGGCATCGAGACTTTGATGCCTTGGGCGGACTTGGTCACGCGAGAGCGTTTGGCTCCGGCACTCCTCTTTTTCTTGGGTTGGACCTGGGCCACGCCCTCGAGTGCACGGGCCTCGGCCTCGCGAGCGGTGCGATCTTCGCGGCGCTGCGCCATGTCGGCGGCGACGCGCTTGGCAAAACGCTCGGCCGTCGAACCCGTCGAGCTCACCTTGCCGCCACCGCGACCTAGGTGGACGCGCACACCACGGCCAAAACCAGTTGCGGCATGACGACGACGCGGCTTGAGCGAATCCATCATCGTGGCGAGCTTAAAGAACACCGAGCAGGTAAAGACCACGATGACAGCCAAGATAACCATCTGGCCCATCGACAGGTTGGCAATGGACAGCAGCTCCGGGAATCCGATAACGCCCACCAGGATGCCGGCGACTACAAACACAAAGAGCACCACACGTAAGGGCGTGAGAGGCTGCGAGATGCGCCAGATCAGGCTGACGCTCGCCGCACACGACGTAAGCAGGCACATCGTAGACAGTGTGAGCTGGCTAAAGCCAAACACGCGCGCCACAAAGATATCGAGCGCCGCGGCCAAAATGATCGCAAACGACGCCGGCAGTGCCCGCTTGAGCACGTTTGTCAGGAACGACCCCTTCACGCGAGCATTGTTGGGCTCCAGGCCCAACACAAAGCCCGGCGCGCCGATGCAGAAGAAGTTGATGAGCGTCATCTGGATGGGCTCGAAGGGATACGGCGGCAGCGCAATGCACAATGCCGCCAGGCCCATCGAGAACAGCGTCTTGGTCAGGAACAGCGAGGCCGAACGCTGCAGGTTGTTGATGGAGCGACGGCCCTCGGCCACCACGGCGGGCATCGAGGCAAAGTCGTTGTCGACGAGTACGATCTCGGCCACGTTGCGCGCGGCATCGGAGCCGGCCGCCATGGCGACGGAGCAGTCGGCCTCCTTGAGCGCCAACACGTCGTTGACGCCGTCGCCCGTCATGGCCACGGTGTGCTCGCGGCGCTTGAGCGCCTGCACGAGCTCGCGCTTCTGCTGCGGGGTCACACGACCAAAGACATGGTAGCGATC
>UQMV01000021.1 GCA_900542315.1 uncultured Collinsella sp.
ACCGTAGCCAGGCCCAGCGCGAGCGCGCGCTTTCTGCCTTCCGCGACGGCACCGTCGACGTGCTGGTGGCAACCGATGTTCTCGCCCGCGGCATCGACATTAGCGACGTGCGCTACGTCGTGAACTTTGACGTGCCGGCCGAGCCAACCGACTACATCCACCGCATCGGCCGCACGGGCCGCGCCGGCGAGCTGGGCTGGGCCATCACGTTTGTGACCGAGCAGGATGTCGACGAGTTTTACGAGATCGAGAAGCTCATGGACAAGACCGCCGACATCTACGAGGCCGGCGACCTGCATGTGGGTCCCAATCCGCCCGCGGTTGATCCCGAGCGCGACCCTGCGGCCTTTAAGGTGAAGAAGAAGACCAAGCGCGGCAAGTCAAAGAGTAAGAAGAAGCTTGAGCAGGCGCGTCGCGACGGCAAGCGCAACGGCGACGATTACGGCGATGTGGCCGGTCGTTCCAACCGCGGTCGCGACGAGCGTCGTGGCGACGGCGAGCGCCCGAGCCGTCCCAAGCGCGGCGGCAAGACCCGCGTGCGCGAGGGCGTTCAGGCTCGCGTGGACGAGGCTGTTGAGAGCGTTGCTCGCGAGGTGGCTGCCGAGGAGCGCGCTGGTGCTGTTGAGCAGGGCCCGCGCGGCAACCGTGCCGAGCGTCGTGCCAAGCAGTTCCAGGGCGAGGCACACCGCCGTCGTCGCGAGGACGAGGACCGCGGCGGCCGTCGTCGTGTCGAGCGCGAGGACGAGGGCCGCGGTTCGCGCGGCGGCAAGCGTGGCTCGGGTGACCGTCGTCGTTCCGGTCGCGATGACGAGCGCGGTGGCCGTGATGAGCGTCGCGGCGGCGAGTCCCGTGGCGAGCGCGGTGGCCGTGGCGGCGAGTCCCGTGGCGGCAAGCGCTTTGACGAGCGTGGGGGTCGCGAGGGCAACCGCGGTGGCGAGCGTCGTGAGGGTGCTCGTGGCAACGGTGGCCGCGGCGGCGCTGGCCGTTCTAACGAGTCGCGCGATCGTCGTGATCCGCGCGCCAGCCGCGATCGTCGCGATGACTGGCGCAACTACGACGACACTCGCGAGGAGCGTCGCGGCGGTTACCGTGGCGGACGTGGCGGCAACCAGGCCGGCTCCCGTGGCGGTCGCTCTGGTGGTCGCGATAATCGCGGCAGCTACGGCAACAACCGTGGCGGCAAGCGCGGTGGCAGTTCCCGTCGTCCCGGCGACGGCGGCGGCAAGCGCAAATAGCATACGCATCGCCCACTAGAGCGAGGCGAGTAGGGGCCCGAGCACACAACGCTCGGGGCCCTTTTTGTTTGCCGTGTGTACCAAAACAAGGAGTGTCCCCGGGTGTCGGCAGATAGGGAACGTCCCTAAGTGCTGCCTTTCTGGATAATGCGTTTTATCAAATATGGCGTTCATCTGCGGTAAAGGCGTTTATCACCGTTGAGAGGCGGCTTTGATACCGCCTGCCGAACTGTGTTGAGACCAAACACATTTTTAGGTCAGTGTTGTGCGTGTAGCAATTTCGCCCGGCCTCGCCTCCGGGCTGCCATGTGAGAGGGGATCTTATGGCTCGACTGCATGTAATGGAACGCAGCCACGCTCAGGCCGTCATGGACGACCTGCACGATGCGCTCGGACGTCGTCTGGCGGTGAGCTCGCTCGCCCCGTGCCCCGTTGAGTTTACGGCAGCGCTCGTCAACCTGTGCTCCACCCAGAGCTGCGGCAAGTGTACGCCCTGCCGCGTGGGCCTGAGCGCGCTGAGCGACCTGCTCTCCGATGTGCTCGAAGGGCGCGCCGATGAGTCTACGCTCAACCTGATTGAGCGTACGGCCCGCACCATCTACCTTTCGAGCGACTGCGCCATCGGCTACGAAGCTGGCGCCATGGCACTCACGGCCATTCGCGGCTTCCGCGACGATTTTGAGCATCACATTCGCGAGCACTCCTGCGGCTTTGATCGTGAGGCCCGCGTCCCGTGCGTCTCGGGCTGCCCGGCGCACGTCGACATTCCCGGGTACATTTCGCTCGTCGAGGCCGGCCGTTATGCCGACGCCGTCAAGGTCATCCGCAAGAACAATCCGCTGCCGCTCGTCTGCGGCCTGGTGTGCGAGCATCCCTGCGAGATGCACTGTCGCCGTGGCATGGTCGATGACCCCATGAACATCCTCGCCCTCAAGCGTTTTGCCGTTGAGCACAGTGACCTCAACGATTACAAGCCCAGCGTGGCCGACAACACCGGCAAGCGCATCGCCGTGATTGGCGGCGGTCCGGCCGGCCTTTCCTGCGCCTACTACCTGGCCGTGATGGGCCATAAGGTGACGATCTTTGAACAGCGTCATCACCTGGGTGGCATGCTGCGCTATGGCATTCCCAGCTACCGTCTGCCGCGCGAGCGCCTGCAGGCCGAGATCGACTGGATCTTGAGCGCCGGCATCGACGTGGAACTCGACCACTCCGTCAATGGCGAGGAGCTTGCCCGCCTGCGCGACGAGTTCGATGCCGTTTATCTGGCCATTGGCGCCCACAGCGATAAGAAGCTCGGCCTTCCGGGCGAAGCGGCGCTCGGCGTGGAGTCGGCCGTCAAGATGCTGCGCGCCATCGGCGACGACGAGCTGCCCGACCTGAGCGGCCAGCGCGTGTGCGTCATCGGCGGCGGCAACGTGGCCATGGACGTGGCGCGCTCTGCCGTGCGCTGCGGTGCCGAAAAGGTGAGCATCGTCTACCGCCGTCGCATCTGCGACATGACGGCCCAGGATGCCGAGATTGCCGGCGCCCAGGCCGAGGGCTGCGAGGTTCTTGAGCTCACCGCACCGCTCGCTATCGAGACGGGCGAGGAAGGTCGCGTGAGTGGCCTGCGCGTACAACCGCAGATTATCGGCGAGCCCCGTCGTGGGCGTCCGGCCCCGCGTGCCGCCGCCACGCCCGAGCGCGTCATTCCCTGCGAGCGCGTGTTTGTGGCCATTGGCCAGGACATCGACTCCAAGCCGTTTGAGGACATGGGTATCGCCTGCAAGTGGGGTCGCGTCGTCACCGATTCGGACGGCGCCGTGCCCAACTTCGATGCCCTCTTTAGCGGCGGCGACTGCCAGACCGGCCCCGCCACGGTCATCCGGGCCATCAACGCTGGCCGCGTGGCTTCGGCAAATATCGACCGCTACCTGGGCTTTGACCACAAGATCAAGCTCGACGTTGAGCTGCCGACCGTGCAGTTTAAGGGTAAGCACGAGTGCGGCCGCTGCGAGCTGGGCGAGCGCGAGGCCGGCGAGCGCATCCACGATTGGAATCTGGTCGAGCAGGGCCTTACCGAGGAGGAGGCACGCCAGGAGGCAAGCCGCTGCCTGCGTTGCGACCACTTTGGCTTTGGCGCGTTCCGCGGAGGGAGGAACCTGGAATGGTAGAGCCCAACAAAACCACTGTCAGCGACAACACCGAAAGCGGAGCACTCAACATGGTCAAGCTCACTATCGATAATTGCGAGGTCGTGGTGCCCGAGCACACCACGATCCTGGACGCGGCCAAGTCCGTTGGCATCCAGATTCCCACCCTGTGCTACCTGCGCGATCTAAACGAGATCGGCGGTTGCCGCGTGTGCGTGGTCGAGGTTGAGGACTGCGACCAGCTGGTTGCCGCCTGCAACAACTACGTGCTCGACGGCATGGTGGTCCACACCAACAGCCCCAAGGCCCGCGAGGCGCGTCGCACCAACGTGCAGCTACTGCTATCCCAACACGACTCGCGCTGCACGAGCTGCGTGCGCAGTGGTAACTGCAACCTGCAGACCATCGCCAACGACCTGGGCATCTTCTATCTGCCGTACGAGCAGCACCTGGCGCGTGAGGGCTGGGACTTCGATTTCCCCATCATCCGCGATAACGACAAGTGCATCAAATGCATGCGCTGCATCAAGGTGTGCGAGAGCGCGCAGGGCTTAGGGATTTGGGATCTGACCAACCGCGCCACGCATACCGCCGTGGGCACCCGCGGGCGTGCGCCGATCGGCAAGACCGATTGCGTCGCGTGCGGTCAGTGCATTACGCATTGCCCGACGGGCGCCCTGCGCGAGCGTGACGATACTGAGACCGTGTTCGATGCTCTCGCCGATCCCGACAAGATCGTGCTGGTGCAGATTGCGCCGGCCGTGCGTAGCGCCTGGGGCGAGGAGCTCGGCATTCCGCGCGAGGAGGCTACCGTCGAGCGCCTGGCTTGCGCGCTGCGCCGCGTGGGCTTTGAGTACGTGTTCGACACCGACTTCTCGGCCGATCTCACCATTATGGAGGAGGGTTCCGAGCTGCTCGAGCGCCTGAGCAAGACCGCCAAGGGCGAGGGCGACAGCCACGGCTGGCCCATGTTCACGAGCTGCTGCCCGGGCTGGGTGCGCTTTGTGAAGGCACGCTATCCGGAGTTTGTCGACAGCCTGTCCACGTCCAAGTCGCCGCAGCAGATGTTCGGCGCTATCGCCAAGACATATTACGCCGAGGTGCTGGGCGTGGAGCCCGAGCGTCTGTTTGTGGTGTCCGTGATGCCGTGCACGGCCAAGAAGGCCGAGTGCGCGCTGCCGAGCATGGTGGGCGAGAGCGGTGCGCCCGACGTTGACGTTGCGCTGACGGTGCGCGAGATGGTGCGCATGATCCGCGCGAACCACGTGAGCGTGGATACGCTGGTTGAGGAGCCGCTCGATACGCCGCTGGGCTTTGGCACGGGCGCGGGTGTGATCTTTGGCGCCACGGGCGGCGTGATGGAGGCCGCCGTGCGCTCGGCCTATTACCTGGTGACGGGCAAGAACCCCGACGCCGACTTCTTTACCGATGTGCGCGGCCTGGACGGCTGGAAGGAAGCCGTGGCCGATATCGATGGCACCAAGGTGCGCGTCGCCGTGGCACACGGGCTGGGCAATGCTGCCCGTCTGCTCGACGCGATTCGCGACGGCCGCGTGAGCTATGACTTCGTCGAGGTTATGGCATGCCCGGGCGGCTGCGTCGGTGGCGGCGGTCAGCCCATCCACGACGGCTGCGAGCTGGCAGCCGAGCGTGGCCAGGTGCTCTGGGGCCTGGATGCCGCTGCGGACATTCGCTTCTCGCACGAGAATCCCGATGTCCAGGCGTGCTACCGCGAGTTCTTGGGTGAGCCGCTCTCGCCGCTGGCCGAGGAGCTGCTGCATACCGACCATCACGCATGGGCGATGCCTAACGAGGGGGCGTGCTAGCGATGTGCGCGTTTAATGTTGAGATGTCGCGCCGGGGGTTTGCCTCGGCGCTCGCCGCGGGCGCGCTGTCGCTTGCGCTCGCGGGCTGTGGCGGCGGGGCTGCCGCGGGCTCGGCTGCCACGGACGGCGCCGGTGCTGCTGCCGAGCCGGTCGAGGTGCACGTCGCCTCGCTCAAGGGGCCGACCTCGATTGGTCTGGTGCAGTTTATGGACCGGGCGGCCGATGGCGAGACAGACAATGAGTTCGACTTTGCGATGAATACTGCCGCCGATGAGATTGTGCCCAAGGTTATTCAGGGCGATATCGACATTGCCCTGGTGCCCGCCAACGTGGCGAGCGTGCTCTACAACAAGACCGAGGGCGCGGTGCAGGTCATCGACATCAACACGCTGGGTGTGCTGAACGTTGTGACGGGCGACGCGAATGTGGCCTCGTTTGGCGATCTGGCGGGTCGCACCGTCTACATGACGGGCAAGGGCACCACGCCAGAGTACGTCATGAACTTCCTGCTGGAGCGCGCGGGCCTGACCGGCCAGGTGACGCTCGAGTTTAAGAGCGAGCCCACCGAGGTGCTGTCGGCCCTGCTTGCCGATCCGTCTGCCGTGGGCGTGCTGCCGGAGCCGTTCAAGACCGCTGCCATCGCCAAGAGCGAAGGCAAGCTGTCAGCGCCGGTAAGTCTGACCGATGTGTGGGACGAGCTGGCGGGTGACACGGGTTCGCGCCTGCTGACGGGCGTGACCGTGGTGCGCCGCGCGTTTGCCGAGGAACATCCCGAGGCTGTGGCGGAGTTCTTGAGCTGCCATGCGGCGAGCGTTAAGGCCGTCAATGCGGCGCCGGCAGACTGGGCGCAGGCCGTGGTCGATGCCGGCATCGTGGACAACGCCAAGATCGCCGAGAAGGCGATTCCCGGGTGCATGCTTGTGTGCCAGACGGGCAAGGATATGAAGGCGGCACTTAGTGGGTATCTGCAGGTGTTGTCCGACGCGGACGCGAGCGCCGTGGGTGGTAAACTTCCGGCTGACGATTTCTACTACATGGAGTAGCCCGTGCGTGCGTTTGCTCGACAAATGACAGAGCGTATGAAGGCGGTGGCGGCAGCAGGTGCCGTCGCCGCCTTTTGGCTTGCCGTGTGGGTCTTCGCGGCGGCGCTGGTGGCGCAGCCGCTGATCTTGCCGGGGCCGGGTGCTGTTGCCTTGGCGCTGCTGCGCCTGGTGTGCGATGGCGGCACCTGGGCGATTTTGGCGGGCTCGGGCGCGCGAATACTGGGCGGGCTGGCGCTTGCCGCGGTGTGTGGTGGCATGCTGGCGGGAGTCTCAGTGCGGTCGCGGGCGTTTGCGCACCTGGTGGCTCCGGCGCTGTCATTTGTAAAGGCGACGCCGGTCGCCTGCGTGGTGGTCCTGCTGCTTATTTGGTTGGGGTCGGCACGTGTGAGCATCGCGGCGGTCTTTTTGATGGCGCTGCCGGGCGTGTATTTTTCGCTGGCCGAGGGGCTGGCTCAGGTGAATAAAACGCTGGAGCAGATGTTCCGTCTGCATGGCGTGCGCGGCTGGCGCCTGTTTTGCGCCCACACCTGGCGCGAGGTGCTGCCGTTTGTGCTTTCGTGTGCCCGTGCCGTGATCGGCATGAGCTGGAAGGCCGGCGTGGCAGCCGAGCTGATCGGCATGGCGGTGGGCACCGTGGGTGAGCGTATCTATCAGGCAAAGCTTTTGATTGAGACGGCTGATTTGCTGGCGTGGACCGTGCTGGTCGTTGCCGCCTCGTGGGCTTGTGAGCGCGTGCTGGTGTGGCTGCTGCGGGTTTCGGGACCCGTGGCGTGGCGCGCGGCCGTGCGGGCGCACGGGCATGGACTGCGCGGGCGTGCGGGGGCTGCGAGCGATGGCGCTGCAGCGGAGCTTGCGCTTGCCGTGGGCGATCGTGCGCCCTGGGCGCCGGCGCTGGATGGTCTGGCACTCAACGTGCCCGCGGGTGGGCGTATCTGTGTGATGGGCGCTTCGGGCATGGGCAAGTCGACGCTGCTTTCGTTGGCAGCGGGGGAGTGCGCGCCGTGCTCGATGGTGTTTCAGGATGTACGTCTGGTAGAGGGCGCCTCGGCTTTGGATAACGTGCTGGTGTGTGCCGATGCGCGCGTGGGTGCGTCGAGCGCTGCGGCCTTGCTGCGCCGGTTGGTGCCGGGAATCGACGTGCATTCGCGCGTGGCCGAGCTTTCGGGCGGGCAGCGCCGCCGTGTCGAGATTGCCCGCGCCCTGCTGTGCCCGGGCGGCGCGGTGATTCTTGACGAGCCCTTTACCGGCCTGGATGCCGCCGCGCGCGATGCGACGACCAAGGTCGTGCTCGACCTGCTCGACGGCCGCACGCTCTTGCTCGCCACACATGACGTCTCCGACGCTCAGGCCCTCGATATCTCGGATATCACCACGCTCTAAATTCTAACTCAGCAACAAAATGATTCGTTTTCCTCCGTCCCCATGGGATCGGGTGTGGTATTCTATCTGCGGGGTAATACCTAGGAATACCAAGTAATACAACGCCGCAGAAACAAACTCCAGATGCGGGCCAATCGGGTTGCCTTCACAGCCCGTCGCCCAGCCGCGTGGCCCGCATCTATCCGCACTACCGTCGTTTCAAAAAGGAAGCGCCATGGCAGAACACATGACCCCCGTAGTCGCGAAGGTCTTGCCCGAGGAGAAGGCAGCCTTCGCGGCGGCAACTCAGCTCGTGGGCACCACGCCGTCCAACGCCATCCGCATGTTTATCGCCGCGTTCAATCGCTGCGGCACCTTCCCGTTCGACATCTCGCCCAACGGGGCTTTTGGCACTGCGCCCGATTCTCATCAATAAGTGATCCGTTTTCCTCCGTCCCCATGGGATCAGCTCTCTGCCGAGTTGTGGTAGAACTAGGGAACGGTTTTGAGGAGGTTGGCATGCTCAATGCGATGATTTGGGCGCTTGCCTGTTTTGGCGTCGTCGCTGCCGATATTGCCCTGAGCATCGTTTTGTTCTCCGCCCTTGGCGTCGCATCGGTGTTCATGGGTTTTTCGATCGATGACCTCGACATTCAATTGCTTCAGGCCGTCGCGCAGACGGCATCGTTTTTGATGGCGCTGCTGTGGTGGCGTTATCTGTGGCCGCGTTCGTTTATGGCACGCCGGCAAAGCGCGCATCCGCTCGGCGGGGGAGCGCGTGGGGCGTGGAAGCGCATCGCCTGCGTTATCGTGATTGGCCTGGCCCTGCAGGTGGTCGTTGGCTACGTGACCGACGCCGCGCTGTCGCTGTTGCCCGATGCCGCGGCCGACTACAGCGAGCTTGTCGAGGAAACAGGCATGGGCGACACCAGCTATCTCGCCGTCCTGACTACGGTACTCGGCGCCCCATTTTGTGAAGAGCTGCTGGTGCGCGGCATTATTTTTGAGTTTTCGCTCCGAGCGTTTAATCCGCAGTGCCGCCCACTTTGGAAGCGCCGGCGTCGTGCGAGCGCGCAGGACGGCGCCATGGTGCCCTGGGCGGCCCCAAGTACGTGGGGTATCGCCGCGGCGATTGTGCTGCAGGCGGCAATCTTCGGTTTTATGCACATGAATTGGGTGCAAGGTTGCTACGCGGGTGCCGCCGGCCTCATCTTTGGTTGGGTGCTCGTGACGACCGGAAAGCTCCGCTACACGATCCTGCTGCACTTTGCCTTTAATGCCGGGTCGTATCTCATGACGTTGCTCTGGTTTGTGAACACGCCGTTCGACGTGGCAATTACGGTCGCTATCGCCGGCGTCATCCTCGTTGAGGCAATGCGCTCGCTGCGCCATGCGTGTGGGATGGACGCAGCGAGCGCACCGCTGCCCTAGTTGCGGCGTCCGCCGCCGTTGGCGCCCTGACGCCCTTGGGCCGCGCGGTTGCGACCGGCAGTGTTCTGTGCGCGCGACATGCCGCCGTGCCCCTTGCTGCCTTTGGGTCCCTTGCCGGCGCCGCCGCCATGCGGTTTGCCGCCCTTCTTGCCGGTACCATGCCCGCCGCCAGCAGACGTCTCGCCCGGGCGTGGCGGCACGGGGCGAATCAGACAATGCTTGGTGTAGCCGATCAGATCGCGGCGACCGGCCTTCTCCAGTGCCTCACGCACGAGCTTGTAGTTCTCGGGCTTGCGATACTGGATGAGCGCGCGCTGCATGGCCTTTTCGTGCGGGTCGCGCGCCACATAGATCGGCTCCATGGTGCGCGGGTCCACGCCGGTGTAGTACATGCACGTCGACATGGTGGACGGGGTGGGGTAGAAGTCCTGCACCTGTTCGGGCATGTAGCCCATGTCGCGCACGGCCTCGGCAAGGTCCACTGCTTCCTTCATGGTCGAGCCGGGATGGCTCGAGATTAGGTACGGCACTACGTACTGTTTGAGTCCGTATTCGCGATTCAAGCGTTCGAATTTACGGCAGAACGCATCGTAGACGGCGCGACTCGGCTTGCCCATCACGGACAGCACCGCATCGCTTACGTGCTCGGGTGCCACGCGTAGCTGGCCCGAGACATGGTGCTCCAACAGCTCGCGCAAAAACTCGTCCGAGGCATCGGCCATGGTGTAGTCAAAGCGGATGCCGCTGCGCACGAAGACCTTCTTGACGCCCGGCAGCTGGCGCAGGTCGCGCAACAACTGCGTGTAGCCGCTCTCGTCGACCACCATGTTCTTGCACACGCTCGGCCACAGGCAGCGTTTGTTCTTGCACACGCCGTGCTTGAGCTGCTTGTCGCAGGCAGGGCGGCTAAAGTTGGCCGTCGGTCCGCCCACGTCGTTGATGTAGCCCTTAAACTCGGGATCGCGCGTGAGCAGCTCGGCCTCGCGCATGATCGAGTCGTGGCTGCGCATCTGCAGCACGCGGCCCTGGTGAAAGGTGAGGGCGCAAAACGAGCACTCGCCAAAACAGCCGCGGTTGGAGCTAATGGAAAACTTGATCTCGGCAAAGGCCGGCACGCCGCCTGCCGCGTCGTAGTCGGGATGCCAATCGCGTGCGTAGGGGAGCTCGGCCACCTCGTCCATCTCATCGGTGGTGAGCGTCGCCGACGGCGGGTTCTGCACCACATAGACGCTGTTGGGGTAGGGTTCTACCAGGCGATGCCCGGTGATGGGGTCCATATTCTGCTGCTGCACGTTAAAGCTGCGCGCGTAGTTGAGCTTGTCGGCGGTAAGGTCGTCCCAGCTGGGCAGCAGGTCGTAGTCGTAGACCTCGTCGAGCGAACCCGCGCGGTAAACGGTGCCGTTGATATAGGTGATCTGATCGACGGGCAGTCCCGCGTCGAGCGCGTCGGCGATCTCGACGATCGCGTGCTCGCCCATGCCGTAGATGAGGATGTCGGCGCCCGAGTCGAGCAGTACCGAACGCTTGAGCTTGTCCTGCCAGTAGTCGTAGTGGGCCAGGCGGCGCAGGCTCGCCTCGATGCCGCCGATAATGATGGGAGCGTCCTTGAACGTCTGGCGGATGAGGTTGCCGTAGACCGTGACGGCACGGTTGGGGCGGTGACCTTCCTCGCCGCCGGGGGTATAGGCGTCGGTGTGGCGGCGGTGCTTGGTTACCGAATAGTGGTTGACCATGGAGTCCATGTTGCCGGCGCTGACGAGAAACCCCAGGCGCGGCTCGCCGAGCACAGTGATGCTGGCGGGGTCGGTCCAGTCGGGCTGGCAGATGATGCCCACTTTGTAGCCGTGCGCGTCGAGTACGCGGCTGATGATAGCCATGCCAAAGCTCGGATGGTCCACGTAGGCATCACCGCAGATATAGACGAAGTCGCACTGGTCCCAGCCGCGCGCATCCATGTCGGCGCGGCTGACGGGGAGGAACTTATCGCGGCCCGGGCGCCAGGGACGGGCGGGCGCGGCTTGAGTGTGCGTGGCGTGAGCGGCGCGCGCGGCCTGGGCCTTGCCGCCGCGCTTTTGCTGCTGGCCCTGTTTGCCCTGCTGACTGCGCTGGTTATTCTGAGCGTGCTGAGGCTTTTTTGCCACGATCCCTCCCGGTGTTTGTATGCTGCACGTAATTGTAACCAGTCTTTTTGGGACGGGGCTAAAAAGACTGGTGGAGTACATGGGCTGGCGGATCGGCGTGTCGATGCGGGTGCCGTTTGTTTCCAGACTGTGTATCCCCGTGTCGAAGGAGCCGTCTCGCGCGCACGCCATGTTGTCAATGGGTTACAGTATGAACGGCGGCTATGTTTCCGCCAACGCACGAGAGGGTCGTCAACAAGGAGGATGCACGACGATGCAGCGTGCCAAACAGATATCGGAGTCCATCGAACTGGGCATTATCCTGGCGCTCGCCGGCGGCTTTATGGATGTGTATTCGTACATTGGGCGCGACCATGTTTTCGCCAACGCACAGACGGGCAACATCCTGCTCGTGGGCGTGAGCATCTCGGAGGGCAATTGGGCACTTGCGGGGCGCTACTTCTTCCCTGTGGTGTCGTTTGCCGTGGGCATTATGCTTGCCGACCTGGTACACGAACGGTTTGGCAGCGTGATTCACTGGCGTCAGGTGACGGTGTTCTTTGAAGCCGTCATCTTGCTGGGCGTGAGCTTTATTCCCGGTGGCGGTTACAACCTGCTCGCCAACTGCCTCACCTCGTTTGCCTGCGGCATGCAAGTCGAGAGCTTCCGCAAGATCCACGGTCACGGCATCGCCACGACTATGTGCATCGGCAACTTGCGCAACGCGCTGCAAAACGTGGACGATTACATCATCACCCACAGGCGCGGCTTTTTGGAAAACGGCTTGCTGTACTTTGGCGTGATCTTTACCTTTGTGTTTGGCGCCGTGTTGGGCAACTGGTGTATTGAGCGCATGGGCCTGCACGCCATCGTCGTGGCGAGTTTGCTGCTGTTTGTCGCGTTTGCCATCATGTTCATCGACCGCGAGCGCGACTTGCACAGGAAATGGGCCCGCATCATAGCTGACTGGCAGACCGCGAGTCTTAAGCGCTAAGGTGCATGTTCGTAACAACATTCAGGAGCCAGAAAAACTATCTAGCTCCTGAATGTTGTTACGAACTGCTTTTTGCGATTTATTCGAGATGTTCTTCAATCCGAGCCCTAAGAAGGGCAATGGCTGTAGATATTCCAATTGCGGCGGCTAATTCGGCTTTATCCAAAACCTGTATGCTAAAGCACGATTGTTTATCACATTGAAGGACGATAACTGAAGATAGTTTCACTTCCCGTTGGCTGAATACATCGTAATCTCCAAATAGGAAGTTACCTTTTATTGTGTAATTCGGTATGTTCGTTACGCACTTCATCTCAAGTCTGTTTAGGCCATAATCAAACACCGCAACTTCCTCGTGTTCGATGATGAGCGCAACCCTGGGCATGTTGCTAAAACCACCGTCGACGACAGTGAAGAATTTTTCATTTGCATCGTCATAAACGGTATATTTAAGACTCAATAGCTGTCCTAGTGGACCCGTGAACCCATGTTTTTTGATGTTGAGGTTGTCTCCCGCTGGGTTGATGAGAGCCAGAGTATGCGGATAAGGGTTACCTTCAATTGAGATTCGATATTCGTTTGTAGCCGTCTTGCTCGATTTAGGACCACTAGCCACCATGTGTCATCGCCTCGATCGAATTGGAACCGCCTTCTGCTTCGTGCGGAGAATTACGCTGTACGCTGCAGTAGATGCAGCTGCAATAACCGCATGGGCAATTTCTAACAAAATGAATAACGCTATTTGCTGCATGCATGTTATTTACTATAAAGTATCCTTTTATAAACGTATTGTCAAACATATATTGCTAAAACAGAAACAATTTATAGACTGAGTTGGTCGTATTCTTTGGGCGATTGCTCCTATAATCTAGCCTTCGCTGCTGTCGGGAGGGAAGGACTAGAGCGCCGTTATTATGTTGAAACGCTTTAAAAATTTTGACGTTCTCACGTGTTTTTTGTTTCAAAAGCGTTAGGATGGGACTCGTAGCGTGGGGCGTAATGGGTGCCCCGCACACGATGGGAGGCTATCAATGGCTAATCGTTTCGTTCTCAACACCATTTCTTATCATGGTTCCGGCGCCATCAAGGAGATTCCCGGCGAGCTCCAGCGTCGCGGCTACAAGAAGATCTTCGTCTGCTCCGATCCCGATCTGGTCAAGTTTGGCGTTACCGCTAAGGTGACCGACGAGCTCGACGCTGCCGGCATCGCTTGGAGCCTCTACTCCGAGATCAAGCCCAACCCCACTATCCAGAACGTCAAGGACGGCGTCGAGGCCTTCAAGGCCGCCGAGGCTGACGCTATCGTGACCATCGGTGGCGGCTCCTCCATGGACACCGCCAAGGCTATTGGCATCATCATCAACAACCCCGAGTTCGCCGATGTCCGCAGCCTCGAGGGCGTTGCTCCCACCAAGAACCATGCCGTGTTCACCATCGCCGTGCCGACGACCGCCGGTACCGCTGCCGAGGTGACCATCAACTACGTCATCACCGACCCCGAGAAGGTCCGCAAGTTCGTGTGCGTCGACACCAACGACGCCCCCGAGGTCGCCGTCGTCGATCCCGACATGATGGCCTCCATGCCCGCCGGCCTGACCGCCTCCACCGGCATGGACGCTCTGACCCACGCCATCGAGGGCTACACCACCAAGGGCGCCTGGGAGCTCTCCGACATGTTCCACTTTGAGGCCATTAAGCTGATCAGCGAGAACCTGCGCGACTCCGTCGCCGAGGCCAAGTCCGGCAAGCCCGGCTCCGGCCGTGAGGGCATGGCTCTTGGTCAGTATGTCGCCGGCATGGGCTTCTCCAACGTCGGCCTGGGCATCGACCACGCCATGGCTCACACCCTGTCCGCTCACTACGACACCCCGCACGGCGTCGCTTGCGCCATGCTGTTGCCGATCGCCATGGAGTTCAACAAGCCGGTTTGCGCCGAGCGCCTGGCCAAGGTCGCCGTCGCCATGGGCGTTGACACCACGGGCATGAGCACCGACGAGGCCGCCGATGCTGCCATTGCCGCCGTCAAGCAGCTTTCCGCCGACGTGAACATCCCGCACGTCTGCGAAGCCATGAAGGCTGACGAGATCGAGGTCCTGGCCAAGGACGCCATGGCCGACGCCTGCTTCCCGGGCAACCCGCGCGAGGCGACGCTCGACGACGTCATCGAGCTCTTCAAGAAGATCTGCCCGGCTGCCTAGCCCAGTTTGGTGGTCCTTCGCCCGTAGGCGTATGGTCTTTTGACTTGCCGCTGGCCCTGCCGCGCTACGCACGGCGGGGCTTTTTGTGCTGCGTCAATGTCTTGAGACGGGTAAAACTAAAGCATGCTGCCCGCTGCGGATAGGTGGTGCACTTCCCAGCGTGCATTTTTGGGAGTATTCAGCAGGCTCTGAAAAATGCATAACGTTGTGAATGGGCCGTAGTGGCCCGCAGACACCATCGACAGCCATTGCGGACGGACTATCGATGAGCGGAGGGGGCCGTCGCCGCGTTTTTGGGTTGCAACGACCTGCAACCTTGCTGCAACCGCGTCGTTTTGTCGTTTGTGATGGGGCTGTTGGGGCTGCGGTGCTGAATACTCCGTTTTTTGCACGGTCTAGGGTGGAGTACCCTGAGACGAAGCAAAAAGATTCCTCATTTCTATGCAGATACCGATAGGATTTATGCAAGATTGGGATTGTAAGACGTGCGCGTGCACAAAACCGGTGCGGGGACGTCGGGAGGCAGCTCGGCTCCTAGGGCATTGACCGTGCAGAACGGTTAAAATCGGGACTCGGTCTTGGTTTTACTTGGAAGGACGCATATGGCTTCTAATATTGATGCTTCTCTAGAGGAGACGCTCTCCTATATCGCGGGACAGCTTAAGGCGCTGACTTCTATCGCTTCGCCTACGGGCTATACCCGTGCGGCGACTGATTATCTGATGGAGACGTTGCGCGATATGGGCTTTGGGCCCGAGCGCTCCAATAAGGGCAATGTGCTCGTTGAGCTTGGTGGTGAGGGCGAGCCGCTCGTATTGGCGAGCCATGTCGATACCCTGGGCGCCATGGTGCGCTCCATTAAGGACAATGGTCGCCTGCGCCCCACGACCCTCGGCGGGCATCAGTGGTCTACGGCCGATGGCGAGAACTGCACCGTTTATACGCGCGACGGCAATGTCTACACGGGCGTGGTCCTCAATACCGAGCCTTCGGCGCATGTGGCCGATGAGCCGGTCAAGACCATCGAGAAGAACATGGAAATCCTGCTCGACGAGAACGTTGACAGCAAGGACGATGTGCTCGAGCTGGGTATTCAAACCGGCGACATCATCGCTATGGATCCGCGCACCACGGTGACGGAGAGCGGCTACATCAAGAGTCGCTTCCTTGACGACAAGCTGTCCGCGTCGATTCTGCTGGGTTTGGCCCGCGCCGTCGCCGAAGGCGAGGTGACGCTTTCGCGCAAGGTTTCGTTGCTCTTTACGGTGTACGAGGAGGTCGGCCACGGCGGTGCCTTTGTGCCGGCCGACACGCGCGAGATGATCAGCGTGGACATGGGCTGCGTGGGTGACGACCTGGGCTGCACCGAGCGCATGGTTTCGATTTGCGCCAAGGATTCGGGCGGTCCGTACAACTACGACCTGGTAACCACGCTGTCCAACATTGCGCGCGAGCTGGAGCTCGATTACGCCATCGATGTGTACCCGCACTATGGCTCCGACGTCGAGGCCACGCTCTCGGCCGGCTACGACATTCGCCATGGTCTTATCGGCCCCGGCGTGTACGCGAGCCACAACTACGAGCGCAGCCACATCGACGGCGTGCGCAATACCTACGAGCTGGTTCGCGCCTACGTTCAGCGCTAGGGGAGCAGCGGCCTCGGCTGACACAGCAGTACCGACCGAGGCCGTCCTCTCTAAGTTGCGGTGAAATAGGGACTGTTTGGCGATTTTAAACGCTTAAACAGTCCCTATTTCACCGCAACTTATGAAGGAGATGGGACTACTTGATAGCTGCCGTAACGGTGCCGCCGCCCAGGACGATGTCGCCGCGGTAGATAACGACTGCTTGGCCGGGGGCGATGGCTCGTTGCGGCTCGTCAAACGTTATCAGCATTTGCCCGTCTTCATCACGCGTAAGGGTTGCTGCCTGGTCTTTCTGACGGTAGCGGTACTTGGCACCTACGCGAATGCCGCCGGCGTCGAGCTCCGCCTCCATGCGTGCGTCCGGCGCGCTCCAGATCCACTCATCGGCCGTGAGGGCAGCGGCGGTCAGGTCCTCGGCCTCGCCCAGATGCACGGTGTTGTTGGCGGCGTCGACGCCCGTCACATACACGGGATGCGCCATCGCGACGCCCAGGCCCTTGCGCTGACCGATGGTGTAGCGCAGCGCGCCGTTGTGGCGCCCGACCACGCTGCCGTCGCGCCACACAATGTCGCCCGGTGCAGCGGGATGTCCGCAGCGGCACTCGATATAGCCCGCGTAGTCACCGTCTGGAATAAAACAGATGTCCTCGCTTTCGGCCTTCTGGGCGTTGGTAAAGCCCTGCTCGGCGGCTATGCGGCGCACGTCGCGCTCTTTGTCCAGGCCTGCCAGCGGAAAGATCGTGTGCGCCAGGCGCTCCTGCGTAAGCGAATACAAAAAGTAGCTTTGGTCCTTTTTGGGATCTTCGCCGCGATGTAGCTGCCAGGTGCCGTCTGCCGCCTGGCTTGTTTTGGCGTAATGTCCCGTGGCGATGTAGTCGCAGCCCATGTCCAGCGCCGCATCGAGCAGCGCGCCAAACTTAATGTGGCGGTTGCAGATAATGCACGGATTGGGCGTCAGCCCCTCCTGGTAGGCGTTCACAAAGCGCTCGATAACGTTGCGGTCGAACGTCTGCTGCAGGTCGAGCACATGGTGGGGTATCCCCAGGCGCTCGGCGACGGCCTTTGCATCGGCGATGTCGCGGTCGACCTTACTCATGCCCGTGGCGGGGTCGGGTGCGGGGCAGGTGAGGCGCATGGTGGCGCCGACGCATTCGTATCCCTGGCTTTTGAGCAGGTACGCGGTCACGCTGGAATCGACGCCGCCGCTCATGGCGACGAGCACGCGCTTGTTGTGCATGGGGAGGTTCTCCTTGGTGGCATGTGGCCAAAAAAGAAAAGCGGCGCGGGAGGCTGGTTCCGCGCCGCAGACATTGTAGCAAGTTCGGGCGTCATGTGGGACACCCTGTTGGGATGAGCCCAGGCTGCCAGAAGAGAGGGGAGACCGGCGTGCCTTGGACTCGTTCTAAGAACGAGAAGCTCTAGTCCTGGAACAGTGCCGTGGACAGGTAGCGCTCGCCGGTGTCGGCAAGCAGGGCCACGATGGTCTTACCCTCGTTCTCGGGGCGCTTGGCCAGCTGCAGTGCGGCCCACACGGCGGCACCGGACGAAATGCCCACGAGCACGCCCTCCTTGTGGCCCACGGCGCGGCCGGTTGCAAAGGCGTCGTCGTTCTCGACGGGGATGATCTCGTCGTAGACCTGGGTGTCGAGGACGTCGGGCACAAAGCCGGCGCCGATGCCCTGGATCTTGTGTGGGCCGGCCTGGCCCTTGGAGAGCACCGGGGAGGTGGCGGGCTCGACGGCGACGACCTTAATCTCGGGGTTCTGCTCCTTGAGGAACTCGCCCACGCCGGTCACGGTACCACCGGTGCCAACGCCGGCGACGAAGATGTCGACCTGGCCGTCGGTGTCATCCCAGATCTCGGGGCCGGTCGTGGCCTTGTGAATGGCGGGGTTGGCGGGGTTCACAAACTGGCCGGCGATGATGCTGTTGGGAGTCTCCTTCTGCAGCTCCTCGGCCTTGGCGATAGCGCCCTTCATACCCTTGGAGCCGTCGGTGAGCACAAGCTGCGCACCGTATGCCTGCATCAGCTTGCGGCGCTCGACGGACATGGTCTCGGGCATGGTGATGATCACCTTGTAGCCGCGGGCGGCCGCCACCGAGGCGATGCCGACGCCGGTGTTGCCGCTCGTGGGCTCGATGATGGTGTAGTCGCCGCCGCGCACGAGCTTGCCTGCCTTCTCGGCCTCGTCAATCATGTTCTTGGCGACGCGGTCTTTGACGGATCCGGCGGGGTTGAAGTATTCCAGCTTGACGAGCACACGGGCCTTGAGGTCCTCGTCGGCCTCAAAGTGGGTGAGCTCCAGAAGCGGGGTGTGGCCGATAAGCTGATCGATGGACGTGTAAACCTTGCTCATGGTGAACCTCCAAAGTGTTCAAGTTGCTGGTTGCCGTGTGGTTTTACGGCGTGTCTAGCAGCTAAACCCATAAACCTTATAGGTTGTTCGTTTAGCTGTTGGCAAGCATAGTAGACACTAAAGCCTAGTAATGCAATAGGAAATAGAAGATTATTACGAGTCGATTAACCATCTTGACCGGAACGGGTATTTCCAAAGCCAATTTTTCGGCTAGAATTTCAACGGACTAAAAGACCGAAAGGCAGCACTATATATGTTGGTTTCTACTAAGGGCAGGTACGCCCTGCGCGTTATGGTCGATCTGGCCGAGCACCAGGCGGCCGGTCGCATCCCGCTCAAAGAGATCGCGGCGCGACAAGGGATTTCGGAGAAGTACCTCGAGAATATTCTGGCTACGCTCGTGCGCGCCAATATGCTCTCGGGTATGCGCGGCAAGGGCGGCGGCTACGTGCTCACGCGCCCGCCCGAGCAGTACACGGTGGGCGAGATCCTGCGCCTGACCGAGGGCAGTCTGGCGCCGGTCGCCTGTCTGGATGGCGACTGCAAGGGTTGCTCGCGATCTGATGAGTGCCCCACGCTCGACGTGTGGAAGAACCTGGACAAGCTCATCAACGACTACCTCAACGGTGTGACGCTCGATCAACTTGTCGCTCCCAACGAAGGCTACGACTACGTCATCTAGTCCACCTGCCATGTGGGGACGGGGCGTAAATGGTAGATTTTCTTGCCCTCTGAGACTTGGCAAATAAGAAGGCCGCCCATTTTTGCGATGGGCGGCCTTTGATTTGGTCCGATGCATCTGTGTACCGGGGCGTTCTACTCTTCGGCAAGACTATCGAGGATGCTGCGCATGATGGACACTAGGATGCTGCCCATAAAGGCCGAGCCAAAGCCGGCGATGGAGATGCCGACGCCCAACAGGTTGACCGACAGGTAGCTGGCGAGCTCCAGCATAAAGCTGTTGAGCACGAGCTGGAAAATGCCGAGCGTAATGATCGTGAGCGGCAGCGAGATGACCGTGAGGAACGGTTTGACGAACGAATCGACGATGTTGAGGAACAGCCCCACAAAGGCAAAGCAGACCCAGGCCTCGGCAAAGCCGAAGGGTTGGATACCGGGGACGAGGAACGTGGCGATCGCGATGGCGATCGAGGTGAAGAGCCAGTTAAGCATAAAGCGCATGGCGTGAATCCTTTCTTGCGCCGGGGTTGCTGGCGTCGCGTGAAGCGGCTTGCAGCGGCGACTTGGATGGTTGCGCGGGCGCGCCGCGGTGTTTGGGCGCCCATTGTCTCAAATATTCGTGGAGCTTACGTGCGCATTCAGTTTCTAAACGGCGTTCGTCTCGAAAAACGTGCCGCTGACAGAGAGTCTTGTCACTTTAGTTTAGTGGTGTGCTACACTGCTACGGGCAAATAGCCCATGCATAGTTTTATTGCATATTACGGGCGAACGATGCCCGATGTCAGTATCAACTTCGATGCCTTTTGGCGGGTTTGGCGGTGATCGATGAATATCGAGAACATGTTTGACAAGCCTGATGTCAAGCAGCTGGTCCACGCATTTAGTCTTTTGGACGATGAGAACGATATCCAAGCGTTTTTGACCGATATCTGCACGCCGCGCGAGATTTGCGATCTTTCTCAGCGCCTGCAGGTCGCGCGCTATCTGGATGAGGGCGAGCCCTATGTTGAGGTTCAGGCCCGCACCGGCGCTTCGTCCACCACGGTGAGCCGCGTGTCCAAGGCACTTAATGGCGAGTACGGTGGCTATCGCAAGATCCTCATCAAACTGGAGGATGGCGAGTAGGCCAGCGGCAACAAACGAATCAACTGGAGCCGCCCCTTCGGGGGCGGTTTTTGTGTGTCGATAATTGATCCTTTGGGGACGGAGGAAAACGGATCATCGAGGGGATCTGGTGCATTGGGGCCAGGTTGTCCGTGCGGGCGGGTAGGATAGATGCGATGAATACTGCGAACGGTTTGAGTGGAGGACCATGCCTGTTCGAATCTATACCACCAATACCGGTACGGACTTGAGCGATGCCGAGGCGGCGTTGCTCGCCGACCTGGTTGCCCGCCACGGGCGTGCCGTTTTGCTGGCGCCCTCGTTTGCCGAGCTCGACCTGTGCCGTCACGATGCTGCGGTTGCTGGCGTCTCGCTGGGCGTTGACTACAAAACCCCCGCGTCGTGGCTTCGTTCGCTGTGGGAGCTTATGGGCGATGGCCGCAGCTTCGTCGACAATATGCAGCGCCAGATGCTGTTCTCGGACATGATCGCCCATCGCGACGATGCCGATCTGCAGCCGCTTTCGCGCAGTCAGGGCACGGTGCGCATGCTCGCGCGCATGGCCCGCGATGTACTGCCGGGCGTAGCGGGAACGGGTGCCGAGCGCTGCTGCGGCGACGTTTGCCAGCCCGATTCCAAGAGCGACGCCGAGGCTCGCGTGTTCGAGCTGTTGAGCGCATATGCGAGCGGCTTGGACCGTCGAGACATGGTCGAGCCCTGCGAGGCGGCTGATATTATGGCCGGTGTCCTGGCCGATAGCCTGCCGGCGTGCACCAGCGCCGTATGCGCGCGCGGCACCACATCGTTTACGCACGGCTTGCTCGAGCTGCTGTCGGCCGTGGCGAACAATGGGGGAGAGGTCGTTGTGCTGCTTGCCCGCGAGCAGGCGGCGATGCGCGAGGAGCTTGCCGCGGCATTTGATGCCCGCGGCGTGCTGTTTGAGGTCGCGCCGCTGGGGGAGGGTGCCGCCGCGCCCCAGACTGCCTCCAAGTCCGCCGCTCAGCCTACCTTTGTAGAGGTTGCCGGCCCTCACGCCCGCGCCCACGCCTATGTGGATGCAATCGATGAGCTGGTAAAAACGTGTGAGGACGCCGCAGTCGGCGGCGGTGTCGCGACGTCCGCGGACCCCGTGCGTGTGCTCGTGGTGTCTGCCCGGGCGCCCCAGCTGTTTGGTGAACTCGCTGCCCGTTTGGCGGCACGTCATATTGCGGCCGAGACAACCGAGTTCACGGCGTTTTCCCAATCCATTGCGGGCAGACAGTTCACGGCGCTCGCCAAACTGATCGAGCGCATGAAAGCCGCCGACGAGGGCACCGCCTCCAAGACCGAGTGGTGGCCCGCGCCGGAGCTTACCGACTGGATTTACAGTCCGCTTTCGGGTGCCGATGCCGCCAGCGCGCGCACCTTCGACAAGAACACGCGCCTGTCGCGCGGCAAGACCACCACGGCCGTCAAGAGCCTGCTGCAGAGCGTGCAGGGCCAGGTCAGGGGCACGCGCAAGGCCGCCAGCGATGAGAACTGGTTTAAGAGCGTGCCGTGCGTGGTCTCGGACGTGTTCCAAGCGCTGTGGCGCGACAAACCCGTGACGGCGCTTAAGGCAATGCTTGCCGTCGCCGAGGCGTTGCCCGATCGCGCCCTTGGAGGCCTTGACGGTCAGGCCCGTCGCCAGGCAGAGACGGCTCTGCTGCGCCATGCCATCGACATCCTTATGAACGATGCTCGCGCGCTCGACGTGTCGCAGGCCGCGACCGTGCCGGTTCTCGACGGCGTTCGAACCAAGGTAGACAAGCGCAGTACCGCTTACGATTACGCGACCTACGAGGTCGATCGCACGCCACGGGCGCAAGTACGCTTCGTGTCGCTTGCCGATGCGTCGGTTCTGCGTCCTGGCGGCTACGATGCCGTGCTGTTTGCCGATGTCGACCTGGATAGCTACCCGCTTTCGCACGAAGAGGGCCCGCTTGCCACGTTGACGGCCGAGCTGCGCCGCGACGGTGTGTCTTTGGAGCCCGCCGCTCTGTTGCGCGTGCGCTTTGGCCGTGCAATGCAGGCGGCGAGCGGTCCGGTCGCGCTCGCCCGCGTGACGCACGATCGCCAGGCACGCGAGTGCTACCCGGCAGCCGTATGGACCGAGCTGCGGGCACATGCCGAGGCCGCTGGCGCTGCCAAGCCCACGCGCGTGGGCGAGGGCGATATCATCGCCGACTTTGATCACGCTGCAGGCGAAGGTCTTAGGCGCGAGCGCGTGACCTGCGAAGCTCCTCAGCATCTGAGCGATGAAGCCATTCCGTATCTGGTCCTGCGCCGTCGCGATGGCGAGGGCGAGGATGCGCCGCTGGTGCCGCGCCTGACGTCTGCCTCGCAGATCGAGGCCTATTCGACCTGCCCGCTATGCTGGTTCGTCTCGTACCGCGTGAAGCCCCAGTCGATCGACGCGGGCTTTGGCAATATGGAGAAGGGCAACTTTGTCCACGACGTGCTGGAACACCTGCACGCCCGTCTGCCCCAGGAGGGCATGGAACGCGTGACGCCCGAGAACCTGCCACGTGCCCAGGAGCTGCTGCGCGAGGTCTTTGACGAGACCTTGGTCGAGCATGCCTCCAAGCGTGGCAACGAGGGCCCACTCGTGCCGCTCTCTCCGGTAGAGGAGCGCCAGGTGGCCGAGATTCTGCCGCAGCTGGAGGGAGTGCTTGCCTATGAAGCCGAGGCGCTGACTCCTTTTGCTCCGCGCTACCTTGAGTTTGCCTTTAACGATCTTAACGTTGAGTATGCCGGCTGGCCGTTCGGCGGGCGCATCGACCGTGTGGACGTGGATGCCGAGAAACGCGCCGTGGTGATCGACTATAAGCACCGCACGGGCGTTGAGGAGTTTAAACTCGCCGACCCCACGGTGCGCGACGAGGAATCGGGCGAGGCCGCCATCGACGACCCGCGGTGGCTGCCGCCCCATACCCAGACACTTATCTATGCGCAGGCCATGCGCCGTGCGCTGGGTCTGGATACCCGTGCGGCGCTCTATTTTTCGACCAAGGGCGGCAAACCGGCGCTGCGAGGCGCCGCGAGTGCCGAGCTGCTCGAGGAGGAGCGTGGCGACGGCCGCATCCCGGGGCTTAAGAAGGGCTTTCCCGGCGAGGGTGGCAGCATGGACTTCGACGCCCTGCTCGATCGCGTGGAGGCCGGCATCGCCGAGCGCTTGCGCGAACTCGAGGCAGGCAACGTTGCCGCCGTCGACCCGACGTCGACGCAGGCCGCGCATGCCCGCTGCTCGTATAACCACGAAGGTACGTTTGTAAGGAGGGACGTGTAGACCATGGATCTTTCGACCTTGATGCCGCAACAGCTGCAGATCGTCAAGACGCTCGACCGTCCGCTGTTTGTCTCGGCGGGCGCCGGTTCGGGCAAGACCTTTACCCTCACGCGCCGCATCGTCTACGCGCTCTCGCCCGAATCCGGTCCGTTCGTCGAGCATCTGGACCAGGTGCTCGCCATCACCTTTACCAAGGACGCCGCGGCCGAGATCCGTGACCGCGTGCGCTGCGCGCTCATCGACGAGGGCATGGACGAGGAGGCCCTGACCGTCGACGATGCGTGGATCTCGACCATTCACGGCATGTGCTCGCGTATCCTGCGCGCGCACGCGCTGGAGCTGGGCATCGATCCCGAGTTCACGGTGCTCACCGATACCGACGAGCTTATGGACCAGGCTGTTGAACACGTGCTGGGGCGCGCGACGGCGCCCGATGCCGCGCCCGAGCTCGCGGCATCGCTCAAAGCCCTCTACGCCTGGTATCCCATGGCGGGCGAGGGCGGTTCCTTTGGCGCCGGTACGACCATCAAGGGTCTGGTGCGCGAGCTGCTGGAGCTGTCGAGCCAGCTGCCGGGCGGTATGGACGACGTGCGCGTGGCGCGCGGCCAGGCCGATACCTCGGCACTCGCCGATGCCTATCGCGCGGCGCTGGGCGCAAGCAAGGCCTCGACCGAGAAGGCGCAGGCGGCGCTCGATGCCATCGACGCGTTCGAGGCGAGCGGCAAGACCATGGTCGATGCGGCGCGACTCATGATGTCATGCGCCATGCCGCGCGCGAGCAAGGCATTCCCTAAGGAGCAGGTCGAGCTGCTCAAGGCCGAGGCCGCCGATGCGTTTATCAATATCGTGCTTGCCTGCGGTGCCCCGGCGCTCGATGCACTGGTGGGCCTGGCCCGTTCCGTGGAGGCCGAGTATCGCGCGCTGAAGGCTGCCCAGTCCGCCCTCGATAATAACGACCTGCTGCGTATGGCTTACGAGGCGTTGCGCGATTACCCTGCCATCCGTGCTGCGTACGAGGGCCGCTTTAAGATGGTCATGATCGACGAGTTCCAGGATACCGACCAGATGCAGGTCGATCTGATCCGTTACCTGACGGGTGCGGGGGAGCGCGCGCTGTGCACCGTGGGCGATGCACAACAGTCCATCTATCGCTTCCGCGGCGCCGAGGTCGAGGTGTTCCGTCGCCAAGAGCGCAAGGTGGGCGCCCCGGGGACGGCCGAGGCGGCGGCCGTCGTTGGCGCTGCTGCCGACGTCCCTGCTGGCGAGCTCGTCAAGCTCGTGCGCAACTTCCGCAGCCATGACGAGGTGCTGCGTTACGTGGCACGCGTCTTCGACGGCGATGACGGCGGCCTGATGCAGGGCTTTTTGGATCTTGAGGCGAGCGACGGCCGCAAGGACACGCTGGTGGCAGACGCCTCGCGTCGCCAGGCCCTCTTTGTTGCCGGCGGCAGTATGCAGGAGCGCACGCAGGCCAAGGCCCGTGCGATTGCCGAGCGATTCCGCGCGCTTGCCGATGCCGGCCAGCCCCAGGGCGGCATGGTGCTGCTGCTGGGCCGCATGACCAACGCCGACGTCTACGCCCAGGCCTTCCGCGACCAGGGGCTCGACTGCGTCATCGCAGGTGGCTCGGTCTTTGCCCAGGCCGCCGAGGTGCAGACGGTGCGCGCCCTGGTTTGTGCGCTCGCCAATCCGGCCGATACGGCGCAGGGCCTTATGCCGCTGCTCGCCTCGCCGATGTTTGCGCTCGGCGCCCAGGAGTTCCTGGCGCTGGCGACCAGGCTCGATAGCGAGACGGGGGAGACCTCGCGCCGGAATATCGACGCGGGCATCATGAGTGATTTCGACGTGCCGGGTTTGCAAGACTTGCCGCTCGTGACGCGCGCCCGCGAGGTGCTGCGCTATGCGCTTCGTCGTGTGGGTCGCGATTCGTTCGCCGCCATCGCGCGCGACGTGGTCAACGCCTCCGGCTGGTTTGTGCGTCTGGCACAGCGTGGTCCCGAGGGCAAGGCCATTGCCGCCAACGTGCTCAAGGCGCTCGACGCCGTGGCCGAGGCGGAGGCCGAGTTCGGCAACTCGCCGCGTTCCATCGCGCTGGCCTTCGACCGCTTCTTGGCGGGCAAGGAGGCCCCGGGTGCCCTCAACGAGGAGGGCGACGGCGCGGTGCGCATCATGACGGTTCATGCCTCCAAGGGTCTGGAATATCCGGTCGTGGCGGTCGCCGAGTGCTTTGGCGTGCGTAAGTCCTCGGGTGCGGCACAGATGGGTCGCGTCGAGGGCGGAGCGCAGGTCGTGGCACTGCCGGCACGCTTCGACGGCGTTAAGCTCGCCGATGGTACCTTTGTGAAGGGCGACGACGTCAAAAAGCAGTTTGAGCATGCGTTTAAGGGTAAGGGCGCGTCGCTATGGTTGCCGCCGGAGCTCATGGAGGACGTCTGCGCGACGGGTTCTCCCGCCGAGGCATTTGCTCGCCTGCGCAACGACGACCTGCAGCTTTCGCTCGAGGAGCGGGCCCGCTTACTCTACGTTGCCATGACGCGTGCGCGCGAGCTGGTGATCTTGGCGATGGATGCCGGCGTGAGCCGTGGCAAGGTGACGGCGCCGACCTTCGACGTCGAGACCGATCTGACTTACGACGTTCTGCGCCGTATTTTGCCGACCGACGCTCTGGACATGCCGCAGCTCGATGCCGACCGCCTGGTGTTCGACAACTCCCAGCCGGGCGACTACGAGCTCATTTCGCTCGCGGACTTTACCTTTGGCGAGCAGGCGTTTGAGGCCAATGCTTCACTGGATGCTGAGGGCAGGCTCGTTCGTGGCGATGCGGAGCCGGTGGGTGCCGGTGCAGATGCCCGTGCCGCCGTTCCTGGTCCTGCCGACCCCAAGCCCGATTCGTTTGAGCTTGTGTATCCCCAGGCAGTGGGCGTGCGCATGGGCATCTGTCCGTATCCGATGCGTGATTCGTATAGCTACTCGTCAATCGCCGCGGCGCTACATGCCGAGGCCGAGGACCGTGCCGCCGAGGCTCGTGTTCCCATGGACGAGGCTGGCGATGATGCAGAGTCGGATGGTTCCGAGATGACGGATGCAGACGTGGCCGCCGTTGAGCCCGTCGGCAACCCCATGGCGCTGGGCTCGGCCTTCCACGCTGCCTGCCAGTGGCTCATCGAGATGGGTGCCGATGCGCTGCCCGCTGCGCGCGCCGATGCGCTGGCGCGTCTGTGGCGCCTGACGCCGGAGCAGCGCGAGCGCTTCGATGTCGCCCTGAATCGCTGGCTCAAGTCGGCGGTCCGTGCCGAGCTGCTTGCCTGGCCGTGCGTTCGCGCCGAGGTGCCGTTCTTTTCGCTGGGCTGCGAGGACGAGGACATCGCTCGCTACGGTGCATATGCCGAAGGCGCCATCGACGCTTTGGCGACGAACCCGGCGGATTCGTCACGCGCGCTGGTCATCGATTACAAGACGGGCGGCACGCCGGACGAGACGCCGGAACAGCTGCAGGAGAAGCACGCCCTGCAGGCGCGTGTCTACGCTGATGTTCTACACAAGGCGGGCTTTGAGGCCGTGACCGTCAAGTTCGTCCGCGTGGAGCAGCCGGATCCAACCATCTTCGTCGAACCCGCCGAACCCCAAGTAGTCACCTACAATCTCTAGCCCTCAGATAACTTGCGGTGGAATAGTTCCTGTATCGCGGCCCAGGTGGCCTAAGCGGGAACTATTCCACCGCAACTGCAAGAGGAGCCGTGTGGGTTTGGCTAGGTTCGGGTGCTGTCCGTGCCGTGGGGTAAAATCGTTCAGTCAGAACACGAACCCGCATCGGAGCTCATCATATGGCATTCGTCCATCTGCACAACCACACTGTTTTCTCCATGCTCGACGGCGCAACCCGTATCCAGGATATGGTCAACCGCGCCGTTGAGCTTGGCATGCCCGCCGTGGCCATTACCGACCACGGCTACATGTACGGCGTACCCGACCTGGCGCTGGCCTGCGACGCCGTCAACCATAACACGCCCGAGTACAAGACGTGGAGCCACGACAAGGCCTTCTTGGAAAAGGACCGTCGCGACGAGCTGGTGGAGCCCGATCCCGAGGCAAACCCGCGCGAGCATGCCCAGTATGTGAAGGACATGGCCATGTGGGACGAGAAGGGCAACATCGACGAGCTCAAGCCGCCCCTGGTCATCAAGCCCATCTTTGGCTGCGAGGTCTACTTTACGCCGGACGAGACGCTCGCCCGCGACCACAAGCCCGAGCTCTACCACATGATCCTTTTGGCCAAGGACCAGGAGGGTTACGTCAACCTGATGCAGACGGTCTCCGAGGCCGCCGTGCAGGGCTTTTACTACAAGCCCCGTGTGACGCTCGACAACCTGCGCCGCCACGCCAAGGGCATGATCTGCACGAGCGCCTGCATCGCCGGCATCATCCCCAAGTACATCGACCGCGGTGACATGGAAGGCGCCATCAAGTGGGCCGAGACCTTCCGTGACACCTTCGACCCCGGCGACTTTTATATCGAGATCCAGGAACACGGCATTACCACCGACAACGGCCTGACCGACGAGCAGATGGACCGCACGCTCATCGATATCGCCAAGCAGGTGGGCGTCAAGGTCATCGCCACCAACGACTTCCACTACCTGCGCCGCGAGGACGCGCCCGTGCAGGACGTCATCATGTGCATCGGCATGAACGCTAAGGTCGACGACCCCAACCGCATGCGCATGACCGGCTCGGAGTTTTACATGAAGACCGAGGAGGAGATGCGGGCGATGTTCCCGTATTGCCCTGAGGCCTGCGACAACACGCTCGAGATCGCCGACAAGTGCTACGTGGAGCTGGACTGGGACTCCATCATCCTGCCGCGCTTCCCGCTGCTCGATCCCGGCGAGACGCACGAGAGCCAGTTCCGCCGCGAGTGCGAGAAGGGCCTGCGCCAGCACTATGGTGACGACTGGGCCACGCGCGAGATCGGTGGCGTCAACATCAAAGAGCGCTTTGAGTACGAATACAAGGTCATTTGCGACAAGGGCTTTGCCGCCTACTTCTTGATCGTTGCCGAGTACGTGCAATGGGCCAAGGACAACGGCATCGGCGTCGGCCCCGGCCGTGGCTCGGCCGCCGGCGCTATCGTCGCCTACGCCATGAACATCACCGCGTTCGACCCGCTCGAGAACGGCCTGATGTTCGAGAGGTTCCTGTCCCCGCAGCGTACCGAGATGCCCGATATCGATATGGACTTCGACGATGAGCGGCGCCTCGAGGTCGTGGAGCACGTTCGCCAGCTCTACGGTCCCGAGAAGGTCACCCACGTCATCACCTACTCGACCATTAAGGCCAAGCAGGCCATTAACGACGCCGCGCGCGTCCTAGACTACCCGGTCTACATGGGCCAGCGCCTGTCCAAGATGGTCTCGAGCGACCCCAAGGTCAAGCTCAAGCAGGTGCTCGACAAACAACCCGGCAAAGAAGATCTGTTTAACCCCGATTTTGCCGAGGCCTATAAAAAGGACGACGACGCCCGCCGCATCATCGACACGGCGCTTTCGATCGAGGGCCTCACCCGTGGCGAGGGCGTGCACGCGTGCGCCGTTCTGATCTGCCGTGACCCCGTCAACGAGCACGTGCCCACTAAGCTCGACACCAAGGGCGGCGTCGAGATTACCCAGTACGAGGGCCATACCGTTGCCGACATGGGCCTGCTCAAGATGGACTTCCTGGGCCTGCGTACGCTGACGGTTATCTCCAAGGCCAAAGCAAACATCAAAAAGAACTTCGGCATCGACATCAAAGAGGAAGAGATTCCCTTTGACGACCCCGAGATCTTTAAGCTCATGGGCTCCGGCCACACCGCCGGCGTCTTCCAGGTCGAGTCCGCCGGCATGACGGCCACGATCAAGAACATGAAGCCCACCGAGTACAAGCACGTCGTGGCATTGATCGCCCTGTACCGCCCGGGCCCGCTGGGCGCCGGCATGGTTTCGTCCTACATCAACCGTATGAACGGCAAGGAGCCGGCCGTCTCCTACGACGACCGCCTGGACGACATCCTGGGCGAAACCTACGGCACCATGGTCTACCAGGAGCAGGTTATGCTCATCTCCGTCGAGATGTGCGGCTTCTCCAAGGGCGAATCGGACTCGCGTATCCGTAAGCCCGTGGCTAAGAAAAAGATCAAGCTGCTCACGTCGACGGTGCTCCACTGGGAGGATGGCTCGGACGAGACCACCTACGACCACTGGATGAACGGCGCTATCAAGAACAACTACACGCGCGAGGTCGCCCAGAAGATTTGGGACGATGTTCTCGAGTTCGCATCTTACGCCTTCAACAAGTCGCACTCCGCCGGCTACGCCATTCTGGTTATGCAGACGGCGTGGCTCAAGGCGCACTATCCGCACGAGTACATGGCGGCCGTTCTGACGTCCTATACGGGCAAGACCGACAAGATCGTGCACTACGTCTCGGCATGCCGTCATGACGGCATCCCCGTGCTTTCGCCAGATGTCAACGAGTCCGGTACCGAGTTCACGGCTACCAAGGAGGGCGTGCGCTTTGGCCTGGCCGGCATCCGCGGCGTGGGTACCGGCGTAGCGCAGGCGATTATCGCCGAGCGCGAGGCGGGCGGCCCGTTTAAGACGCTGCACGACTTTGTCGAGCGCGTGGACTCGAGCCAGGCCAACCGCCGCGTGATCGAATCGCTGATCAAGGCAGGTGCCTTCGACTCCACGGGCTATCCGCGCCGCCAGATGATGCACTTTGTGGACAAGAACAACCCCGAGAACATCATCGACGCCGCGATAAAGCGCCAGAAGGACCGCGCGAGCGGCCAGACCTCGTTCTTCGACATGTTTGGTGATGTTGAGGGCTCGGGTTTCGAGGTCAGCGTGCCCGATCCGGACGGCCAGGAATGGGACCGCCACCTCAAGCTGAGCCAGGAGAAGGAGGTTCTGGGCATCTATGTCTCGGACCACCCGCTGCGCCCGTTTGAGTATGCGCTCAGCAAAGCGCGCGACTTTTCGTTCTCGCAGATCGACACCGGCTACGAAGTTCAGAATCCTACGGGCGGCACCATCAACCAGGAGATTCCTGAGGGTAAGGCGCTGTGGTGGGCTGGTATGGTCTCGAGCGTGTCCAAGCGCGTGACCAAAAACGGCGACCCCATGGGCATCGTGCAGCTCGAGGACATGGAAGGCGAGGCCACGGTCGTGGTGTTCCCCAAGACCTACAAGGAGGCCGAAGGGTACCTGTATGGCGAGGTCGATCCCGAGACCGGCGCGCAGCTGTCCGATGCGTTTGTGCGCATTAAGGGCAAGCTCGAACGCTCGGACCGCGGCGACCAGATCATCGCGCAGGAGATCGTGCCACTTGAGCTTAACGAGGAGAACAACAAGCCCAAGGTGTTTGAGGTCATGGTGCCCAACAGCCGCTTTAGCCAGGGCAATATGGCGCGTCTTGCCACGGTGCTTACCACCAACCCGGGCGGCGACCGCGTAGAGATCTTTATCGAGCAGGTGGACGGGCGCGTGCTGCGTGCCGAGGTGCCGGCCAAGGTCAACGCACGCTCGATTCCGCTGCTGGCCGAGGCCAAGGCCATCGTGGGTAACCAAGGCAGAGTGACGGTGATCTAAGGGCGACCTTGCTGGTCCGCGCGAGATTGGAGGAAGTGATGACGCAGGGGACGTTTGCGCAGGCGCTTCGTAAGGAGGCGGCGCTTAGCAGCACCTTTATGAAGGGGCGCTCGCTCATGCTCAACGGTGCCGTGCTGTCGTTTGAGGATTCCGGCTCGCGCTTCTCCAAAAACGTGAACATCGAGGGTACGGTGCGTGGTTCGCGCGGCGACCTGTATAAGACACACGTGGCGCTCGATATGGACGAGCGCGAGGTTGTCGACTACGACTGCGATTGCCCCGCCGCCTTCCGCTATTCCGGCATGTGCAAGCACGCCATCGCCACGGCGTTGGCGTATCTGGATGCCAGCGGCGCCGAGCCCGTCGAGGGCCTGCGCACGCCGGTCCGCACGTTTACGGTACCGCCCGCACAGTCCAAGCAGCCTGCACGTCCCGCGCCCAGCGCATCTGCGGTCAACCCCAACTTTCCCTTCCCGGCGCCCGTCCCCACGAGCCCGAGCCTTGTGGCGGCGCTTTCCGATCTTTCGGACGCGCGCATGGACGAGCTCGTGGCTATGCGTCGCAAGCTCGCCGGCACCATTGACCCCGATGCTCCCAAAGCGGTGTTGGAGCCCTCGCTGGTGCCGTACTACAATCCGTTGTTTGCCGATCGCTTTAACTGGGCGCTCGAGTTTCGCATTCGCTGCGGTTCGGTGTCCTACGTCGTTAAGGATATCGACGGCATGGCCGATGCCTATGTGCGCGGCGGTACGTTCTCCTATGGCAAGAAGCTTACGTTTGCCCATGTGCCCGAGGCGTTCGATGACGTGTCGACAAAGCTGCTCGACTTTATCGCAATGACGGTCGCCTACCTAGGCGATATTACGAGCTCGCGCTCGGCATCGTATGACTTTGCCCGCAGCGGTTTTGTCGCCGAGCGTCAGTTGCCGGTATCCGAGTATTCCATCGTGTCCGTGCTGGACCTGCTGCGCGGCAGGACCATGTCCTTTGAGCCTGCTTGGTCACGGGGGACGACGACGCATCGCTCCTACGAGGTGGCGGTCGAGCCGTCGCCGCAGGGGGAGGACGAAGTCCCGGCTAAGCGCCCGCCGCTCCTTGCCGCCAAGATTGCACCGGCGGCGGGAGGCAGCTACGACTTGCGCCTCCCGGCCGATGCGTACTGCTTTGTCGCGGGCGATGCAGCCTATCTGGTCGATACGCGCCGCGCGCGCCGTACCGACACGGCGTTTGCCCAACATGCGGCACCGTTCCTATCGCACTTGTTGCCCTGCCGCACGCCGGTCCATATCGCCGCCGACCAGGTGGGCGAGTTCTGCCGCATGGCGCTGCCCATTTTGCGCGACTACACCGACCTGACCGCACCCGCTGCGCTCGATGCCGTGGCGCCCGAGCCGAGTTTTGCCATGGCGATTGGCGTCGACGATGGTCTCGTGACCTGCAAGATTACGGTGGCCTACGGCGATTGGTCGGCAGATCTCTTTAGTCTTGGTGCTCCGGGCAGTCCTTTCGAAGAGCAACGCCCCGGCGTTCCGCCCCGCGATACGGTAGCGGAGTTTCGCGTTATGGACACGGCGGCCCTGTACTTCGATTTCCACGAGGGCGGCCTGGCGTTTGAGGAACGCGATGACGAGAGCCTGTTCCACCTGCTGACCGAGGGGCTGGCGGCTTTGTCCGAGTTGGGCGAGGTCATGCTTAGCGACCGCCTGCGCCAGGTCTCGGTCCGTCCTGCACCCAAGCTCTCGGTGCGTGCGACCGTCAAGAGCAACCTGCTCGACGTCGAGCTGGGTGCGAGCGGGCTTTCGGCGGCCGACCTTGCCATCTATCTCGATTCGTATAAGCGCCACCAGACGTTCGCGCGCCTTACGTCCGGCGACATCGTTCGCCTGGACGAGGGAGCGCGCGCCGCGTTTGGCCTTGCCGAGGACCTGGGCGTCGATGCTGTCGACCTGCTCGATGGCGTGTTGCTTCCCGCGTCGAGCACCCTTTTTGTCGATAGCATGCTCGCGCGTACGCCGGCGCTCGAGGCCGATCGCGACGCCGCGTTCCGCCGCACCGTCGAGCGCCTGGATACGCTCGGCAAGATGGACTTTACGGTGCCCGCCTCGCTCAAGGCCACGCTGCGTGGCTACCAGATCGACGGCTACCAGTGGCTTGGCTCGCTCGAGCACCTGGGTCTCGGCGGCATCTTGGCCGACGATATGGGCCTGGGCAAAACGCTGCAGATGATCGCGCACATTCTGGCGCGCGTGGAGGCGGGGGACACCAAGCCCACGCTCGTGGTGTGCCCCGCGTCGCTCGTGTACAACTGGGCTGCCGAGTTGGAGCGCTTCGCCCCCCCGATTGATGTGTGCGCCATCGTGGGCGCCAAGGCCCAGCGTCGCGTACAAATTGCCGGTGCCGCCGAGCACAACGTGGTCGTGACGTCGTATGACCTCATGCGTCGCGACATCGACGAATATGTCGAGCAGGACTTTGCCCGCGTAGTGCTCGATGAGGCCCAGTACATTAAAAACCCGCTCACCCAGGTGGCCCGCGCTGCCAAGCGCCTGCCGGCCGGCGTGCGCTTTGCCTTGACGGGCACGCCCATCGAAAACCGCCTGTCCGAGCTTTGGAGCATCTTCGACTATTTGATGCCGGGCCTTTTGGGCACGCGCGAGTCGTTTGCCAAGCGTTTTGAGAGTCCGGTCGAGCACGCCGAGGGCGACAGCGCCGCTCGTCTGCAGGCGCTCGTGTCGCCGTTTGTGCTGCGTCGTGTTAAGGAAGACGTGGTGGCCGACCTGCCCGAGAAGATCGAGGACACGGTTATGGCACAGCTCACCGGCGAGCAGCGCAAGCTCTACCTGGCCAATCAGGATCGCATCGCCCAGCAGGTACAGCATCGCGAGGCCAATGAGTTTAAGAAGGACAAGCTCAAGGTGCTCGCCGAGCTCACCAAGCTGCGCCAGATCTGCTGCGACCCGCGTCTACACTACGAGGATTACAAGGCGGGGAGCGCCAAGCTCGATACGTGCATGGAGCTCGTGCACGGCGCACTCGATGGTGGTCATCGCATCTTGCTGTTCAGCCAGTTTACGGGCATGCTCGATATCATTGGCAAGCGCCTGGCCAAGGAGGATATCGCCTTCCTTAAGCTCACGGGCGCATCGTCTAAAGAGAGCCGCGCCAAGATGGTCGCACAGTTCCAGGCGGGCGAGGTGCCGGTCTTTTTGATCTCGCTCAAGGCGGGCGGCGTGGGCCTTAACCTGACGGCTGCCGACGTGGTCATCCACTACGACCCGTGGTGGAACGTGGCCGCACAGGACC
>UQMV01000022.1 GCA_900542315.1 uncultured Collinsella sp.
CGTTGACGCGCCCCCGCAGTGCCCGCTTCCCCCAAGGACAATTATCAGTGCAGGTCAGAGCTGTGGCGTTTTGGGGCGTGCTTGACCTCCTGCAAAAAGCCTACTCACTTGGTTTTTCTGCTAGAAGACCGCCGCGAGGGAAGGCAGCTCCCTCGCGGCGGCTGACATTTGCCCAGATAAAACCTGCCAAAATAAACCTGTCTACTCTTTGAGCCAGAGCCGACACTAATTCAAATGGCGAAATCAAAGGGCGTTCTCTGCATGGAGGGCGCCCTTTTTTATCGCGGGATGTTTTGCGTGGCAGTCATGAGGCCCAGGCGGTTGCTGACGCCGAGCTTGCGATAGATGGCGTTGACATGCTTCTTGACGGTTGACTCGCTTATGAATAGCTCGTTTGCCATCTGTTTGTTCGTTTTGCCGTCGAGCATGAGCCGCATGACTTCGGCTTCGCGCGGTTGGATATTGTGTTCTGTAATGAAAGCATTTAGCTGGTTTGTGTCTTCTGTCTGGGTGAGTTTAATGCCCCGAGGATAGAGGTTGGCGAGCGCGAGGCTCGCGTGCCGAGCGACTTCGAGCAGGATTGCGAGCTCGGTGTCGGTGAAGTCTCCGGCCGTGCGTTCACGAAACAGGGTGATGCTTCCTAGCGGGCTGTCGTTGTGCGCGAGCGTGGCCGTACAGCCAAAGTAGACGCCCTGCGGTTCCATCCATTTGCGATAGATGGGCGTGGCATCGCGTCGCTCGACGTCGACGAGGTCGAGGTCGCGGTAGACGCCGACCTTATGTAAGTCAAAGCTCCATGTTGTATAGTCCATCGCGGCGTAGCGGTTGTAGTAGTCGCTCAGTGCGCGGTCGTCCATTCCGCTGCTTGCGGGGTGGACGTAGCGTGGGGCATCACTGCCCGCTGCCTCGATCAGGTCGAACATGGCGATCCGATGGGGCACGAGCCCTGTCGTTCCCTCGAGGGTCTCCTTTTGCAGCTTATCGACACCGTGTGATGCGTGGATTGCAAGCGCGAGCTCGTTGAGAGCAGTCCAGGTCGTACTGTCCAACTCAATAGTCTGCTGATTATTGCATGGGGGCATAGGGCATCCTTTCCATTGTGGAACCCAGTATGTCATGTTCTCGGCCTGAATAGAACTTTAGGTCAGCGAA
This sequence comes from uncultured Collinsella sp., assembly GCA_900542315.1. Classification (GTDB taxonomy): domain Bacteria; phylum Actinomycetota; class Coriobacteriia; order Coriobacteriales; family Coriobacteriaceae; genus Collinsella. Next base: position 1,153 of record UQMV01000022.1, read on the forward strand.
TGGTATACCGTCGGTCGCTGAAAGGGGCTCGAGGGACCATTGAGAACATCTCGGTGCGGCCGCATCATGGTCTCGTCAAGCAAAAGCACCGAGATTTAGGAGCTTGAAATGAAGACCATCTACGAGAGTGAATCCACGCCTAAGAAGGACGGGTTCTATATGCCCGGCGAGTATGAGGAGCAGGAGCGCACCTGGATTCTGTGGCCGCACCGCTCCGACGTGTGGCGCTGCGGCGCCAAGCCGGCGCAGAAGGTCTTCACCGAGATTATTAAGACCGTTGCACGCTTTCAGCCCATCACGGTAGGCGTCAACACCGAGGACTTCCCCGCGGTGTGCGAGATCTTCGACGGTGTTGAGAACGTGCGCGTTATCCACATGGAGTACAACGACAGCTGGATTCGCGACCCCGGCCCGGCGTTCCTCGTTAATGACAATGGGGAGGTGGCCCTTTCGCACTTCCACTTTAATGCTTACGGCGGTTTCATTGACGGTCTGTACTTCCCGTGGGACAAGGATGCTTCCATTGGCCTGCAGGTGGCACAGCTTGAGCAGGTTAACCGTTATCGTCCCGAGGACTACATCCTCGAGGGTGGCTCGTTCAACTGTGATGGTCAAGGCACCGTCGTGACCACCGAGATGTGTCTGCTCAACGAGGACCGCAACCCGCAGTACACCAAGGAGCAGATTGAGGAGAAGCTCTCTGAGTATCTCGGTATCGAAAAGGTTATCTGGATCAAGGACGGTATCGATCCGTACGAAACGAACGGTCATGTGGACGACGTCGCATGCTTTAGTGCGCCCGGCGAGGTCTGCTGCATGTGGACCGATGATCCCAACCATAAGTTCTACAAGGAGTGCCAGGAGGCGTACAAGACGCTCTCCGAGTCCACGGATGCCAAGGGTCGCAAGCTCAAGATCCACAAGGTGATCATGCCTGTGACTTCGGTATATATGACCGAAGAGGAGGCCAGCACGATTGATCCCGTCGAGGGCGTGCTGCCGCGTACCCCCGAGGACGCCTTCGAGCCGAGCTATCTCAATTTCCTGCCCATCAACGGAGCGGTGCTTGTGCCGCAGTTCGGTGACCCCAACGACGCCCAGGCGCTCAAGGATATCCAGGCTGCTTATCCGGACCGTGAAGTCATCGGTATCATGACTCGCGAGGTTATCTACGGCGGCGGCAACATCCACTGCATCACCCAGCAGCAGCCCAAGGCGCGCCACAAGTAGTAGCTCCTTGGTAAACAGGGTTTGATTATCCGTAAATGAAAGTCCGCCGGCTTCAATGGCCGGCGGGCTTTTTGTGTGGCGGCTTGGGCGTTTGCCCAGATAAAACCTACCAAAATAAACCTGTCCCTTTTTGGCAGGTGGTTTCAGCTGAACGGCGGGCCGTGCGGCTTGGGTGTGCGGGCTCACAATCTGGGAAAACCAAACAGATTGGGGGCTTATATGATCGATTCGAAGGGAACCGTGCGGCTCGAGGGCATGTTTAACAGGGCGCACCTGGCCCCCGAAGCCCAGCGCGCATACGATACGCTACTCGAGTGCGTGCTCAACGGGCAGAAGGTCTGCGAGGTTTCGGCGCGTGCGGGCATGGATACGATCAAGGCGCTCGTATAGCTTTACGCTTTCGGATGTGACACATAGGACTGCATGCGCCGCTCCCGGCTATATTGCCTCCGAGTGCTTTAGCTCATGGAGATAGCCGGCATCAGCGATTTCGAGAGCCTGGCAGTCGCCACGAATGCCCCGGTGTTTACACCTCAGACGGACGACTTTGGACTCGCGGTCCATATCTTCAAGATGCTCAATCGCGGAATTCATCCGTACAGTTCTGGCGAGCTGGACCTAGAATTTTTGACCTAGACGACGATATTCCGGCTCTTCCGCTCAATAGCTGCGTGTGCAATGGGCGCAGCTCCTTTGTGGGGACGCTGATCGGATATGTTGTCCCTAGTTACGCTCTTGCGATCAATGACTTTGGCAACCTTATGGGCGAGGCTTTCCGCCGGTCGCTCTTTGGCAAAGCGCATGAGCGCCTTGATGCGCGCACATGGGCGCGCCTGCTCGCCCTGTATCTGTCTGAGACGGTTGAGTGTCCGCGCGGTCATCTATATCACGCTTCGCAGGATGAATGTCCCTACTGTCGAGGAGAGCGCACCCTGTTAGCTCTCTTGGCTGATTGCTGACTGTCTTGGAGAAAGCCCGTGAGGCGGCACACAGGCTAATCCTGCGTGTCGCCTCCGTACATGTAGACGATAAAGCCGTCGCCGGTGTCTTGGCTGTGATCCTCCAGGATGCGCTTCATGTTGAGGTGCTCGTAGAACTGCCAATCGGAGTTGCAGTCGCTCATCAGGAAGAACTTGGTACAGCCTGCCCGGGCGAGCTCAGCGCGCGCAAGGTCGATGAGCGCGCGGCCGAGTCCCTTGCCCTGCCACTCGGGCACGATGATGATCAGGTTGAGCTGGCCCTGGGCATACTCGTTGCCCGTGGCGGCAAAGCGGTCGGCCGTGGCCTTTTCACGACTGTCGCCAAAGAGCGAGCCCTCGAGCTTGGCATCGGCGGTCTTTGCCATCTCGGTTGCCTGGGCGAGCATCTCGTCGTAGCAGGGCTCCCACGTGGGATTGGTGCGTGGCTTGCCGTCCTCGAAGATGCCGATGCAGCAAGCGGCGATGATACGGCCCTCGGCCTCGGCGACGAGTGCGATGGGGGAGCGTTGCAGCTGCATAGCGATGTTAAAGCGCGCGCAGAAATCGGCGGCTTCGACGTCGCCGCGGTTGCGTAGTGTGTTGCACCACAGCTGGTTGTAAATGGCGGCGATGCCGGTCAAGTCATCGAGCGTGGCGGCGCGCAGAGTTACGTTGTCAAGGCTCATGGAGGCTCCTTCCAGGTTGGGTCAGGCCATCTCTGAGTGTGACATGGACGCAGGATTGCCGTATCGACCATTCGGCAGACGACCCTCGATCCCTCGGGGACGGAGGGCCCTAAGAAGGAATGAGGGTGGATTTTCGGACACTTGCTCAATGAGAGTGGATAATCTCCCACTTTCGCTCGAAAAGCAGGCCACAAAAACGGGAGATTATCCACTCTCATTCTGGGTAGTCGTTTAAGAATGTCCCCAACGACTACCCCAAAAGGAGGGGGTCCCCAAGTGCCAGCTTTGGCAACGACGCTGGTAGAAAAACGTCAGCGAAAACCCGCCAGAGCGAGCAAGGTGCCTTGAAGCGAGGCGGCATTGACCTTTTGGTCATGCCGTCGAAGCTGAAAGGCAGATTGCCGCTCTGACGGGCTTGCAGCGTCGAGCCGTTACGGCGTTTGGTAAAACGCCGTAACCTACACCCGCTCCGCGATCTCGTGGATGAGGTAGTCGGTCTTTTCCCAGCCCAGGCACGGGTCGGTGATCGACTTGCCAAAGACGCCGCCGTCGACCGGCTGGTTGCCATCCTCCAAGTAGGACTCGATCATAAAGCCCTTGACCAGCTTGGAGATGGACTCGTTGCGGCGGCAGCTGTCGAGTACCTCCTTGCAAATGCGGTACTGCTCCAGCGGGCGCTTGCCCGAGTTGTCGTGGTTGCAGTCGATGACCGCTGCCGGATTGGCATAGCCGGCGTGCTCGGTGTAGCGCTCGGCCAGGCGCTCCAGGTGCTCGTAGTGGTAGTTGGGGTAGGTGCGCCCATCGAGACCGATGTAGCCACGCATAACTGCGTGCGCGAGCGGATTGCCGTCGCACTCGACCTCCCAGTTGCGGAAGATGAAGCTCTGGTGCGCCTGCGCGGCGTAAATGGAGTTGAGCATAACGGTGGTAGAGCCGGCGGTGGGATTCTTCATGCCGACGGGTACCGAAATGCCGCTCGACACCAGACGGTGCTCCTGGTTCTCGACCGAGCGTGCGCCCACGGCAACATAGCTCAGCAGGTCAACGAGGTACTGGTAATTGGACGGATAGAGCATCTCGTCGGCGGTGAAGAAGCCGGTCTCCTCGATAACGCGCAGATGCATGTGGCGGATGGCCTTAACGCCTTCGAGCAGGTCATCGGGCGCCTCGGGGTTGGGGTTGTGCAGAAGGCCCTTGTAGCCAGTGCCCTTGGTGCGCGGCTTGTTGGTGTAGACGCGCGGAATGATGATGAGCTTGTCCTTGACCTCCTCGGCGGTTTTGGCCAGTCGGTTCATGTACTCAAGCACCGAATTCTCGCGGTCGGCAGAGCACGGGCCGATGATGAGCACCTTGCGTGCGTCCTCGCCGGTAAAGACTTTGGCGACCTCGGCGTCAAATGCCTGCTTTTTGGCGGTAAGCTCGGCAGAAAGCGGCATTTCCTCGCGGATCTCCATGGGGATCGGCAGCTTGCGTTTAAATTCCATGGCCATAGGGGCCTCCTCAATCTATAGAAAGAGCAATAAGCGTATTGTTGAGTGTTCGGCATTATCCGCTGTCGCACGCTAAAGTGCAAGCCCTTGTCACCCCGAAACCTGCCAAAAAGGGACAGGTTTATTTTGGCAGGTTTTATCTGGGCAAACGTCGGAGGATGTCGGGAGGGAGTGGCGCCACGCGGAACCCTAAGGTTGTTGTCGGTTCCCCAGGAAACACCCCGTGGGCAAAAAATGCCAAATATGAGTACTGTTGCTAACCTAGTAACATATCCGTCTAGCGAGATAATAGACAAAGTGATAAATATGTTCATTAACGTTGGCACGCAGAAGCCTGCTAACGGGCGTTTTGATTAATTTGAAGGCGTATAGAGGCCGCAAAGAGGTTGTTTGAGGTGGTTTTGGCTGTTACTAAAAAGGTGACAGTACTCATATTTGTCCTTTTCTGCCCACGGGGTCTGGAAAGCGCCGTCAATGAGGTCTCAGGAAAAGCGTTTCGAGGCTCGAAGGACACAAAAAGGGGGCGCAGGTTGTCCTGCGCCCCCGTTCTCGGGCGTCATCATTTCTCTGCGGCCGTATCTACGCCGCCTCGTCGAACTGCGAGTTGTACAGGTCGGCGTAGAAGCCGCCCTGGGCGAGCAACTCGTCGTGCGTGCCCTTCTCGACGATGTCGCCGTCGCGAATCACCAAGATCACGTCGGCGTTGCGGATCGTGGACAGGCGGTGCGCGATGACAAAGCTGGTGCGGCCCTGCATCAGCGCATCCATGGCGCGCTGAATGAGCTCCTCGGTACGAGTGTCAACGTTGGAGGTCGCCTCGTCCAGAATCAGCGCCGGGCGGTCGGCCAAAATGGCACGGGCGATGGTCACGAGCTGGCGCTGACCCTGCGACAGGTTAGTGCCCTCCTCGTTGATCATAAAGTCGTAGCCGCCGGCGAGCGTATGGATAAAGTGGTCGCAGCGTGCGGCACGTGCAGCGGCTTCGACCTCGGCATCGCTTGCATCGGGGCGTCCGTAGCGGATGTTCTCGCGGATGGTGCCGTTAAACAGCCAGGTGTCCTGCAGCACCATGGCAAACTCGCCGCGCAGCGCCGCGCGGTCCCAGTCGCGCACGTCGACGCCCTCGACGCGCAGCGAACCGCCGTCCACGTCGTAAAAGCGCTGCAGCAGCTTGATGAGCGTGGTCTTGCCGGCGCCGGTGGGGCCGACGATGGCGATGGTCTGGCCGGGCTGCGCCTCGCAGCTAAAGTCGTGGATGATGGTCTTGTCGGGCGTGTAGCCAAACTTGACATGGTCAAACTCCACGTGGCCGGGGCGCTTCTCGGGAATCTGCGCGTCGGCCTTCTGCTCCTCCTCGGGCGCGGCCAGGAACTCAAAGACACGCTCGGTGGCAGCTGCCATCGACTGCATCGTGTTGCTCACGTTGCCCAGCTGCTGCACGGGTTGCGTAAAGTTGCGAACGTATTGGATAAAGCTCTGAATGTCGCCGGGCGTGGCATTGCCGGTCAGCGCGAGCTGCGCGCCCACCACGACGACGCCCACGTAGCCCATGTTACCCACCAGGCTCATAAGCGGCATCATCAGGCCCGACAGGAACTGCGAGCGCCAGCCGCTAATAAAGAGACGGTCGTTTTGGCGGTCGAACTCCTCGATCGAAGCCTCGGCGCGGTCGAACACCTGAATGACGTTCTGGCCGGCAAAATCCTCCTCGATAATGCCGTTGACGGTGCCCAGGACCTGCTGCTGCTCGCGGAAGTACGGCTGCGAGAAGTGAATCATCACCATTAAGATAATCGCGGCGGCCGGCAGCGTGAGCACGGTGACACCGGTGAGCGGCAGGCTGATCGAAAGCATCATGACGAGCACGCCGATAATCTGCGTGACGGACGTAATAAGCTGCGTCACGCTCTGGTTGAGCGACTGGCCCAGCGTATCAACATCGTTGGTGATGCGGCTGAGCACGTCGCCCTTGCTATGGCCGTTGAAGTAGCTCATCGGCACGACGGCAATCTTGGCTGCGATCTCCTTGCGCATGCGGTAGCAGATCTTTTGCGTGACACCGGTCATGAGCCAGCCCTGGATGAGGCTGCAGATAGAGCTCGCCAGGTACAGGCAGAGCAAAAAGCCGAGCGTCTTGGCGATCCAGTTAAAGTCGACATCGCCGGTGCCGTTGACCTTGGCGACCAGGCCTTCGAACAGCTTGGTCGTAACCTGGCCGAGCACCTTGGGCCCCACAATGTTAAAGATGACCGAGCACACGGCAAAGGCGACGGCGGCAAACACGGCAATCTTGTGCTGGCCGATATAGCCGAGCAGCTGCCTCATGGTGCCTTTAAAGTCCTTGGCCTTTTCGCCGCGACGCATGCCGCCCATGCGGCCCATGGGTCCACGCTGACGGGTGGGCTTGGGAATTTGGGTCTTGGTCTCGTCTGCCATTAGCGCTCGCCTCCTTCCGTAACGGCTGCAATTTCTTCTTGGGTAAGCCCCAGCTCCTCGGCGGAAAGCTGCGACTGTGCGATCTCCAGGTACGCCGGGCAGCCATGCAGCAGTTCCTCGTGCGTGCCGGTGCCCACTACGTGACCGTCGTCGAGCACGATGATCTGGTCGGCGTGCATGATGGTCGCGATGCGCTGGGCCACAACCACGAGCGCGGCGTCGGTGACGTTTTTGGCGAGCTCCTCGCGCAGGCGCGCGTCGGTCTTGTAATCGAGCGCACTAAATGAATCGTCGAACACTACGACCTCGGGCTTCTTGGCCAAGGCGCGGGCGATGGCCAGGCGCTGGCGCTGACCGCCCGAAACATTGGAACCGCCCTGGCTGATGGGGGAGTCGTAGCCGCCCTCGCGCTCGGCGATAAAGTCCTCGGTCTGGGCGATGCGTGCCGCCCGGTACATGTCCTCGTCGCTCACCATGTCGCCGGCAAACTTAAGGTTGCTCTCGACGGTGCCCGAGAACAGGCGTCCCTGCTGCGGGATATAGCCAATGCGGCGGCGTAGCTCGGAAAGGGTCATATCGCGCACATCGATGCCGTCGAGCGAAATGCTGCCGCCCGTGACGTCGTACAGGCGCGGAATCAACTGCACGAGCGTGGACTTGCCCGAGCCCGTGGAGCCAATGATGCCGAGCATCTGACCGGCATGCGTGGTGAAGTTCACGCCGCTGATGACATCGGCGCGGGCATCGGGATACTGGAAGCTCACGTCGCGGAAGGTGAGCTCACCGCGCGGCGCGCTGGCCGTGGGCAGTTTGGGCGAGGCGGGGTCGTTGATGCTCGTGGGGCAGGTGATGACCTCTTCCACGCGCTCGGCTGCGACCTCGGCGCGCGGCAGAATGACCGAAACCATGGTGAGGATCATAAACGCCATAACGATCTGCATGGTGTAGGAGATAAACGCCATCATGTTGCCGACCTGCATCACGCCGTCGGACACGCCCTGGGCGCCAAACCAGACGATGAGCACGGTGATGCAGTTCATGACGAGCATCATGAGCGGCATCATAAAGCTCATGGCGCGGTTGGTGTAGAGCTGCGTGGTCATCAGGTCGAGCGACGCCTTGTCAAAACGCTCGAGCTCATGCTTCTCGCGGTTGAACGATCGGATGGGCATCAGGCCGTCGAGCAGCTCGCGGGCGGTAAGGTTCACGCGGTCCACAAAGCTCTGCATCTTTTTGAACTTGGGCATGGTGAGGCCCATAAGCACGCCGACGACGGCCGAGACCGCGATGATGGCCACGGCGATGGTCCACTCCAAGCCGGTGTGGTTGGCCAGGACGCGCATGACGGCGACGATGCCCATGACGGGGGCCATCAGACACATGCGGATAAACAGGGTTGCGGCCATCTGGATCTGCTGAATGTCGTTGGTGCAGCGGGTGATGAGCGAGGCCTGGCTAAACTTGCCCACCTCGGCCGGCGAGAAGTGCATAACCTTGTTGAAGGTTTCGCGGCGCAGGTCGCGGGCGATGGAGCAGGCGGTGCGCGAAGCCACGGCACCGGTCAGGATGGTGGCGACGAGCGACACCAGGCACAGGCCAAACATCGTGGTCGCCATGCGGCTTAGGTAGGCGTTCTGTACGTCGGCGGGGTCGATGCCCTGTGCCTTGTACTCGTCCTGCACATAGCTCACGGCGCGTTGGGTCACGATGGAGCCCGACATGGAGCCCATTTTGTCCGCCATATCGTTGGCGCCCTCGACGAGCTTGCCCTGGTCGATTAGGCCGCCTTCAACGCCTAGACGCAGGCCCTTCATGGTGATCTTACCGCCGTCGGCATCAATCTGCTTCTGCATGTTCTGCGCCGCTGCGGCTTTCTGCTGCATCTCGGCGAGCTGCTCGGGCGTCATTGCCGCCATCTGCTCGGGGGTGGGCATGGCCTGAGCGGCGCCGCCATCGCTTGCCTCGGTAGATGCGCCGGTCATGTCGCCCATGGAGTTGGCATCGATGCCCTGGTTGAACGAAAGGACGACGGTCTCGGGCAGGCTCATGATGTCGGCAATCTTGCCGCCGTCGGCGCGCTCCTCCTCGGTGCCCTTGTACGTTCGAATGCCGTTATTGTCCGCCTTGCTAAACACGGCCTCCACAGCCTTGGCGTCCTTGGTGCTCATAAAGAGTTCGAGGTCGTCGAGCGATTCGGCACGGATGGTGTCGGGCACGGGCGACGCGATGCCGCCTTGCTGCACACCCACGTCGACGATGTCACTCATATAGGTAGGCAGCGCCAGATCGGCGTTGCAGCTGATTACGATGAGTACGATAGCTGCGAGTAGTGCCAGGATATGCTTTTTAAAGAGCTTGAGAATCCTCACTCGGCATCTCTCCTTTCTTGATTGCGGTCGATAATTTCGTTGGCACGTCTTAGAAGGCGCACCATCTCTTGGGTATCTGTTTCGCCGAGCTGCTCGAGGAAGGCCGCGGTGCGGTCCTCGAATTCCCGGCGTTTGACTTCGATGACCTGGAATCCCTTGTCGGTCACCGTGACGTGTACGCGACGACGGTCGGTCTTTGAGTGCTCGCGCTCGACCCAACCCTTGGCCTCGAGGGCGCGCAGGATATTGGCGATACGGGCGCTCGAAACCCAGGCACGATCGGCGAGTTCGCCCGGTGTGAGTGAGCCGCCGGCGCGCATGAGGGCGCGCATGACGGCCATCTCGCCGCCGAGAGCTTTGTCCGCAAAGCGCGAAATTCGCTGATGCATGCTGCCAAACTCAGTTAAGAGCTGACGCCCAAGCTCATGGAAATCGGTATCTTCCACCGAAAACCCCTAACACTAGAAACTATTTTCGGTGAAAGATGATACCCCAGCTCAACCATCCCATTCGGTAGATTTCTAGGCATGTCCCAAAAAATCTACTTGGCCGCTAGGAAATATTAAGAGCATATAAAGACTTAAAATCATTCAATTGCTGAAGCGTTTCAAAGAACTATCATTCACGCGGTTGGCGGGGGTTGTCACCACCATGACGACTGGGACTCATATAATCGCCACGTGCGATGCTCCAACTTCCCGCAAGGAGACACCTTATATAAAGGGGGTTGGAGTCATGGCATTTGACTTCACGGGCAAAACCGCGATCGTTACCGGTGGCACTCAGGGCATTGGCCTCGAGATTGCCAAGGGCATCGTTGCGGGCGGCGGACACGTCGCGCTCATCGCAAGGAACGCTGCTAAGGGCGAGGCCGCGGTGGCCGAGCTTGGCGAGGGCAACAAGTTCTACCAGCTCGATGTCGCCGATGCACCCAAGGCGCGCGAGACTGTCGAGCAGATTTTTACGGACCTGCCGCAAACCAACATCCTGATCAACTGCGCTGGCGTCATCAGCACCAAGAAGTTCGACGAGATCGATGACACCGAGTGGCGTCGCACCATCGACATCAACCTCAACGGTACCTTCACCATGATGAATGCCGTGTACCCGCACTTTAAGGCGGCCCATGCCGGCACTATCGTCAACGTGAGCTCTGTTGCCGGCAAGATCGGCGGCGGCCTGCTCGGCACCGCGGCCTACGCGAGCTCCAAGGCCGGCGTCAACGGTCTAACCAAGGCAGTCGCCAAGGAAGGCGGCAAGTTCGGCGTCCGCTGCAACGCCGTGTGCCCGTCGCTCACGTTGACCGATATGACCTCGATTCTCTCTGACGAGAACTCTCAGCGCATCATCAACGGTATTCCTCTGGGCCGCGCCGCCCAGGCCAGCGAGCCTGCGCAGATGGTGCTGTTCTTCGCTTCCGACCTCGCCAGCTTCGTGAACGGCGAGATCGGTGACTGCGACGGCGGCATCGTCCTGGACGGGTAATACCCCACGACGATTGTTCGGCGACGGCTCCTGCGACTCGGGACCGTCGCCTTCTTTCTGATATAGGCGCGTGCGGCTACGAATCGCATGCATCCAAAGGAGATATATATGAGTGAATCGACTGCGGTGGAGGCGCCGGCGGCAAAGGAGCCGTTCTTTAAGATGTCCTCCATCCCGGGTGCCAATATTTTGGTGCCGCTTTTGTTGGGCTGCCTGCTCAACACGCTGTTCCCTGACCTGTTCAAAACGCTCGGCAGCTTTACGCTTGGCATGACCCAGCAGGGTGCAGGCCCGCTCGTGGGCGCTTTTTTGCTTATCGTCGGTACGACGATTTCGTTTAAGAGTGCTCCTGCCGCCGCTGCCCGCGGTGCCATCATCATCGCCGTCAAGCAAATCGTGGTCGTTGCCGTGTCGCTGCTCATCCTTTATGTGTTCAACGACAACCTGTTTGGCATCTCTGCCATGGTGATGCTGGCGGCTTGTACCGGCGCCAACAACGCTATGTACGCTGGTCTGATGGGCACCATGGGCAATGAGGCCGAGCGTGGCGCTGTCGCCATCACCACGCTGGTTGTCGGCCCTCCGGTCACGATGATCGTGCTCGGCGCTGCCGGCCAGGCTCCGATCGGCTGGTCGCTCGTGGGCGCCATCCTGCCGATCGTTGTCGGCATTATTCTGGGCAACCTCTTCCCCAGCTTTAAGAAGATGATGGCGCCGGCACTTTCCGCCGTCATCGTGCTCGTCTTCTTTGCCATGGGCTCGACCATGACCTTTGGCCAGCTCATTAATGGCGGTCTTCCCGGTATTCTGCTCGGCGTGATCTGCTCGGTGGTCTTTGCAATTCCCGTCATCGCGGTCGATAAGCTCACGGGCGGTACGGGTGTCGCAGGTGCGGCCATTTCGAGCTGCGCCGGAGCCAATGTGGCCACGCCTGCTGCCATGGCAAGCGTCAACGAGGCCATGTACGGCGGTGCGGTGCTCGCGACGGCTACGGCACAGGTTGCTGCCTGTGCAATCGTGACGGCTATTTTGACCCCGCTGGTCACCAGCTGGTGCTACAAGCATTTTGAGGGCCAGGGCAACGGCGATAGCAAGGCTACGACCGACAAGGCCGCCTCAGCCGCCTAATGCCAAGCGGCAATCAAAGCTAAAAACTAGTCACGCCATAGGGCGGCCACGGGGGATCCTGTGGCCGCCCTGCAGTTTCTGTAGGGTCTCTGTGACACTTTACCCTGCTAAAGCTGGCATAACAGCTAGAGCGAACGTCGTACAAAGGCAAGGAAAAATAACATACAAATCGGTGAACGGTAGTTGTTCGCGCTCGCATTTCCTGCGGGTTTGTAAAAAACGCCCTTATGATATAAAAAAAGAAACATATAACAGCCCAGATGGAGAGGGTCGCTATGTTATCCTTCTCAAACGGGTGAAATCTTGGGTTTTGGGTTGCAGTTCCAAGGTGGACAAACGTTTTTCCCTGCACCAACGTGTGATGAAGAACGGAAGAAGCCGGTAGTGCAAACCGAAAATTCAAGAATTCAATAAGCAGCGGTGTGAGAGAGCGCCGCATTACACGTAACTAGGAGCGTGGTTACACAATGCAGGAGGCATGGGAAGGCTTCAAAGAAGGCATTTGGACGGGAGAGGTTGACGTCCGAGACTTCATCCAGAAGAACTACACCCCCTATGAGGGCGACGAGTCGTTCCTCGCCGGCCCGACCGAGCGTACCAAGGAGCTGTGGGGCGAGGTTCTCGACCTGCTGCTTAAGGAGCGCGAGCAGGGCGGTGTCCTCGATATGGACACCAAGACCGTCACGGGTATCGTGAGCCACCCCGCTGGCTACATCGATAACGCCCACCGCGAGAAGGAGACCATCGTCGGTCTCCAGACTGACAAGCCGCTCAAGCGCGCTCTGCACGTCAACGGCGGTATCCGCATCGCTTGCCAGGCTGCCAGCCAGCACGGCTACAAGGTCGACGAGAACGTTGTCGAGCGCTACACCTTCGAGCGCAAGACCCACAACGCCGGCGTCTTCGATGTTTACACCCCCGAGATGCGTGCTTGCCGCTCGGCTCACATCATCACCGGTCTGCCCGATGGCTATGGCCGCGGCCGCATCATCGGCGACTACCGTCGTGTTGCCCTGTACGGCGTCGACTACCTGATCAAGGACAAGGAGGCCCAGAAGGCTTCCACCCCGACGGTCATGACCGCCGACAACATCCGCGATCGCGAGGAGCTGCAGGAGCAGATCCGCGCCCTCGGCGAGCTCAAGATGATGGCTGAGACCTATGGTTTCGACATTTCCAACCCTGCTACCAACACGCAGGAGGCCATCCAGTGGATGTACTTCGCCTACCTCGCTGCCGTCAAGGAGCAGAACGGCGCCGCTATGTCCATCGGCCGTACCTCTACGTTCATCGACATCTACGCTGAGCGCGACCTTGCCAACGGTACCTTCACCGAGGAGCAGATCCAGGAGTTCGTGGATCACTTCATCATGAAGCTCCGCATGGTCAAGTTTGCCCGTACCCCCGAGTACCAGGCCCTGTTCACCGGCGATCCGCAGTGGGTCACCGAGTCCATCGGCGGCATGGGTGTTGACGGCCGTACGCTCGTTACCAAGATGAGCTACCGCTACCTGCACACGCTCGAGAACATGGGCACCAGCCCCGAGCCCAACATGACCGTTCTGTGGTCGACCCGTCTGCCCGAGAACTTCAAGAAGTTCTGCGCCAAGACTTCTGTCGCCAGCTCCTCGATCCAGTACGAGAACGACGACCTCATGCGCGTTTACCACGGCGACGACTACGGCATCGCCTGCTGCGTGTCCTCCATGCGCATTGGCAAGGAGATGCAGTTCTTCGGCGCCCGTGCCAACCTGGCCAAGTGCCTGCTGTATGCACTCAACGGCGGTGTTGACGAGGTCTCCAAGAAGCAGGTCGGCCCCAAGTACCGCGCCGTCGAGGGCGACACGCTCGATTACGACGACGTTGTGGCCAAGTACAACGACATGATGAAGTGGCTCGCTGGCGTGTACGTCAACTCGCTGAACATCATTCACTACATGCACGACAAGTATTGCTATGAGCGCATCCAGATGGCTCTGCACGACAAGCACGTGCACCGCTGGTTCGCTACGGGCATCGCTGGCCTTTCCGTCGTGGCTGACTCCCTGTCCGCCATCAAGTACGCCAAGGTCCACCCCGTCCGTGATGAGAACGGCATCATCGTCGACTTCGAGACCGAGGGCGAGTTCCCCAAGTACGGTAACGACGACGACCGCGTCGACCAGATCGCTCACGACGTTGTGCACCAGTTCATGGAGTACATCCGCATGAACGACACCTACCGCAACTCCGTGCCCACGACCTCGGTTCTGACCATTACCTCCAACGTCGTGTACGGTAAGAAGACCGGTTCCACGCCCGACGGCCGCAAGGCTGGCCAGCCGTTCGCCCCGGGTGCTAACCCCATGCACAAGCGCGATAGCCACGGCGCCATCGCTTCGCTGTCTTCGGTTTCCAAGCTCCCGTTCCGCGATGCTCAGGACGGCATCTCCAACACCTTCTCCATCATCCCGAGTGCGCTCGGCAAGGAGGACCAGGTGTTCTTTGGCGATATCGACCTTGATCAGCTGGGCGAGTAACTATTGTTAGTGTTATACTAACAATAACGATTACTGATTAGCGCGCCGGTTTCGGCCGGCGCCTATTAATCGAAGGAGACACATTATGAAGGTTTCTGAAGTTTCCGAGACCCAGGCCGATAACCTGGTCCACATGCTCGACGCTTACGCCGAGAAGGGTGGCCACCACCTGAACATCAACGTCTTCAACCGTGAGACGCTGCTCGACGCTCAGGCTCACCCCGAGAAGTACCCGCAGCTGACCATCCGCGTTTCCGGCTATGCCGTGAACTTCCACACGCTCACCAAGGAGCAGCAGGACGAGGTCATTTCGCGTACCTTCCACGACAAGTTCTAAAGGGACTTAACTCCCGCAGGATCGCCGGGGCTGTTTGGGCTACCTCCCAAAACGTCCTCGGACATGTCGGAAGCCCCCGCTGCGCGCTACGCGCGGCGGGGGCTTCCTCCGTCCTGCGGAATGTTTTGGGAGGTAACCCAAACAGCCCCGGCTGGGTCCTGTGCAGTCACCCTTTAAGGGGAACTCTCCTAATTATTTGGATGAGTCGTTTACTTACTTGTACTGTTGCCGTCATCCCGCTGTTGTTGGGGTATGCTTTGTTCGTATGTAAACGTATGACATGTTGATGGGGGAGGGTGCTATGGCTCGCGAGAGTGCTCGTTCTAAGGATACGGCTAAGCCTGGCATCAAGGAAGTTGCGGCGGTGGCGGGGGTTTCGCCTACTACGGTATCTCGTGTGCTTAATAATCGTGGCTATATTAGCCAAGAGACCCGCGATAAGGTCCATGCCGCGATGAAGCGCATCAACTATACGCCCAACGATATCGCCCGTGCCATGCTCAACGGTCGCCTGAATCTTATCGGTATGATCGTCCCCTATGTCAGCAGTCCGTTTCATGCCCAAGTGGTTCAAGTCATTGAGCATACCCTGGCCGAAAACGGTTTTAAGATGCTGCTGTGCAATAGCGCCAATCGACCCGAGCTTGAGCGCTCTTATATCGACATGCTTCGACGCAATATGGTTGATGGCGTCATCGTCAACTCGCTTAATATCGGTGCCGAGGCGTATGCCGAGATGGGCTTGAGTCTGGTTGGTATCGACTGCGACCTTGGCGAGGCCTCTGTTCAGATTGCGAGCGACAGCTATAGCATCGGCGAACTTGCCACGCGTCGCCTGATCGATGACGGGTGTTCGCGCATCCTGTGCCTGCGCAGCAATAGCCGCATGCGCATGCCTGCCAATAAGCGTACCGATGCCTACCTCGATGTTGTTGAGCAGGCCGGTTTGCCCGCGCTTGTCCGTGAGGTCGAGTTCGTTAAGCCCGACGACGAAAAGAGCGCGGTCGTTGCGAAGATCCTCGATGAGAACCCCGATATTGACGGCATCTTTGCGGGAGACGACACGATGGCGGCCATCTGTCTCAACGTTATGAAGCAGCGAGGCTTGAGCGCTCCGGGCGATATTAAGGTCGTGGGCGCGGATGGTGCCCGCCGCACTATGACGTTTATGCCTGACTTAACAACCGTACGCCAAGATATCGATCGCATCGGAGAGCTCGCGGCGCAATCCATCATTGCTCTTATTAACGGCGAAAAGCCCGAATCGAATATCAAGCTCCCCGTTGAACTCATTGAGGGTAAAACCGCGTAGTTCATCCCGTGCCAAAAGAATTCCTCAAACACCTCTGATGACCGTTCGCCGGCATATGTCAACCGTTTGCCGACGACTGGAACTGCGAAAAGACGTATTGGTGTGAAAACGTTTGACATATGAAAACGATTGACATATCTTGCAGTTGTACCGAGTTAGTATCTCGTGAGAAAGGAAGTCTCGGATGCACAAGGTGTATTACCAGCCTGAGGGAATTTGGGTAGGCGACATCATGCCGTACGGCGAGGACGGCACGTTCTATCTCTATCATCAGCGTGACACGCGAAACCCCGGACCTTTCGGAGAGCCGTTTGGCTGGGCACTCGCGACAACCAAGGACTTCGTCAATTACAAAGACTTTGGCGAGAGCCTTGAGCGTGGCGGCGACGAGGAAGTCGACCAGTATGTTTATGCCGGCACGGTGTTTAAGGTGGGCGACAAGTACCATGCGCTCTACACTGGTTGCAATCGCGATAAGGTCAAGGCACGCTTGATGAAGCAGGTTCTTCTTCACGCAACGAGTGACGACGCCGTCAAGTGGGAGAAGAACATCGCCGAGACGCTGCTTCCGCCCCAGGAGGGTTACGATGACCGCAACTGGCGCGATCCCTTTGTGCTTTGGGATGAGGAGAACGAAGAGTACATGCTCATCCTCGGCACGCGTGTGGGCGAGGACAAGCGTCTGATGACCGGTCGTCTGGTCAAGTTCACCTCCAAGGACCTGGATACCTGGGAGTTCCAGGGCGACTGGTGGAATCCGGGCCTGTACACCATGTTCGAGATGCCTGATCTCTTTAAGATGGGCGACTGGTGGTATCTGGTGTTCTCCGAGTACAGTGATGGCAACAAGACCCGTTACCGCATGTCTCGCTCTATCAACGGTCCTTGGATCACTCCTGCGGACGATTCCTTCGATGGCCGCGCGTACTATGCCGCGCGTACCGCATTTGACGGCGAGCGCCGCGTTCTCTTTGGTTGGGTTCCTACGCGTGACGAGGGCGGCGACCCCAGCTCTTACCTGTGGGGTGGCACCTTTATGCCCCTCGAGATCGTTCAGCGTGCCGACGGAACGCTCGGCACCAAGCTTCCTGACAGCATGCTTGGCGCCTTTGGCGAGGCTAAGGCAGTCGAGGCCTTTGAGCTCTCCTGCGAGTCGGGCAAGGTCGAGCAGGTGCTCGCCGCGGATGCCGGTTCCACCTATATGCTCGATGCCGACATCGAGCTCGCCGGTGACGCTGCCGGCTTCTCGGTGAAGCTTGCCGAGGACGCCGAGTCCGGTCTTGCCTATGAGTTCCGCGCCAACCTGCGTGAGGGCAAGCTCGAGTTTACGGCGGCCCCCCAGTATCCGTGGTTCCAGGTCAACAACATGGGCCTCGAGCGTCCGTTGTTCTTTAAGGGCGAGGGCACTCATCATGTGCGCCTGGTCGTTGACGACGATATCGCGACCATCTTTGTCGATGATGTTGCGCTTAACGCGCGCTTCTGCAATAAGCAGGGCCAGGGTGTGGCGCTGACGGTCACCGACGGTACGCTTAAGTGCGCAAATGCAACGATCGCGTCTCTGTAATGGCATCAAAACGTCTTATGATTTCGTAAAGGAATGGAGAGGAACATGGACTACAAAGTAGTGTCTCAGCAAGTCGTCGATAACGTCGGCGGTCTGGAGAACATCGAGGGCGCCACGCATTGCGTTACGCGTCTGCGTCTGGTGCTCAAGGATACGAGCAAGTACAACAAGGCCGAGCTCGAGAACATCGATGGCGTCAAGGGCGTGCTGTACAACAGCGGCCAGCTCATGATCATCTTCGGTACCGGTACCGTCAACAAGGTCTACGATGAGTTTATGGCTCTGACGGGCGTTAAGGAGATCAGCGCTTCCGAGGTCAAGGGCGCCGAGGCGGACAAGAAGGGCAAGTTCTTCTCGGTCCTCAAGGTATTCTCGGACATCTTTATCCCCATCATTCCCGCTTTCGTCGGCGCTGCTATCATCATCGGCCTTAAGTCGCTGATCGTTGCCAACGGCCTCTTTGGCATGGAGGGCAGCCTCGCCGATCACAGCGAGTTCCTCAAGAACCTCGCAAGCTTCTTTGCCATTATCGCCACCACCTTCGACTACCTGCCTGTCCTGGTTATGTACAGCGCGGTCAAGCGTTTTGGCGGTAACCCGATCCTGGGCATCCTCGTCGGTATCGTCATGGTTCACCCGAGCCTTATGAACCGTAACACGTTCGTTATGGACCCGACGGGTGCTGAGTACTGGAACTTCGGTCCGCTCTCCATTCCCATGGTTGCTTTCCAGGGCGGCGTGTTCCCTGCAATCCTGACTGCCTGGTTTATGGCCAAGGTCGAGAAGATTGCCCAGAAGTACATCCCCGAGGTCGTTTCGTTCGTCTTTGTCCCGACCGTTACCCTGATTCTTGCTAACGTCGCCCTGTTCACCGTGTTCGGCCCGCTCGGCAACCTGATCGGCGACGTCCTCGCCGGCGTAATCGATATCCTGTACAACAGGATGGGCGTCTTTGGTGCCTTTGTCTTCGCCGCGTTCCTGCAGCCACTTGTCGTTACCGGTACGCATCAGTTCATCCAGGGTATCGAGGCAAACCTCGTTGCCACGACTGGCTTCAACTACATCCAGGCCATCTGGTCGGTTTCCATCGTCGCCCAGGGTGGCGGCGCCATCGGCATGTACCTCATTCACAAGAAGCATTCCAAAGAGCGCAACATCTGCATGTCGTCCTTTATCCCGACGCTGGTCGGTATCTCCGAGCCCGCAATCTTTGCTGCAAACATGCGCTACTCGATCATCCCGTTCATCTGCGCTTGCATCGGTGCAGGCTGCGGCGGTGCCTTCGTGAAGCTCTTTGAGGTGCGCGCCATCGGTCAGGGTCTGACCGGCGTGCTTGGCCTGCTCATCGTCACGCCCGAGACGCTCGTGTGGTATGTGGCTGGCAATCTCATCGCCTTCATCGTGCCGATCGTCTTGATCTTTGCCTACAACAAGGCAAAGGGAGTGCCGACCACTGATGAAGAGGGCGCTGGCGCTGGCTTCGATGTCAGCTTCTAGTTGAGCCGTTCAGCGTAATCTGAGGATAAGTCCATTTGAGGAAGGGCGTTCGGCTCGTGTGAGTCGAGCGTCCTTTCCCATAGACGAGAAGGTCAATGGCGATGTTTAATCAAAAAAACAAGGTGATGCGTGCGGACTATGAGCAGTG
Organism: uncultured Collinsella sp.; assembly: GCA_900542315.1. Taxonomy (GTDB): domain Bacteria; phylum Actinomycetota; class Coriobacteriia; order Coriobacteriales; family Coriobacteriaceae; genus Collinsella. The sequence goes on from UQMV01000022.1 coordinate 20,316, forward strand.
GCGAGCTGGACAGGATGAGACGGCGGCTCGCATCGCGTCCGACCCCGATAGGCTTTTGTTCCATGTGGAGCCTGAGCTTGGCTGGCTCAACGACCCCAACGGTTTGGTTCAGATTGGTGATACGTATCACATCTATCATCAATACGATCCGTTCGATGCTGCGCATGGCGGTCCAGTGCTTTGGAACCATCTGACGACAAAGGATTTTGTGACGTACGAGAATCACGGCCCCGTGTTGTTCCCCGATTCCGATTTGGATTCGAGTGGAGCGTATTCTGGTTCTGCCTTTGTACGTGATGGCAAGATTCACTACTTCTATACCGGCAACGTTAAGCATTTTGACCGTGATGATTACGACTACGTGTTGACGGGCCGTGAGCAAAACCAGATTCATATGGTTGCCGAGAATCCCGACGAATTGGGCGAGAAGCGCATAGCTGTTGGGCCGGTCGATTACCCCGAGGATATCGGTACGCACGTGCGCGACCCCAAGATCCTTGAACACGACGGTATCTACTACATGGTTCTCGGCGCTCGTACGAAAGACAATCGTGGCTGCGTGCTTGTCTATACCTCGCGGAATCTAGAGGACTGGAGCTATGCGACGCGCATTGAGCTGGGCGAGAAGTTTGGCTTTATGTGGGAGTGCCCCGATCTATTTGAGCTTGATGGCGAGCTTATTCTCGTCTGCTGTCCGCAGGGCGTGCCCGCCGATGGTTGGCGTTACCGCAATCCGCACCAGTGCGTGTGGTTTTCCATCGAGGCCGATTGGGAGGCGCCGAGCTTTAAGATCGCCGGGCAGAGCATGCCCCCGATGGTCGATGCCGGCTTTGATTTCTACGCACCGCAGTCCTTTGAGGATGCTGCGGGTCGGCGTTTGATGATCGGATGGTCGGGTTGTCCCGATGCGACGGCAGAAAGCCCGACGGTGGCGCGCGGGTGGCAGTGCGCGTTGACGGTGCCGAGAGAGCTGAGCATGCGCGATGGTAAGCTCTGCCAGCAGCCAGCGCACGAGATTGAGAGAATGCGCGGCGACTGCGTTCGCGCGACAGGCGGTGAAACCGTTGAGGAGCCGGGCCGCCTGTTTGATTTTGTGGTTTCCTGTGAGGGAGCCAAGATGGTCGAGCTCGAAATCCGCAAGGGTGTCTTTGTGCGCTATACGGACGGGATGCTTACCCTCGACATGGGTGACGAAGGCTATGGGCGCGACCAGAGGTCGATCGAGCTCAGCGAGCTTCGCGATTTGCGCGTGCTTTCGGACACTACGATGGTCGAGATTTTTGCCAACGGTGGCGAGGCAGCACTTACGAGCCGTACCTATTCGTCGGCGGTTCCGGCGATGGCGCTGCACGCCGAGGGTGCGGCGTCGATGGATTTCTACCGCCTCGCTCATTAACCGTGCATGGAGCACGATTGGACTTGCTGGTCGGAATGTGTCGCAGTTGCCGCGGCCAACTACCGTTTATCGCGTATAGCGACCGTTTGCGGAATAAGTAACACTCCTTAATAAACCGTGTAGAATCTCAGGATGCACGGAGTTTTCCATGGAGACGCTGTCCTTTGTTTTGTGCAAGGGGCGGCGTCTCTTTGGCGCTCTGCCGCCGTTGTGCAACAGTGCGGCGGCGCGTGCCATGTATTGAAAGGCCAATGTCGAGATGGGTCGTGATAATAATGGGCAAGTACGTAATCGTAGTTGAGTCTGGTTCGGATGTGACGCCGGAGCTCTGCGAGCGCTACGGCATCGTGCGCGTGCCCATGCATGTCACGATTGCTGACGAGACCGTTGAGGACGGCTCAATCGATCCGCTCGAGATTTATTCGCGCTGCAACGAGTTTGGCGTGATGCCCAAGACCAGTGGCTGCGCGCCGGCGGATTTTGCTCACGTGTACGACCGCATTCACGCTGAGCAGCCCGACGCGACCATTTTGCATCTCGCGTATTCCGAGGTCACGACTTGCTCGCATCAATCATCGAAGATCGCCGCCAAGGGTCGCGACTACGTCTACTCCATGGACACGCGCTTTGTTTCGGTGGGCCAGTCGCTCGTTGCCGTCGAGACCGCCAAATACATCGAGGCTCACCCCGATGCCACCGTCGACGAGATCTTTGCATTTACGAACTCCGTCATGGACCGCGTGCTGCTGGGCTTTGTTCCTACGGACCTTGTCTTCCTTAAGGCGGGCGGTCGCTTGTCCAACGTCGCGTTCCTGGGCGCCCATCTGCTCAAGATTAAGCCCTGCATTGAGGTAACGGGCGGCAAGTTCGTGGCGACTAAGAAGTTTCGCGGCTCCATGCTCAAGTGCGCCCGCGCCTTTATTGATCACATGGTTGCCAAGGGCGAGATTGACTACTCGCACATCGGTCTGGCGTATTCGGTGGGTCTTTCCGAGGAGCTGCGCGACGACATGGAAGTCTATGCGCACGACCTGGGCTTTAAGGACATTACCTGGACTCAGGTCGGCGGCGTCATATCGAGCCATTGCGGCCCGACCGCCTTCGGCGCGGTGCTCACGCTTAAAGCGTAAAGGCCGCAGGCGAGCGTTCTCCAGCCTGACATCTCGACGTAGCCCCCAGCCATGGTGATGGGGGATAGATTAAAACGTGCCGTTCTAGTCCGAGACGTTTAGACGCAAACGCATGGGCTAGAATGGCTCTGGCATTTTAATTGGTTGCATCCAAGGAGAGGCAAGGTAGCGCGAATGGCAGAAATGACGCTTGAGGGTGTGGACGCTCGTCCCGAGGACTCTGCGTTTGCCCTTGGCCGCGTGCATTCGATCGAGACGATGGGAACGGTCGACGGACCCGGCATCCGCTTTGTGGTGTTTGTTCAGGGCTGTCCCATGCGCTGCGCGTATTGCCACAATCCCGATACCTGGTCGGTCAACGGCGGCACCATGGTGACCGTCGAGCACCTCATGGATGAGTTCCAGAGTAACCACGAGTTCTATCGCAGCGGCGGAATTACGGTTTCGGGCGGCGAGCCGCTTCTGCAGCCCGAGTTTTTGGCCGACCTGTTCCGCGCAATGCACAGCAACCCCGATGGTCGTGTACATACCTGCCTAGATAGCTGTGGCTACGCCTTCGACCCCCAGCATCCCGAGAAGTTCGATGCCGTGCTCAACGAGACCGACATGGTACTGCTCGATATTAAGCATGCCGACCCGGTCGAGCATAAAAAGCTGACCGGTTGTGATCCCGCACGCATCCTGGCGTTTGGCGATGAGCTTGCACGTCGCAAGATCAAGGTCGTTATCCGTCACGTGGTGGTGCCGGGCATTACCGACACGGTGGAGGAGTGCGAGAAGCTCGGTCGCCTCATCGCTCCATGGCACAACGTGGTGGGCCTGGAAATGCTGCCGTATCACACCATGGGTGTCGTCAAGTACGAGCAACTGGGCATTCCCTATAAGCTCGAGGGCGTGCCGCAGATGGATACCGCGCGCATGCCCGAGCTGCGCAACGCCGTCATGACCGGCATGAAAAAGCGCCGCGCCGAGCTCAAAAACGCCATCGGCTAAAACCAGCTTATTTGGGACGGGGCTCTTTTAGCTACCCCCGTTTCAATATGCTGGTACCATACCGTGGTTGAGAATTTCGTATAGGTTTGGGGAATGGTATGGCTACCATCGCGATTATCGGTGCGCTCGAAAAAGAGATCATGCAGATTAAGGAAGAGCTGAGCGACGTTTGCGAGGCACGGGAGGCAGGCTTGACCGTTGTGAGCGGTGAGCTCGACAGCCTGACAGTTGTCGCCACAACGGCGGGCATGGGCACGGTGAACGCCGCTGCTGCAACACAGCACCTCATTAGCAAGTATGCTCCGCAGGCTGTTGTGTTTTCGGGCATTGCGGGCGGTTTGAACCCCAAGCTCCATATCGACGACGTGGTCATTGGCAAACGCCTACGCTATCTGGATACCGATACCGCGCTTATCGCCGAGTCCGCACCGGGGCTCGAGGAGTTTGGCTCGACGCCCGCGCTGGTCGATATTGCCGCCGACGTGCTTGCTGAGCGTGGGTTTGTTGACGCTTCGAAAAATGCAGTCGCTTCGAACGAGGGCACCAAGCAGTTCCTGGTCGGCACGATTGCCACGGGTAACCGCTTTGTGACGGGCGCCACCATGCGCAACGACGCTATCGAGGCGACGCATGCCGATTGTGTCGGCATGGAGGGCGCGGCAATTGCCCATGTCGCAACCAAAAATGGTGTCGATTGCCTGGTGTTGCGCGCTATCAGCGATAATTGTGACGAGGCGTACGATGCAATTTGCGAGCGAGAGTTCGATCTGTTCGAGTACGCGCGTGTCGCAAGTGACATTACGCTCGATATCGTCCGCCGCATTGCCGCTGCGCAATAGCGCGTCTATTTGTAAGAACCTACGACCAAGGAGTGTCCATGGCCGATTCCATTAACTACCAGCTTGCCAAGTTCGTCGCCAGCTATGGCAAGGTTTCGCAGATTCCCGAGTCCACCTGCCCCGAGGTGAGCTTTGTCGGCCGCTCCAACGTGGGCAAGTCGTCGATTATGAACAAGCTATTTGGCCGCAAGAACCTAGTCAAGGTTTCCAGTACGCCGGGCAAGACGAGCAACATCAACTTCTTTGAGGCCGATGACGTGCATTTCGTGGACCTGCCGGGTTACGGTTTCGCCCGTCGCTCCAAGGCCGAGCGCGACCGCTGGGCCGAGCTTATCGGCGACTTTTTCGACTCCGAGCGCAGCTTTAACTTGGTGGTCTCGCTGGTGGACATTCGTCACGACCCCAGCAAGCTCGACCACGACATGATCGACTACCTACAGGGCAACGAGTTCAACTTTATCGTTTGCCTCACCAAAGCCGACAAGCTCAGCCGCACCCAGCAGGCCCGCCAGGCAGCAGCCATCAAAAAGCAGCTCAACGTTCCGGCCGAGAACGTGATCATCACAAGCTCCCAGACCGGCACCGGCATCGATGAACTCAAAAAGCGCATCGCCGAGGCTTGCCTCTAATCAGGCCTAACCTTTTAAAAAGCTCCCATCTATATCACCTCAGTGATAGTTATTGGTAAACTATCACTGAGGTGATATATTTTAGGAGGTCGATATGGAGCTTTGGCATGGGTCGGACGTTGTTGTCGATCATCCATCGTTGGATAAATGCAGGCAATTCAATGACTATGGGCGCGGGTTTTATTGCACACCGCATGAGGAAATGGCAATGGAGTGGGCATGTCGGACCGAGTCTGGTGGCATTGCCAATCGATATGAGCTTGATTTAGATGGCCTTGCGATTTTGGATTTGGAATCAGGTGAGTTCTCGATTCTCAACTGGCTTGCAATTCTGGCGAATAACAGAGAGTTCAATGTTTCAACGCCAGTAGCACGCGAGGGGCTTCATTATCTGCTGGATAACTGCCTGATTGATATTTCTCCCTATGACGTTATTCGAGGCTATCGCGCAGACGATTCCTATTTCTCGTTTGCAAGACAGTTTGTCAACGGCATGATTTCGCTCAGGCAATTGCAGCGCATTATGTTTTTGGGGGATTTGGGCATTCAATATGCGCTTATGAGTGAGCGTGCGTTCTCGGCGATCAGGTTCCGCGATTGGAAGCAGGCCCCGGGAGCTGAGTTTTATCCCAAACGATTTGAGCGAGAACAGAACGCTCGACGCAAGTACCTGGATACGGTAAACGGATTTGACTCTGATGGTGTCGACATTAGGGATTTGATGGCAGGGAGGGTTGATTTAAATGATCCAAGAGTTAACGGATTGTGGGCCGAGTAGGACATACCCCGTCTACTACCTCGAGGATGCAATGAACAACCTCGGCGACTGCTTCGACTATGCCGTCAATGACTATGGAGCAGAAGGATCTGAAGTTGCTGAACTCTTTTGCTTGAGCGGGGTTGCCCGCGAGTTTGAGCGTGGCAACGCATGGGTCGTATCGGGAAAATCGGGCGTTGAGCTGTTCGCACTTATCGCCGAAAGGTCAGGCTATCAATCAAGGACGATGCCAAATCGAACCTACCGATTCGAAAAGACACCGGAATATTGGACAGGCTGGATGCTGGCATACCTGCAGTGGCGCCTAGGAGGGTCTTTCGAAGATTTGCTGCATGTCGTTCCATTTGATGTGCTGCGCAGTCTGTATTACCCCTGGCACGAAGCCTCGGAGGAACGCGTGGCTCGTCTCGTCTGCGATATGGCGAAAAAAGTGTCCAGGCAAACCAAACTTGCGTTAGCAAGAAAGAGACTCAAGAAAACCCAACAAGATCTGGCATACGAATCGGGTGTGTCACTCCGCTCAATCCAAATGTACGAGCAGCGCCAGAGAAACATCAATGAAGCTTCGGTTACAAGCGTAAGAGCCATAGCAAAAGCCCTCCACTGCAACATCGAGGACCTCCTAGAACCAGTCTTCGAATACAAAGAAACCAGCGCAGCGTAAACCAAGCGCACAGTCGATGCCCGCCTCTAGGAAGTGCTCCAGCCTAGCAAGAGTCCCTATCAATAAAAAGCCAAACTATCAGCCCGGCGCCCCTTCAAAACGTGAGTCCCTGTAGACATCCTCAGCAAGGTAGACGCAGGGACGGTCGGGATGTTCCCTCAAAATCATTCCGCAGCGCGAAGGCCCCTTGTCCGTCGCTCCGTAGGAGCTGGACAAGGGGCCTTCATGCGCGAGGACGATTTTGAGGGAACATCCCGACCGTCCCGGACAGGTATATGAGAAGGATGTCTACAGGTACTCGATTTGAGCGCCTTCCGTGTCGCACGTCAGAATATGCGTGTCGCACTTGGGGAACTGCTCGCGCAGCTTGACCTGCAGGAACTTTGCCACGATGGTGTCGTCGGTCACAGCCATAAGGGTCGAGCCCGAACCGCTGATCCAGATGGTCTTGGCACCGCCGTTAAGGCAGGTGTCGCGCACGGCGTTGTAGTCGGGAATCAGACGGCGACGATAGGGCTCCTGGATGCGGTCGTCGTTGGCGGCGGCAATCAGGTCAAGGTCGCCAGTCTCCAGGCCGCGCGTCATGCCGGCGATGCGGCCCATTTGCCATACGGCGGTGGAGAGTGGAATCTCCTGCGGCACAACCTTGCGCGCCTCGCTCGTATGCACCTCGTAGGGCGGAATCACGGTAATAAAACGCAGGCGATCGCTCACCTCGTAGCGCAGACACTGGGGGAGCGAATCGGTCGGCGTAAAGGAGCAGACGGCGCCGCCCAGGATAGCGGGGGCGACGTTATCGGGATGGCCTTCGACCTCGGTGGCAATGCGGACGAGCTCGGCGCGGTCGACGGTGTGGCCCGTCAGCGCGGCGGCAGCCATGATGCCGGCGACGACGCAGGTGGAGCTGGAACCCAGGCCACGGGCGACGGGAACGTCGGTCTGAATGTCGATAGCGACGGGGAAGGCCGCCTCGCCCCAGGCGGCCAGAGCATCGACGAAGCTCACATAGACCAGGTTATTCTCGTTTTGGAACTCCTCGGGGCAGCCCGTGATGGTGAGCTTATCGGCGCGCTCGAAGGTGAAGTGCGAGTAGAGGCTGACGGCCATGCCGAGGGTGTCGTAGCCGATGCCTAGGTTGGCGCTGGTTGCTGGGACGGTGATTTTGATCATGTGGGTCCTCCTGGGCGGGTCTGGCCGTTTAGTTCGCTGCTCGGGCAGTCCTGGCTCACTCGGAAAGCACATTAAGTGCTTTCCGGCTCGTGCGGAACTCGCGACGAACTAAACGGCCAGACCCGCTCGCATGCTCGTCATCATCCCGAAAGCTAAATAAAAAGAAGGTGCGCCGGCTTTCGCCGGCGCTTAATGAGGGATCTAGTTGGTGCTCATTCGTTTTGCTGCGGACTCGACGTAGCTTGCCATCTCATCGACGTCGCAGACGTCTTCGAAGCGGACGGGTTTGGATTCGAGTTCGGCGAGCTGGGTCGGGGCGACCGTGTTGGTGGCCTGCTCGAGTACACGCATAGCCTCAAAATCATCCTCGGGAACGTCGAGGCCCAGGGCGTCGCAGCAGGCGCGCGGGAACTTGTAGGGGCTGGCGGTCGAAAGCAGCACACGGGCCTTGGCGCCCTCGGCGGGAGCGACCTTTTCAAAGACGTGATAGCCGCAAGCGGTGTGCGGGTCGATCACATAGCCGTTTGCACCCCAGCAGCTCTTGATGGCAGCGCGGACCTCGTCTTCGCTGGCCCAACCGCAACCAAAGACGTTCTGAATCTTTGCCAGCAGGTCGGCGGGAATTTCGTAGCGACCAGTCTGTGCCAGCTGCTCCATAAGGCCGGCAACGAGCTCACAGTCGCCATCGGACAGGAAGTACAGCATGCGCTCCAGGTTAGAGCTGATGAGGATGTCCATCGACGGCGAGATGGTCGTGAAGAACGGACGGTTGCGGTCGTAGACGCCGGTGGTCAGGAAGTCGGCGAGCACGTTGTTCTTGTCGCTGGCCACGACGAGTTTGGCGACGGGCAGACCCATGCGCTTGGCATAGTAGCCGGCCAGGATGTCGCCAAAGTTGCCGGTCGGTACGCAGAACTCCACGGCGTCGCCGGCCTCGATGGCGCCGGCGTGCAACAGCTGCGCATAGGCGGCAAAGTAGTAGACGACCTGCGGCACCAGGCGGCCGACGTTGATGGAGTTGGCGCTCGAAAGCACCGTGCCGGCGGCCTCCAGGCGCTCGGCAAGCTCCTTATCGGCAAAGATGCGCTTGACGGCACTCTGGGCATCGTCGAAGTTGCCGCGGATGCCGCAGACGGCGACGTTATCGCCCTCCTGAGTGGACATCTGCAGATTCTGCACGCGGCTGACTTTGCCCTCGGGATAAAAGACGGTGATGCCCGTGCCCGGAGCGTCGGCAAAACCGGCGAGCGCGGCCTTGCCCGTGTCGCCCGACGTGGCGGTGACGATCATGATGCGCTCGGCGCCGCCGTCCTTGGCGGAAGTGCGGGCCATCAGACGGGGGAGCATCTGCAGGGCGACGTCTTTGAAGGCGCTTGTGGGGCCGCCAAAGAGCTCCATCACATAGGTCTGAGGGGCGTCAGCGCCCGGCGCTGCGTCGAGTTTGACGAGCGGCGTAACCTCTTCACTCGCGAACGTGCCGCGGTATGCCTCGTCGACACACGCCGAAATTTCTTCGGCCGTGTAATCATTCAGTAACATTTCCAACACATCTTGAGCGATTTCAAAGTACGATTTAGCTGCAAGCGAGCTGATATCGACCTGCTGGGTGCCGAGCTCGTCCGAGACAAACAAACCCCCGTCGGGAGCGATGCCGGTACGGATTGCCACCTTACTTGAGCACGATAAAGTGCGTCCTCGTGTACTATGATAAGTTCCCATATAACACTGCTCCTCGGATGCCTTGGTCCCAATCGGTGAAACCATGGTATCAGAGCGCGCAAAACAGGTTCGCAGAGGCTTTTTAGAAAGGTAACCTCCAGCCCATGATTAAGATTGCCAAGTTTGGCGGCTCGTCGGTCGCCGACGCCGAACACTTTAAGAAGATCAAGGCCATCGTCGATGCCGACCCGGCTCGCCGTTTTGTGGTGGTTTCTGCCTGCGGTCGCCGCTTTAAGGGCGACACCAAGGTGACTGACCTGCTCTACCTGGTTAACGCGCACGTTAAGTACCACGTGTCGTGCGAGGAACTGCTCGAGGACATTGGCCAGCGCTATTTTGATATCGCTGACGAGCTGGAGCTCACCTATCCCATCCGTGAGGAGTTCGCGGCCTTTGCCGAGCGCGCCCGCTCGGGCGGCTACTCCACCGAGGAGCTTGTGAGCCGTGGCGAGTACTTTACCGCTCGCCTGATGGCCGAGTACCTGGGCTTACCGTTCCTGGACGCCGCGACGGTTGTGGCGTTCCATCACGACGGTACGCTCAGCATGAATCGCACCTCTGAGCTGGTGCAGGAGTACGGTCAGCAGGGCGGCTTTGTTATGCCCGGTTTCTACGGCGCGACGCGTGAGGGCCAGATCAAGCTGCTCGATCGTGGCGGCGGCGATATCTCGGGCTCGATTCTGGCCAAGTGCCTGGGCGCCGACCTGTACGAGAACTGGACCGACGTCTCGGGCTTCTATTCTGCCGACCCGCGTATCGTTCCCGAGGCTCAGCCCATTGCGCGCGTTACCTACGAGGAGCTGCGCGAGCTTTCGTACATGGGGGCAAGCGTCCTGCACGAGGAGGCCGTGTTTCCCGTGCGCGAGGCGGGTATTCCGCTGGTCATCAAGAACACCAATGCGCCGCAGGACCCCGGCACCATCATTAGCGAGACGGCCGATGAGGGCGAGGCGGAGCCCATCATTACCGGCGTGACTGGCAAGCGCGGCTTTGTCGCCATCAACGTCGCCCGCGACCGCACCAAGCCCCGCGTCGGCTTTATGCGCCGCGCGCTTTCGGTCTTCGAGCGCTATGACGTTTCCGTCGAGCACATGCCCACCGGCGTCGACCGCTTTGGCGCCGTGGTGCAGGAGCAGGATGTGCACGACTCGCTGTATTCGCTCGTGGGCGATATCCAGCAGGAGGTTGAGCCGCTCGAGATCGAGGTTGTCGAGGGCCTGGCGCTCATCGCGACCGTCGGCCGTAACCTGCGCGGTCGTGCTGGTATTTCCGGCCATCTGTTTGGCATGCTCGGCCAGGCCGGCGTGAGCGTGCGCATGATTTCGCAGAGCTGCGACGAGATCAACATCATTATCGGCGTCGAGGAGAAGGACTTCGACCTTGCGATTCGGACCATTTACCGTGCCTTCTCCGACGAGAACGGCATTGTGAAGGTCTCCGATCTGGAGGCTCCCGCGCCGGCCGATCCCACCCTGGCCGCGCTCAAAAAGTAGCGACTGCTCGGTAGATTTTTGGGTCATGTCTCAAAAATCTACGGCGGGGCGTTTCGTTTCGGTTTCGTTTCGACGGGGCGGGTTTCGTGCCCGCCCCGTTCTTGTATAAACTGGCAACAATAATCGGCCTGCTCGGCGTGCGGGCAAAAGCCACAACCTTTAAAGGGGGAAGCATGAAACAGTACACGGTTGCTATTTTGGGCGCGACGGGAGCCGTGGGCACCCAGATGCTCGAGTGCCTCAACGAGCAGGAGTTCCCGGTCGGCAAGCTCAAGCTGTTGGCAAGCGCACGCTCCGCGGGCAAGACCGTTGAGTTCCGCGGCGAGCAAATCGTGATCGAAGAGGCTTGCCCCGAGGCTTTTGAGGGCTGCGACATTGTGCTCGGCGCCGCCGGCGACGATATCGCGAAGGAGCTGCTGCCCGAGGCCGTCAAGCGCGGCGCCGTCGTGGTCGACAACAGCCACGCCTTCCGTATGGATCCCGAGGTGCCGCTGGTCGTGCCCGAGATCAATGCTGACGACATCAAGTGGCATCACGGCCTTATCGCCAACCCCAACTGCGCGACTATCATCGGCCTGGTTCCCACCTGGCCGCTGCACCAGCTTGCCGGCGTAAAGCGCATGATTGTTTCGACGTATCAGGCAGCTTCGGGCGCCGGTGCCCCCGGTATGGCCGAGCTCGAGGCTCAGCTGGCCGCCCTGGGCCGCGGCGAGGAGATTCCCGAGCCGCGCGCGTTTGCCGCCCAGCTGGCGAGTAACCTGATTCCGCAGATTGGCGGCGTCAAGGAGGAGGGCTTTACCTCCGAGGAGATGAAGCTGCAAAACGAGGGCCGCAAGATTATGCACCTGCCCGAGCTGCGCGTGAACTGCACCTGCGTGCGCGTGCCCGTGCTGCGTTCGCACTCCGAGAGCATTACGCTCGAGTTTGAGCGCGACATTACGGTGGAAGAGGCCCGTGCTGCGCTGGCTGCCGCTCCGGGCGTGAAGCTGGTTGACGACATGAGCGCCGAGGATGCGCACGACCGCTTCCCCATGCCGATGGACACCTCCGACCAGGACCTGATTTGGGTCGGTCGCGTACGCCGCGACATCTCGAACCCCGAGGCCACGCGCGGTATTACCTTCTGGTGCTGCGGCGACCAAATCCGTAAGGGCGCGGCAACCAACGCCGTCCAGATCGCTAAGCTGCTCTGCGAGTAGCGGTTGACCTGTCCGGCGGGGGCCGGGCTTAGTTTTCAGAACGTCCTCGACCATGTGTGGCGCCTTGTCCTGCTCCTTCGGAGCCGCGGACAAGGCGCCACACTGGTCTGCGGAGTGTTCTGAAAACTAAGCCCGGCCCCCGCCTGCGGTGACGTTGCTGCGAGCGGCCTGCGATGGGGCCGTTGTTGATTGGGGCCGCTGGGCTGATGTAGGGGCGCGTGGTTGTTGCGGGCCCTGGTCCCGGCGGCGGCCTCGGCGCTTTGCGCCTGCCGCCTTGGGGGACTGCGGAGCGCGGCCGGCAGCTGCGGCGCGTTCGCGCCTGCTGCCTGCGGGGACTTTGGGGTCGTGCGGCAGCGGCGGCGCTTTGCGCCTGCTGCCTTGGGCCACTTTGGACTTGATCTGAGGTAGCGCGCAGAGATGTGGTGTAAGAGGCGGG
>UQMV01000023.1 GCA_900542315.1 uncultured Collinsella sp.
AAAGAGAAGAGGCGGGGCATGCCCCGCCTCTTACACCACATCTCTGCGCGCTACCGCAACAGTACTCATATTTGGCATTTTTTGTCCACTGCCCCTTGCGCGAAAGTCCTCAACGGAAAGTTTAGCCCGTTTCGATGCACAAAAATGGGGTGGATCTTCCCTGGCAACCGCCCAGAAAGATCCACCCCAAAGCAAGCGCTCGCTAGAACGTTCCGCCGCCGCCTCCGCCGACGCCGCCACCGCCGCCACCGGAAAAGCCGCCGCCGCTACCGCCGCTCGAGCTATCGGAACTCGAAGCCAGCTCGCGGATGGTCTCGTGATACACATCGTTAAACGAATCGAGCGGAGACTCGTTGCCGTAGTGATGGTAATACCACCAGTAGCAGGGGTAGTTGTCGTAGAAATCGTCGCTGTTGCGCAGGTCCGCAGGCACGGCCTCGGCCAGCTGTCGCAGCACTTCTTTCGAAACGCCCAGGGCAACGCCCATCACCAGCAGTTTGTTCCACAAGATCAGGTCGCTGGGGATGGCCTCCTTCAGGCGCGTAAAGTCCTCGAGCCAATGCTTGAGCGCCTTGCAGCGAGCCGCCACCTCGGCGCCCTCCGGCGTGTAACGGCGGAAGGTGCAGCTCAGGACAAAGCCCACAATCGTGACGGGGATCGAGATCATAGCGGCACCGACGTTGGCGTCCGCAAAGTCGGTATAGAACAGAGAGCCCAAAATGCCAAAGACAATGATGATGCCAAGAACCAGGCCGGCCACCATCGCGATAGTGCCATCCGATGCAATAAGCTCGCGCGCCTCCAGCTTGGCCTTAACTGTGCTCTGATAGTCCTCGAGCTTGTCGCCAACAGATGTGGTGCGCTCGCTAGCGTACTCCTCCAGCTCGCTAAACGTGCGCGAACGGACTCCGTCCTTATCGGGCTTAACGCCAGCGAAGAAGACCTTGAGCACATCGCGATCGATGCCGTCCTTCTTGGCAGCCTTCCAGGCCTCGTCGGTCACTGTGATGCGATACGTCTGCTCCTCTTTTTCGCGACGGAGCAGACCCTTCTTCTTGGTCTCGGTCGCTTCTTCCAGCTTGATCACGCGGTCGTCGGTCAGCTTCATCAGTGTGGCGATATATGCCTGATCGGGCACGTCGTTCCAGCTCATAAGAGCTGCAAGCACCGCGGGATGGTCGGCGGAGGGTACATCGCGGAAGTACTCGTCCTGGAAGAGCGGCTTGGGCTTGGGCCTGCGCAGCTTGAGCATCACGATCACACCGGTATAGGCAACCGCCACAACAACACACACCACGGCAATCGCGCTGGCAATCGCACGCGCGTGCTCACGGCGGGCGTTAGCTTCGTCGGCCCATTCCTTCTCTTCGCTCAGGATCGTTGACATGCGCTCTTCGACCGAGGCGGCAAGCTGCGGCACCCAGTCGCTGGGGAAGGCGATGCGTGCCTCAGCGAATTCGCCCTGATGCACGCAGGGAATGGTATAGGTGACCATGGGTTCGTCCGCATCGAGCGATACGTCGCCCGTCAGCGGGCCGTGGCCCCATGCGCGGAAGTTCTCACCCTTGACGGCCGCCGTCCCGGCAGCGGCATTTGCGAAGTACACTTCCATCTCGACATCGTCGGAATCCGCGGACCAGCCGTCGCCCACGAACTTCCAGTAGAGCTCGGCGGTATCGGCCCAGTTCATAACCGCACCGGTCATGGTGTAGCTCACGTAATAGATCGCGCTGTCGCCGCTCTCGTGGGGGCTGAAAACCTTGATCTTTACGCCGCCGTCGGACTGCTCAACCGTATAGACGCCAGAGTCGCCCTTGTTCGCGCTATCGACTTTGTTAAACGCGGTGTCCTCTTCCTCGACACTCTGCACATCGACGCCCGCCGTGCCGCCCTGCTGGTTGGCTCCCGTATTGATCTCCCAAAACACGCCGTTGATGTCGTCATCGAAATCAAACTGGCGCCCCTCGACAACGGTCAGCGATCCATCGGCTTCAACCGTGGCACCGATATAGGTTTGGGTCATGGAGTAGCCGTCGGCGTGCGCGGCGGCAGGCAGCAGCAACAACGCAAGCGCAACGAGCGCGCAGACGGAAGCGAATCGCGCAAACGGGTGACGGTGCCGACTGACTTTGGCGACGAGGGTGTTCATAAGCGCATCCTTTATCTGTAAAACCAACAGCGCCATTGTCCCACGTTTGCGGGTACACATGACGAACATCTGGGCCAACGGAACGTCAAATGGGACAAAAGTCCCACCCGAGCCTGGCACTTAGGGACGTTCCTTATCTGCCGACAGTTTGGGACACTCTTTGGTACGGCCTGCGCCAGCAATAGATACCATTTCACAGCTCTGTCACAGGTGTAGCGGCTTTGTGTGGGAGCGGCGTGAGCCGATTAAGCCGGCGGGCGAGGGGCATAAAGCAGTTGAGCGAAAACGGTTTGCCCCTTTGCCGTTCGCTTGAGGATCATGTCCCCCTTTTCCGCGGAGACCCCGGCAGTTGCGAAGAGCTGCCGGGGTTTCTGTCGTTTGAGGGGTTGGCTGGCGGGCGCGATCGAGCTGTCGAGTCGGTGCCTCCCCCACCTCCCGCGCTATACTCGTCCGCATGGACATCAACGCATGCAACATAGCAACACACTCCGCGGACACACCGGCAACGGCAGGGCCCACCCCCGTCGTGGGCCGCTTCGCCCCGTCGCCCTCGGGCCGCATGCACCTGGGCAACGTATTCAGCTGCCTGTGCTCGTGGCTTTCGGCCCGCAGCCAGAGCGGCAGCATCGTGTTGCGCATCGAGGACCTAGACGATCGCTGCAAGCGCCCGGAACTTGCCGCTCAACTGATTGACGACCTGGCCTGGCTAGGGCTCGAGTGGGACGAAGGCCCCTACTACCAGCATGATCGCCTTGACCTGTACGAGAGCGCCTTGCACCAGCTACAAGACGCCGGCCTCACCTATCCCTGCTTTTGCACGCGCGCCGAACTCCACGCCGCGAGTGCGCCGCACGCCAGCGACGGCACGCCCATCTACCGCGGCGCCTGCAGAGGCCTTTCTGCCGAAGAAATCGCCCGCCGCAGTGCCCTGCGCGCTCCGGCCACGCGCCTGCGCGTGCCCACCGTAGATGACCTCGCAGACGACGTGATCGAATTCGTGGATCGCACGTACGGGGCTCAATGCGAGGCGCTCGCCACCGAGTGCGGCGACTTTTTGGTCCGCCGCAGCGACGGCGTTTTTGCCTATCAGCTAGCCGTGGTGGTCGACGACGCCGCCATGGGCGTCACCGAGGTCGTGCGCGGATGCGACCTGCTGGGGTCCACGCCGCGCCAAATCTATCTGCAGCATCTGCTGGGACTTCCCACGCCGCGCTACGCGCACATCCCGCTGCTCATGTCACCGGACGGCCGCCGCCTATCCAAGCGAGACCGCGATCTGGACCTGGGCGAGCTACGCGCACGCTTTGGCACGCCCGAGGCGCTGCTGGGATGGCTCGCCGGACAAACGGGCATCACGCCGGACACCACGCCGCGCTCTACCGAGCAGCTGGTCGAGCACTTTAGCTGGGACGTCATCCGTGCGCACCGCGAGAACATCACTGTAACGGTCGAGTAGCCAAATACGCCCCTCCCCCTCGCCCCCCTTCAGCGAGGACATAATTCTGCGTCTTGTTATGTACGGAATAATTCCGTACAATTGTGCAAAGGAGGTTTTTGCTATGCCAACGATTGAGAAACAACGCCGCATGGATCTAAGGTTGACCGAACGTCAACGCCTTACTTACGAGCGCGCCGCAGCCTTACGTGGCCAAACTCTCACCCAATGGGCCACAGCTCACCTTGACGAGAGCTCCGCACGTGATATCGCCGAGGCGTCAACAACCTATCTTTCTCCTGATGGTTTCGATGCATTTTGCGAAATGCTCGATTCCCCCATGCCTCAAGCTGCAAAAGCGCTGCTCGACCGTAAAGCGGTTTGGGAATGAGCACATTTACCAAGCCCGTTCAACTCCCCGTTGGTCAAGGCATCGAGGCTTTCCACTGTGGAAATACTCTTGTAGACGGATGGGCTAAAAACAGATCAGCCTCGGCGCGAAGAAGAGGATCAGCGGTTATATACGCATCGTATTGCGACGACGCAGTCGCTGGGTTTTATACGCTGTGCACGCACTCCGTGGCTCGCGAAAATGTTGATGGAGGATGGTTCGTGCGAAACTCCCCCTCCCAAGTTCCTACGGTACTGCTTGGAATGATGGGGGTCGATGAGAAGTTCAAGGGGCTTGGTCTTGGAGCTTCACTACTCAAAGATGCCATCGAAAACGCCTTGAAAATCTCTGCTCTGGCAGGAGCGCGAGCTTTGGTTGTCGATCCAGTAGATGATAAGGCGGCAGCATTCTATGAACATTTTGGCTTCGCCACCCTACCCGGCACCAACCGAATGGCGCTGAAACTCTAGATTGTCAGGCGACATCTCCTCCAGCTCCCAGCATGCCTTAAGTTACCTTACAAATAAAGATTACACTGAAATGTAGGGTAACTATCCAAGGCATCGTATGAAGTGCTCGCTACGCCCGCCTCTACGCAACATCCCAGGGCTGGAGCTCGTCGCCCAGGCGGACGATACAGTCGTAGAGCACGGTGTGGCGCTCGGCCGGGTTGGCATCCCGATGAAAATGCCCGTAGTACCAGCACTTGTAGTCCAAGCGATCTTCCAGCTCATCGAAAAACGCCGTAAGCCGATCAACGTCGGGGCAATTCCAGCCAGGTGCCGGATAGAGCGTGGGCGAAAGCATGCGCGTAGAGCAGGTGTGGGTGATCACGTAGTCGACCTTCCAACCCACGCTGTCGAGCTTTGCCCGCGCCTCCTCAAAGTTGCGCTCGTCCGGCAGCTCCTGCGGCCACCAGCTGGAATAGGGAATGCGGTATTCCTTGTCCACGCTCGTGGCGCCGCCCATGGTAAAGACCGTTGAGCCGTCGAGCTCAAAAACCTCGCCGCGCGTCAGGCGCCGTATGGGCGAGGTATCCGACAGGCGCTGCGTCAGCCCACCGTGCCACAACTCCACGGGCCGCTCCGCCCAATGGTCGAAGCGTTCGTGGTTGCCGTCGACAAACAGCACGGTGTAGGGGCGCGACTCCAGCCAAGCAATATCGGCACATTCCTCGGCAGAAAAGTCCCAGGGAAAGCCAAAGTCGCCCGCGATGATGAGATAGTCGTCGCTCGCCAGGCTATCCCCAAGATCCCAGTCGCGCAGCTTTTGCATGTCGAGGCCGCTGTGAATATCGCCCGTCACATAGACCGTCATCGGATTACCACTTCCCTGCAAGTCGCTAGCCCACATTCTGCACGATTACTAAGCTAACCGTTCCAGCCCTTCCATCCCTTAGGGCTTACCCTTCGTTCTTCCATCCAAACGGGTCAAGCACCCAAAAAACCAGATCGAGCACGCCGCCGGTCATCATGGCGCCGGCAAGGGCCATGCAAACATGCAGAGAACTGGCACTTCGGAGCACGTCGAACGGCCCCAAAGAAGCCAGCAGCGCGACCGCTGCGCCAGCTACGCACAGCGCGAGGCACGGCCCCGCGTCCTTGACGCACTTCTTTGCGAGATGCTTGGTGTTATCACTCATCGATATCGAACTCCTTAGAGGGTCGTTGCTTTGATTCACACCGCCACGACAGAGCAAGGCGGCAAATTAAATCTCCCACGCCACACAGACACACCTGAAAGCCCTCGCGCAAAAAACAGCGCGCCGCAGGATTCGTATCACCTGTGGCGCGCCGAAAATGACCCGCTTTCCTCCGTCCCCAACGGATCAGCTGAGTTGGTGCCGCTTGACGGAGAGGAAGGAGCCGGCGGCGTCACGAGCTGCGGCAATGTCGCCAGGCATAGGAAACAGACGCGCTTCAAACGCCCTAAGCCCCAAGCCTACCCATTAAGAAATCGACTGCAGAAACGATTTTGATACCGTCGATGTCGGTCGGATGGCTCCCCTGACGAACGACAATGATCTTCTCGTAACCGCCGGTAATCTTCTCGAGCGATCTGAGCTCAAATGGACGCAGCTCGCGCTTACGCGTCGCCTCCTCGTCAATCGACTCTGTAACCTGAATAAACTTACGATCCGAGCCGTCGCCGATTGCAACGAAGTCGATTTCGGCATCTCGAAGATGACCCGTGAAGACTTGATATCCGTCATAGACAAGGCGATTGTAAACGGCATTTTCGAGAACACGCCCACTGTCGCTGCCGCGATACCCATCCAAGAAAGCTCGAAGCCCCAGATCCTCAATGTAGAATTTGCCACCGGTCTTCAAAATGTCCCGACCCTTAATATCAAATCGGCGCGCATGCGAAAAGATATAGGTCTCCTCAAGGGCGGACACACAAGTGTCCACGACGCCATGCGAGGATTTCAGCCCGTTCTCCGCCAGCGTGCCAACAATCTTGTTAATTGATGTCGGGTTTGAAATGTTATCGGCCAAGTAGGAAGTGACGCGGTCGAGCACACTCCTGCTCGTCACCGACCGTCTACCCCGACGCGCCTCGCGAGCCAAAATGTCGCGCCCGACGATTGTTTGGTACGTGCTCCAGATATAGTCCTTCATTTCCTGCTCCGGCAGTTTTGAAGCAGCGAGAAACGGCAGGCCTCCAAACGTAAGATAACGGTCGAGAAGATCGTCGAGCGCAACGATGTCCTCCCGACCAAAAACAGCGAGCCTATTCGTGACGTCAGTCGGACCAAGAAAGTCGACATATTCCGAAAAAGTGAGCGGATGCATCCGAATCTCGACATACCTGCCCGAGATTAAGGTCGCAATCTCTGACGAGAGGAGAAAAGCATTCGAACCCGTAACATATATATCGCAGTCCCGGTCGACACGAAGTGCGTTAATCGCCTTCTCCCATCCGGCAACCTCCTGGAGCTCGTCGAAGAAGAGATAGCACCTCTTACCAGCAGGCATTAGGCCGTCGACGTGGCGGTAAAGCTCTCGCCAATCACGCACGCCCTCCAGCTCAAACGACTCCATCTTAAAGGTCAAAAGACATTCGGATGGAACGCCGTTATCCTCAAGATGTTTGCGCATCATGTCCAGAAGCGTCGATTTGCCACAACGGCGCATACCCGTTACGACCTTGATGACATCCGCATCACGAAAGGCAATCAATTTCTCGAGATATCGATTTCTAGGGACCATCCGTTTATCCATCGCCCGCCCCAATCTGCAAGTTTTTCTCACAGCATGACAAGAACTTGCGAGTTTTGCAAGTTTTTCTCACGTAGCGATAAGAACCTGCATATCCGTCCGTGGCCATTTGCAGTCGGATTCTGGCGAGGCCATGACAAGCAGCTTGCCACATGGCCGACACGGAGCCATGGCATGCGCGGAATCTTGGGGGGCAGGACTTCTCCCAGCAGCCAATAAGACGAAAACACATACACATAGATAGAGAGAGGCCCCGCAAGACACGGCACCAAGGCCGCAGCCACAAACTTGAGTAGCCGATAGTCTTAAAATCACATACGCCCAAAACACGAACGATCGATCTGTTATCCTGGCGCCAACATAGTCTTTCGAAAGGTTTGGCCAGGATGACTACGCAGCAGCAGATTGATATTGAATTCGACTCGCTAGCACGCGAGAACGATTCGCCCAAGCTCATCGCCAACTCGAAGGCGACAGGCGGAACACTACTATCCGTTATGAAGGAGCAGCTCTCAACCTGCAGCTCTTTTGACTTTTGCGTAGCTTTTGTTGCAGACGGCGGCCTTCAAATCCTGGTCGAGGCGTTCCAGGAGCTCAAGCAGCGTGGCATTAAGGGCAGGCTGCTCACGTCCACCTATCTCAACTTCAACTCACCCGATGCCTTTCGCAAGCTCCTGGAATACGACAACATGGAAGTTCGCGTATTCCAGGGTAATCTGCATGCCAAGGGATACATTTTTGATAAGGGCGAAACCAGCACGGTCATCGTCGGCAGCTCGAACATGACGCAGACCGCCCTCACCTGTAATAAAGAATGGAACGTGCTGTACCAGACTGTCGAGAACAGCCGCCTACTCGGCGAACTGAGGGGCGAATTCAATTCGTTGTGGAACGACACCTCAACCGTTTTGCTTTCCCAAGACTGGATTGAGAACTATGCCGCATATCGATCGGCACATCCCTCAAAGCCCAAATCGAAACCGACGTTCCAGGCAACTGTTAGCCCAACCACGAACGACCTCGAAGAAATCAAGCCCAATAAAATGCAGCAGCGCGCCCTTGAGGCGCTCGGCGTAATCCACCGCAAGGGCGAGACCCGTGCATTGCTGGTCTCGGCAACCGGCACTGGCAAGACCTTCCTTTCGGCGTTCGACGTGCTCGCAACTAAACCCCGGCGCATCCTCTTTCTTGCGCACCGCCGACGCATTATAGACGCCTCCCGTGTAAGCTATGAACGGCTCTTAGGTAGTACCTATACGTTCGACACCTATCAAACTGGCAATAATATAAGCAATACTACCTGCGTGTTTGCCATGTGTTCTTCGGTCGCCAAACATCTGAGCGATTTCCGTCCCGATGAGTTCGACTACATCGTCATCGACGAGGCCCACCGCACGGGATCTCAGAGCTACCAATCCATCATGTCGCACTTTACGCCTCGGTTTTATCTTGGCATGACCGCTACGCCTAATCGCACCGACGGCTACGACGTCTTTGCCCTTTTCAATCACGTCATCGCGTTCCAGATCACGCTGCAGGACGCTTTGGCCGAAGAGATGCTAGCCCCCTTCCATTATTTTGGCATTCACGATCTGGAGATTGACGATGAGACGGTCGAAGATACCGCTCTGTTCGGGCGTTTGACGTCCGATGAACGCGTGCGTCACATCACCGAGAAGATCGAAGAATATAGCGTCGCCAAAAGCAACCGCAGGGGCTTAATTTTCTGCAATCGAAACGCCGAGGCCGAAGAACTGTCGCGCAAATTCAACGTTCTCGGATATCGAACGGCTGCAATTAGCGGTCAAGATTCCGATGAAGTCCGCGATGCCGCGATCAGCCAACTTGAAGCCGGCGAGCTCGAGTACATTTTCTCGGTCGATATCATGAACGAGGGCGTCGACATCCCCTCGCTCAATCAGATCATCATGCTTCGACGCACCGACTCCGCAATCATCTTTGTTCAGCAGCTCGGACGAGGTTTGCGCCTGAATGATGGCAAGGAATACGCACTGGTACTAGATTTTATTGGCAATTACCAGAGCAACTTCTTGGTGCCCATCGCGCTTTCGGGTGACAAGACGTACAACAAAGACCGTCTGCGTCGTCTCGTCCAAGAGAGCGATTCGGCGATCCCCGGATGCTCAACGGTAAGCTTCGATCGTATTTCCGAAGCTCGCATCTATAAGGCCATCGACGGCGGCGACTTTACCTCCGTCAGATTTTTGAAGAACGAATATCTCGACTTGCGCCAGAAACTCGGCAAGATTCCATCGCTGCTCGAATTTGATCGTAATGGCTCCATCGATCCGCTGCTTATCTTCAAGAACAGCGGCCTGGGGTCCTACCACGCATTTCTTTCCAAATACGAGCCGGGCTACACAGTCCATTTTTCCTCTGATCAAACCAAGATTCTCAAATTTATTTCGCAAAAGCTCGCCGCGGGCAAGCGATTCGAAGACCTCTATTTGCTTCAAACGCTCGTCGAAGCCGGACACGAGGGCTATCGACATATGCGCGAGGCCGCGCTTAGGAACTACCGCGCACAACTTAAGGACAGCGCCGTTAGGTCGGCAATCGCCGTCCTTAAGGGCGACTTTGCCACTCCCAAGGATTTCGTTTCCCTGCTTATTGACGACGGAACCGGACCTCGTCTGACCGAAGTGTTTGCGAGCGCCCTGCGCAACGCAGAGTTCAAGCGTCAGATTCTTGAGGTGCTGGATTTTGGCATTGCGCGCAACCGACTCGACTATGCCGAGACGTACGAGAACACAAATTTCGTTCTCAATGCCAAGTACACATACGAAGAGGTTTGCCGCTTGATGAACTGGGAAAAGAACATCAACGGCCAAAATCTTGGCGGCTACTTCTACGACGAAAAGACCAACACATTCCCCGTGTTTATTAACTATGACAAGGCACCCGACATTAGTGAGTCAATTCAGTATGAAGACCGCTTTGTTTCGCCGAGCAAGCTAGTTGCAATCTCTAAGAACAACCGCACGCTCAACTCCCCCGAGATTCTGCGACTGCAGGCATGGCCAGAAAACGGCTTGAAGACGTATTTGTTTATGCGAAAGAACAAGGACGATAAGGGTGGCAAGGAGTTCTATTTCTTAGGCGAAATGCATCCGACCGGCGAGTTCGAGGCTATTAAAACTAAGAGCAACGACAACGCCGTCGAAATCGAATATGAGCTCAACGCACCCGTGAGGCAGGACATTTACGAGTTTATGCTCAGCGATCTTAGTGAAGCCGAGTAACAAAAAGGAGTGGGTCGCCCATGTGGCGCCCGCTCCTTTTTGCTTACTTAAGCCCAAGTTTCTTTTCGAGTTCCCTAACGACTTTAACGTCCGCCGAAAGCCAATCGACATCCCACAGGTTATTGGTATCGAGCCACTTCATGTCCTCGTGAGCGTGCTCTTTGAACTCCCCCGAAAGGATATTAGCCAGGTAGCACTGCATCGACAGGTGGAACGTCTCGTAATCGTGCTCAACCGTGCACAGATAGTCGAGATTGCCGATCGTGACCTCGAGTTCCTCCTGAATCTCGCGCACGATCGCCTGCTCGCCGGTCTCGCCCGGCTCGAGCTTGCCGCCCGGAAACTCCCAGCCGTCTTTAAACTCGCCGTAGCCACGCTGGCAGCTCAGGATTTTCCCGTCCTTCTGAATAATTGCCGCTGCAACATTGATTGATTTCATAACTAGTTATCACCTCTCCAGTTGAGCCCAACCAGTATAGGTGATCGACCGCCCGCCATGTCCCAGTCGCCTAAAAACCGCCTGCTCGACCAACCCTTGACGCCGTTTTGCACCGGCACCCCAGCCCCCGCTATCGAGGTCTAATACTTTTCCCGCCGCCGCGCAAAAACTCATCCAACATTAATCTTGGCTCAAGAATCGCTTAATCTATAACCTGCACTATAGAGTTCGACCAAGGGCGGGGCGGCGCCACGCAGGCCGCCGAACGCAACGCTCGCGCCCGGGCAGATCGCCCGACGTCGCGCCCATCGAACGAAAGGACAGGTCATGGACGACATCGAAAAAGTTGAAACCATCCGCACCAAGTGCAACGTGAGCTACACCGATGCCAAGGCGGCGCTCGACGCTGCCGACGGCAACGTCTTGGATGCCATCATTTGGCTCGAGTCGCAGGGCAAGACCCAGACAACGTCGGCGCACGCCGCCACCGAGTCTGAGCCGGTCGATGAGCCCTCGGCCGAGATGGTCGCCGCGCAGGCCGCCTACGAGAAGTCGAGCGAAAAGACCGACTTCTCCAAGAAGATGGACAGCGTGTGGGAGTACCTCAAAAAGCTCTTCCGCCTGAGCCTGGACACCAAGTTTATCGCCACGCGCCGCGACGCGATCATCCTCAACATTCCCATCCTGATCCCCATCGTCGCGCTGTTTGCCTGGGGCGCCACGATATGGCTGATGCTGATTGGCCTGTTCTTTGGCATGCGTTACCGCATCGATAGCGACGGCGACGTACCCGGCAGCATCAACAACCTTATGAATCACGCTGCCGATGCCGCGGACGACATCAAGCAAAATCTCAACGACGACAAGTAATCGCAGACGGGGGCACGCATGGCACGGATCCTGATCGTAGAGGACGAGGAGAAAATCGCCCGCTTTGTGACGCTCGAGCTGGAGCACGAGGGCTACCAGGTAGAGCACGCCGCCGACGGCCGCACCGCCGTGGACCTGGCGCTGGAGCGCGACTACGATCTGATTCTGCTCGATGTGCTGTTGCCGCAGCTCAACGGCATGGAGGTCCTGCGGCGTGTCCGCAAGCACAAGGATGTGCCGGTGATTATGGTTACCGCGCGCGATGCCGTGATGGACAAGGTTGCCGGGCTCGATGCCGGCGCCGACGATTACCTGACCAAGCCATTTGCGATTGAGGAACTGTTCGCCCGGATCCGCGTGGCGCTGAAGCGCTCGGAGGCCGTGCGGGCGGCTTCGGGCGTTGGCGGCGTTGGGGCCGGGGAGGGCGCTACGGGTGCCGCTGCGGTACCCCCGGCTGGTGACTCTGCCAAGACCTCTGCCGCGCCCTCCCCCGCCGCGCTCACCGTGGGTTCGGTCGCGCTCGACCCCGACCGCCGCGAAGTCACGGTCGGCCGCTCGCCCATCGCGCTCACGGCCCGCGAGTTCGACGTCCTCGCCCTGCTTATGGCTCATGCCGAGACCGTGCTCACGCGCGAGCGCATCGCGCACGAAGCGCTGGGCTACGAATACGTGGGCGACACCAACAACGTCGACGTACACATCGCGCACCTGCGTGCCAAGATCGAGGACGCTGGCGGCGCCCGCATCATCCAGACCGTGCGCGGGGTGGGCTATGTCTGCCGCGCGTAACGCCGAGGCCAAGCGCGTCACCTCCATCGCCCGTGCCATCAACTGGAGCTATATGTGGCGCCGCTTGATGAGCTACGTCTGGCTCGATCTGCTGCTGATGGTGATTGCGGCGGCGATCCTCGTCT
This sequence comes from uncultured Collinsella sp., assembly GCA_900542315.1. GTDB lineage: Bacteria > Actinomycetota > Coriobacteriia > Coriobacteriales > Coriobacteriaceae > Collinsella. The sequence continues at coordinate 12,683 of UQMV01000023.1, forward strand.
ATGGATACAACCAAACGCTGCCCGACAGCGCGTTTACCGCAGGCTGGATTCCCGGCGCCACCGTTCACAGCATGTCGCTGACGCCCGCGCGCGGCTGGGACCTGACAACGCTCACCTATACCGTCGAGCTTGCGCGCACCAGCAAGTCCTTCCCCCTCGCGCAGGACCTCGTCACGCTATGGCCTCTCTACCTTGTCGTTGTGGGTTGGCAGGTCATCAGCGTGCTCAACATGCTCGGCGGCGCGAGGCGCGTGCGCCGCACCATGGCGCCACTCAACGACCTGGCCTTGCGCGCGGACGAACTCGGCCGTATGCAGCTCTCCGGCGGCAAGATGGAAACGCTGGCGCAGGCCATCGAGCGCGCAAGCGTCGACTCGCCGAGCGTCACCACCGGCGACGCCGACCTAGCAAGCATCGAGGTCGCACTCAACCGCCTGCTGCGCCAGATGCAAGAGGCCAAGCTGCAGCAGATGCGCTTTGTCAACGATGCGAGCCACGAGCTGCGCACGCCCATCGCGGTGATTCAGGGCTACGTGAACATGCTCGACCGCTGGGGCAAAGACGACCCGGACGTGCTGGCAGAATCCATCGCGTCCCTCAAGGCCGAAAGCGAGCACATGCAGGAGCTCGTGGAGCAGCTGCTGTTTTTGGCGCGCGGCGATGCCGGACGCACGGTCCTGCGGCGTGCGGATACCAACCTGGCTGCACTGGTCGGCGAGGTATGCGAGGAATCGCAGATGATCGATACCGAGCACACGTATCGGCTGGCCTTTGACGCTGCACTTGTCAGCGACCCGCGCTGCGACGCGCCCGTCGACGTGGCGCTCGTGAAGCAGGCTCTGCGCGTGATCGTGCAAAACGCCGCCAAATACTCGGATGCGGGAACGACCGTCACATTCGGCATAACGCCCGATGCGGGCATGGGCACGATCGACATAAGTGTTGAGGACGAGGGCATCGGCATGAACCAGGAATCAGCAGCTCACGCGTTTGAACGGTTCTACCGCGCCGACAACGCACGCGATGCCGGCGCGCAAGGCTCGGGTCTGGGGCTTGCCATTGCCAAGTGGATCGTCGACAGCCATGGCGGTGTCATTGGCGTGACCTCAGTCGAGGGCGTCGGCAGCCGCTTTACGATTCGCCTGCCGCGCTAGGAAGCCCCTCGGCATAAATTAAGGGATAGGGCCACGCGGCCCTATCCCTTTTTGCTAGCTATAGCAGTTTGTGCATTACTCGCGGCACAGATGCACGGCGAAGCCGGCGAACTCGCGCTTAAAGTACACGAGCTTGGTGCCGCCGTCGGGCAGCAGCACGCGCGACTCCTCGTTGACCTCGAGCCCGCGCTCGGCAAACCACTTCTCGGCCGCATCGATGTCGTTGACGGCAAAGCCAATGTGGCCCTTGGTGCCACGACCGTTCTGTTTCATGATCTCGACCAGCGAATCGTTAAAGTACGAAACGGGAGTCTCGATGACGGGCAGACCCATCATCGTCGAGAACAGCTCCGCGATCTCCAAGGCATCTGCCGGGTCGGTGGCGTTAATGCCCACATGGGCAACGCGCATGCCAAAGAGCTCGACCGGATTGGCGTTCTGCTCATTCATACAGGCAGCGCCTACTGAGCCATAACGTCGAGAACGGCCTTCTCGGCAGCGACGCGGTTCATGCCGGTCATGAAGGGCACGCCGCTCACGTACGGGCAGGTGAGGCCCTCGGGGGCAACGGTGGTGGCGATCAGCAGGTCGGCGCCCTCGTCGCAAGCGTCCTTGGCCTCGGAGATGGCGCACTGCACGATCTCATACTTGTCGGCATAACCGTTGGCGTCGAGCATGGTAGCGACCTTCTGGGCAACGAGCGTGGAAGTAGCAGCGCCAGCACCGCAAGCCAAAACGATCTTCTTCATAGGTAATATCTCCCTTCATGGTTTACTTTAGGTAAGTGTACCGCAGCGAGCGATGGCACTCAGCCTCGATGAGCTTTTATGCCAGTTTGCTTGTGCGCTGCGTATAATACATCTAGTACGTGTTGTCATACCGCTCGCTTTATGAGCGACTAAGGACCCTAACATGCCCGATTCCCGCACCTTCTGGACCGCCGTCGTTATCATCTGCATCGCCGTGTCGGTGTTCTTTAGCGTCAAAAAACGCACCACGTTCAAGCGTCTGCAGCAGCTTATGGCTGCCAAGCAGTGGGACGAGTTCGATCGCTTGCTCGACGGCAAACTCACCAGCATGCTGTACCCGCGCTACAACCGCGACTACCTGCGCCTGAACTCCTATCTGCTGCGCGAGGACCACGAGCGCGCCAGCGAGATGTTCGACCTGCTGCTGGGACTCAACCTGCCCAAGATGCAGCGCGTCGACCTGGTCATTAAGGCCTTTAACTACTACGTTGGCCAGGAGGACCGCAAAAAGTCCAAGGAGCTCCTGCACGAGATCAAGGGCTTTGAGGGCGGTCAGGCCGAGGCAGTTGCGCACGAGTGCCAGCTGATGTACGACACGATGATCCTCAAGCGCCACAACGACATTCCCGAGCTGGAGCGCATGCTCGAGGAGGCCGGCGACGACCCGGTCAAGCGCTGCCGCTTGGAGTACCTGCTGGCCCTGCAATACCAAAACAAGGGCGACGAGGCAAAGTTCCAAGAGTTCCTAGAGAAGTCGGGCCAACACTCGATGGCCGTCAACGCGTAACGGACGGCTTGTGCTAGACTTCTAGTCTCACGGGGGCGTGGCGGAATTGGCATACGCAGGAGACTTAAAATCTCTCGCCGCAAGGATTGTGGGTTCGAGTCCCACCGCCCCTACCATATGGAGCTTTCGAGCCCGTGTCCCCAAGGGATGCGGGCTCGTTTATTTTAGATGCCGGTGGGGCTCGAACCCGCGAGGGGGCGAGCGTTAAGCGGACGCGCAGCGTCCGTAGCGAGCCGGCGAGGGCGCCGGCAGGCGTCCGAAGCCGGTGCGTATTTGCGCAGCAAATACGCAGACGTCCCACCGCCCCTACCACGTATTGTTTACGAACCCGTGTCCCCCAGGGATGCGGGCTCGTTTCTTTTACACGCCGGCGGGGCTCTAAGTTGCGGTGGAATAGATCCTGTTTATACCGTTTACCAGCTTATTTAGGAACTATTTCACCACAACTCAGAGGAAGACGGTTAAAGAGCACTCAGGCTCGGGGTCCAGGCGATGGTGGGAGTCGCGCCGTCGAGAACCTCGTTGATGGTGGCGGCCATGCCAGCGAGTAGGCTGTTCTCGCTTACGGTGAGCGTCTTGTAGCCGCCGGCACGCATGAGCTCGCGGATCACCACGGCGCCGGCCAGAATCACGCCCGCACGCTTGGGTTGCACGCCCGGCAGCGCAGCGATACCCTCCACATCCAGCGTAGACATATGATCGATAGCGTCCGAGATCTGCTCCATCGAAAGCTCGCGCAGGTGCACAAAGCTCGAGTCATACGGCTCCAGCTCGTGGACCAGCGCCACGAGTGTGGTGACGGTACCGCCCACCGCGACCAAGCGCTCGGCGCGCTCAAAATCGCTCGGCAGGCTCTCAAAGTAAGCCTCGAACTGCTCGCCCGCCCAGTCGGCAGCGGCAGCAAGCTCGCCGTCCGAAGGCGGCAACGCCGAGAAGAAACGCTCCGTCACACGACGGCAACCAATGTCCAGCGAACGCGTTCCCTCCAGCGCGAAGACCCCGCGCTCCGGCGCGTATACGCCCGTAGCGAGCTCCGTGGAGCCGCCGCCCGAATCGGCAACAATGATGCGCTCGCCGGCAAAGTCGTGCGCCACGCCAAAAAACGTCAGGCGCGCCTCGACCTCGCCCGGAATCACCTGCGGCTCAAGCCCCAGCTCGTGCAGGCCGTCCAGCAGCAGGGCGGCGTTGGACGCATCGCGCGCTGCACTCGTGCAGGTGGTGCAGACGCACACGGCCCCAAAGGCACGGGCTTCGTCCACAAACATGCGGCACGCAGCGAGCACGCGCTCAACGGCCGCCTCGCAAAAGCGGCCCGTCGCGTCAACGCCCTCACCCAGATCGGTAATCTCGGTATGCTTGGACGATTCCACGATCGCCCCGGCCTCGACCTGCGCCAGCACTAGTCGCGACGACACCGTTCCCAGGTCGATCGCGGCTACCTTATAGCGTTTGCAATTTGTCATTGCGGGCTCCCCTCCGGGCGCTATTTGCCGTTGGACACGACCGTCTGGCCCTCGACGCCGTTAAACCCAAACAGCATGTCGAGCGCTTGGATGTACCACGGCGCGTCCTTACCGACTTCTTCGATTTCCTTGGCAACTTCGCTGGCCTTCTTGGCGTTCGACGACTTCTGGCTCGACGAGGCATCCGAATCGCCGTCCAGGCCCTGCACTTCAATCCTCTTCTCGCCGGGCATCGCCAAGCCCAGGTCCTCGGATGCCGCATCCTTGATACCCTCCTCCGAGAGCAGCTTGTCGACGCTTTTTTGCAGCCCATCATTGTATTGCTGGCGAATCTCGACCTGCTTGGCCAAGATATCGCTCGAACGCTTTGCCACGTACAGGTCGCGCACGGGGAAATACAGGCTCACGAGCACCAGGGCAACGACGATGCCGATGAATAGCCCTCGCTGAGGACCGTGGGTAAAGTCGTAGATCGCCTTGACCACCGCGTTGTCGTTGGCGTAGTGCATAAAGTCCGAGCCCGAAAAACGGTTCGAGGGCCTGCTCGACCTATCGTGCGTTTGAGCCGACGAGCGCTGAGCATGCGACGAACGTGCCGGGCGCACTGGTCCATCTGTCGAAGTATTCACTTGAGCATTGGGGCGCGAGGTACTTGTCGGGCGCTGCATGGAGCGGTCGGCGCCGGCGTAGGCGGACCCACCGAGCTGCACCGTGCGCGCACGGCGAGGCGACGGCTCACGCGAACCGGCGGAATAGTACCTGTTGTCGTTAATCTGATCCATGTGCGCCTTGTGCGGTTGAGGTTTGTTTGCGCTAAGTATTCTAGTTATAGCACGAGCGCCCGCACCGCCTTCGCCGACCTTTGCTCGACATAAAAAAGGCGCTGAGCCATATGGCCCAGCGCCCACAGCGCTTTGCGGCGTCCAGCCAAGGCGGGGCGGAGCCGAGTCAACCCCCGCCCCCCGCGAGCACCGCTTGTTTAGCGAATATTGTAGAACGCGGCCTTGCCGGCGTAGCGCGCGCTGCCCTCAAGCTCGTCCTCGATGCGGATGAGCTGGTTGTACTTGGCGATACGGTCGCTACGGCACGGGGCGCCCGACTTGATCTGGCCGGCGTTGACGCCCACGACCAGGTCGGCGATCGTGGAGTCCTCGGTCTCGCCGGAGCGGTGGCTCACGATACAGGCGTAACCGGCCTCCTTGGCGGTCTCGATGGCCTCGAGTGACTCGGTGAGCGTACCGATCTGGTTGACCTTGACCAGGATCGCGTTGGCGGCACCCAGCTCGATGCCCTTCTTGAGGCGCTCGGTGTTGGTGACGAACAGGTCGTCGCCCACCAGCTGCACCTTGTTGCCAATGCGGCGGGTAAGCTCAACCCAGCCGTCCCAGTCTTCCTCGGCCATGCCGTCCTCGATGGAGATGATGGGATAGGTGTCAACGAGCTTCTCCCAGTAATCAACCATCTGGGCACTCGTGTACTCCACGCCCTCGCCCTTGAGCTCGTACATGCCGGTCTCGGCGTTGTAGAACTCGGTCGAGGCCGGGTCCATGGCGTACATGAAGTCGACGCTGGGCTTAAAGCCGGCCTTCTCCACGGCCTTGGTGATGTACTCGAACGGCTCGGCATTGGTCTTAAGGTTGGGGGCAAAGCCGCCCTCGTCGCCCACGCCGCCGCCCAGGCCGGCCTCGTGCAGCACGCCCTTGAGGGTGTGGTAGACCTCGGCGCACCAACGCAGGCCCTCGGCAAAGCTCGGGGCGCCCACCGGCATGATCATGAACTCCTGGAAGTCGACGTTGTTGTCGGCATGCACGCCGCCGTTGAGGATGTTCATCATGGGCGTGGGCAGCAGATGAGCGTTGACGCCGCCCAGGTACTGGTACAGTGACAGGCCCGCCGACTCGGCAGCGGCGCGGGCGACGGCCAGCGACACGCCCAGGATGGCGTTGGCACCGAGCTTGGTCTTGTTGGGGGTACCGTCCGCGGCAATCAGCGCGGCGTCAATGGCACGCTGATCGAAGGCATCGAGGCCCACGACGGCGTTGGCGCACTCGTTGTTGACATGCTCGACGGCCTGCGAAACGCCCTTGCCCAGGTAGCGACCCTTGTCGCCGTCGCGCAGCTCACATGCCTCAAAGGCGCCGGTCGAAGCGCCCGAAGGCACCATCGCGCGACCGAAGCTACCGTCCTCGAGCACGACCTCGACCTCGACGGTGGGGTTGCCGCGGCTGTCGAGCACCTCACGACCGTAGACGTCCAAAATGTCACTCATGTTGTCTCCCTCTCACTTGGAAACGTAGTTGATGCAAGCGACTGGCCGACTGCGCACCATTGGTGCGCCTCCGTAAGTTAGCCACGTCGCACTTTTTGCATTATGCCCTAAGTTAGCCGAGGGATACAATTGTTTTTCGAAAAAATTAGCGGGAACGATAAGGCATGTCAGCCCGTCGTTCCCGCAGTCTTACTCCTCTGCCTTTGCGGCGTCCCACAGGTCGTTGAGGCCGTGGGTCGAAAGCTCGGCAAGATCAACATGGGCATCGGCCGCCATCTGCTCCATCGCAGCCCAACGACGGCGAAACTTGGCCGTGCTCGCGCGCAGGGCGCTCTCGGCGTCGATGCCCTCTTTGCGCGCAACGTTGACCAGGGCAAAGAGCAGGTCGCCAAACTCCATCTCGCGCTCGGGCGTTCCGGGGGCCTCGGCCTCAAACTCGGCACGCTCCTCGGCGACCTCGTCCCACACATCCTGGACCGTCTCCCACTCAAAGCCCACGGCAGCCGCCTTGCGCGACACCTTCTGCGCCTGCATCAGCGCCGGCAGATGCGTGGGCACGCCGTCGAGCAGGCCCTCGGGCGCAGCTTCGCCCGCTGCCACGGCCTTGTCCTTGGCAACCTTCTCGGCAAGCTTGACCTCATCCCAAATCTTGAGCACCTCGTCGGAGCTCTCGGCGTCCGCATCGCCAAACACGTGTGGGTGGCGTCGGATGAGCTTGGCGTCGATATCGCGCGCCACGTCGGCCAGCGTAAACTCACCGGCGTCCGCCGCAATCTGCGCATGCAGCACTACCTGCATGAGCACGTCGCCCAGCTCCTCGCGCAGATGCGTGGCATCGTCGGCCTCGATGCAGTCGAGCGCCTCGTAGGCCTCCTCGATCATGTTCTTGCCAATGCTGCGATGCGTCTGCTCGCGGTCCCACGGGCAGCCATCGGGCTGACGCAGACGCCAGATGGTCTGCACCAGATGCTGCAGCTCGGCCGACGCGTCGACCAACGTGGACAGGTCGCGCGAACCCTCGGCATTTTGCTGAGCCATGTGCTGCGCCATAGTTATTCCTCCTCCAGGACCACGTGACGGAACACGCCGCCCTCGTAGATGCCGTAGCTATGCGTACCGTCCTTGGGGATGCTCACGCTGCCGGGGTTGAAGAGCCACAGGCCCGGGTGCGCGGCGCTTTCCTCGTTGACCTTGATGTGCGTGTGGCCGTAGACGAGCGCGGAGCCCTCGGGCAGCGCGGGCGCATGGTCGACGCTGTTGTGCATGCCGGCGCCAAAGACGTGGCCGTGCGTCAGGAACAGCTCGCGGCCGGTCTCGTCGAACAGCGTGGCGTAGTCGGCCATGACAGGAAAGTCGAGCACCATCTGATCGACCTCGGCGTCGCAGTTGCCGCGCACCGCGATGATGCGGTCGGCCAGGGCGTTGAGCAGCGGAATCACGCGCTTGGGGGCGTAGTCGCGCGGCAGGTCGTTGCGCGGACCGTGGTAGAGCAGGTCGCCCAGCAGGACGATGCGGTCGGGCTGCTCGGACTCGATGGCGGCGATCAGGCGCTCGGTCCAATATGCCGAGCCGTGAATGTCGGAAGCGATGAGGTATTTCATGGTGGTCCTTTCGGTGAGATTGATATGACTGGGCGCGGAATGTCGCCGGCCGCGCTATTCAAATCGCAGCGCCGCGCTCTGGGCCGCCTGCATCACGCGTTGGAGCGGCACGTTGTGCTCGCGAGCGAGGCGGGAGCAGTCCTCGTACTCGGGCGCCGCACGCTCACTGCCGTCGGGCAGGGTGGCTACTTTGACGGCCACCTCGCCCCAAGGCGTCGCCACCTGCTCAAAACGACGCGGCAGACAGACGCGTTCCATCACCTGGCGACGAATGCCGTTGGTCGTGGTTTCCAAAAAGATGATCATCTGCAGACGGTCAATGTCCTCGCGGGCGCAGATTACCTGCAGCTGCCAGCCGGGACGACCTTTTTTGCAGTAGAGGGGCAGCCAGTGCACTTCGCGGGCACCCGCCTCGCGCAAGCGGTCGGCGGCATAGGCGAGTACCTCGGGCGACGCATCGTCGATGTCGCACTCCAGCTTGACGATGGTCTCGGGCGCATCGGTCTCGCGGGATAGCGGAGATTTGCTATCGCATGGCATACGGTCCGGCTCCTTTCCGCACAGGCTCGTTTTGTTCACCCAAACGCTAACACATCGCGGGCGGCGTGGATGTGGCGGCGCGCGATGAGCGCGATTTTCCCTGTCCGCAAGAAACCGACACCCCGGCGCGCTCGTCGCATCGAGGGCCGCGCCGTTACAATGGAGCGGATTCGCTTGACGCAAAGGAACCTCCATGTCTGCTTGCCCGCTGGTCGATTGCCATACCCACACCTCGTTTTCGGACGGGCACGCCTCGTTTGAGGACAACGCTCGCGCTGCTGCCGCCGCCGGCTGCCGCGTTATGGTCTCGACCGACCACCTCACCCTGCCCGCCAGCATGGACGCCAACTGTGAAGTGCAAGTTGTCGAGGGCGACCTGACGGCGCATCGCCGGGCATTTGAGGACGCCCGCAAGCTCGCCGCGCAGACCGCGCCGGAGCTCGAGCTTATCTATGGCTTTGAATGCGATTGGTACGAGGGCTGCGAGCCTTTGGTCGAGCGCTGGTCCCAGGGCGCCGTCGTGCGCCTGGGCAGTGTGCATTGGATTGGCAACCCGGGCGATATTGCGGCAGGCGCTGCGGGCACGGCGAGGACGGAGGACGTCGCTCGTCCCGATACGCCCGATTCCCTTTGCGGTTGGATCGACGACGACACCAACCTGCATGTTTGGGAAAACTTAAGCGTACGCGGCGTGTGGGAGCGCTACGTCGACGACTGGTGCCGCGCTTGCGAAAGCCCACTCAACTTTGACGTGATGGCTCACCCCGACCTTGTCATGCGCTTTTCGAAGGAGGGCTTTGCACCCGACTTTGACCCCGCGCCGTTTTGGCAGCAGATGGCCGAATGCGCCCACGACACGGGCCGACGCGTCGAGGTCTCGACGGCCGCACCGCGCAAGGGGCTCGACGACTACTACCCCGCGACCGGCCTTTTGCGTTGCTTTGTCCATGCCGAAGTGCCGATCACCTTTGGTTCGGACGCGCACCGCGCCTGCGATATCTGCTGGAGCATCCGCGAGGCCCAGGCCCACGCCTACGACTGCGGCTACCGAACCTTCGACATCCCCCACCCCACCGGCGAATGGGAGCCCACGCCCCTCGCCTAGCCATCCCTTCATAAGTTGCGGTGAAATAGTTCCTGCTTATAGCCCTAAGACCATCAAACAAGAACTATTCCACCGCAACTTCTATGGTCATCGGGGACGTTCTTTAACGACTAGTGGCGGCGGGCGTTGAGTTCGCCGGCCAGTTCGTCGAGGGTGATGCCGTAGCGCTCGAGCGTCACGAGCAGATGGTAGACCAGGTCGCCGGCCTCGTAGCGAATGTGATCGTGGTCGTTGTCCTTGCAGGCCATGATGACCTCGCTCGCCTCCTCGGCAAGCTTCTTGAGTAGCTCATCCTCGACGTCGGTCAGCAGACGAGCGGTATAGCTCTCCTGCGGCGATGCGTCGCGACGCCCATGAATCACCTCGGCCAGCCCCGTCAGTGTCTCGCCGATATTTCCCGGCTGCACGTTAGCTGTTCTGACTCCCATGGTTATTTCCTCTCGTTACTGCAGCGTAAAGTAGGTACCGGTCTCATCGAACCGAGGCTTTGCGCCCTTTTTCTCAAAGAACTCGACGATGACGGCATGGGCCTCATCGAGCCTTTCCTTCTCGGCCTCGAGCCAAAGCGACTGCGCCCCGCAGGCATCAGTCAGGTGCACGCGGCATGGCACGCCCGCGCGGAGGAGCTCGGTGTTGCAGTCGGCGACCTCGAACGGCGTCACGACTTTCATCGCACTCCCCCTTCCACGCGCTTAAAGAAGCAGGTACGGTTGCCGGTATGGCAGGCCGGGCCCGGCGAGTCGACCTTGACCAGCAGCGTATCGCTATCGCAATCGGCCCAGAGCTCCTTGACTTCCTGCATGTTGCCGCTCGTCGCGCCCTTGTTCCACAGCTCCTGACGGCTGCGGCTCCAAAACCACGTGGTCCCGGTCTTGAGCGTCAGCCTCACCGACTCCTCGTTCATCCAAGCAACCATAAGCACCTCGCCGGTGTCATACTGCTGAACCACACAAGGAATCAGCCCGCGGGCGTCGTACGTAAGATCAGACGCTTCTATTACCTCAGTCATCATTTCTCCCAAGTAATTACCGTAAACCCCACAGGTCGGCGAGGGTTGTCCAGGTGCCGCAGGTTGCCGCGAAAGAGGAGCGACGCGTACTTTGGTACGCGAGCGACGGTTTGAGCGGCAAGATGCGGTGCCTGAGCAAGCCGCAGCGAAGCCCGCAGCATTAGAAGTCCAATCTCACGGGAATACCCTGCGACGCCATATACTCCTTCACCTGGCGAATGCTGAAGGTTCCAAAGTGAAAGACGCTGGCCGCCAGCACGGCGTCGGCCTCGCCCTCGATCACGCCCTCGGCAAAATGTTCGAGCGTGCCCACGCCACCGCTCGCGATGACGGGAATCGGCACCGCACGTGCCACGGCGCGGGTGAGCGCCAGGTCGAAGCCGGCCTTGGTGCCGTCGCGGTCCATGCTGGTGAGCAGAATCTCGCCGGCGCCGCGACGAGCCGCTTCCTCGGCCCACGCCACCGCGTCGATGCCCGTGGCGTTGCGACCGCCCGCCGTGAATACCTCCCACTTGTCGGCGCCCGGCTCGCCGGGCAGACCGACGCGCTTGGCATCGACTGCCACGACCACGGCCTGGCTGCCAAACGCCGCGGCGGCCTGGCTGATCAACGACGGATCGCGCACGGCGGCAGAGTTAAGCGACACCTTGTCGGCGCCGGCGGCAACCATGGTCCGCATGCCCGCCAAGTCGCGGAAACCGCCGCCCACGGTATAGGGAATAGCGAGCTCCTCGGCCGCGTGCGCCGCCATCTCGATGGTCGTCGCGCGGTTGTCGCTCGTCGCGGTAATGTCCAAAAACACGACTTCGTCCGCACCCTCGCGGTCGTAGGCGCGCGCCAGCTCCACCGGGTCGCCCGCATCGCGCAGACTCACAAAGTTGACGCCCTTGACCACGCGGCCGTCCTTGACGTCCAGGCAGGGAATCACGCGTTTGGTAAGCATGGGCTACTCCTCCCCTCGGGCGGCGGCCAGAGCCTGGGCCAGCGTAAAATTGCCCTCGTAGAGCGCGCGACCGGTAATAGCGCCCTCGATGGCGTCCTCGCCCACCGCGGCGAGCGCGCGGATGTCATCGAGCGTCGAGATGCCGCCCGAAGCCACGACGGGAAAGCCCGCGACCTGCGCCACATGGCGATATGCTGCCACGTCGATGCCCGTCTGCATGCCGTCGCGCGCGATGTCGGTGTAGACCAGGTGCTTAAAGCCCAGCTCGCTGAGCTGCGCCACGGCGTCGTCGAGCGCCACGCCCGCGCCATCGCGCCAGCCGTTCACCTTGACCTGGCCGTCGCGCGCGGCGATGTCTGCCACCAGCAGCTCGCCAAAGCCGCGGGCCGCCACCTCGGCAAAGCCCGGCTCGGTCACGAGCACGGTGCCCAGTGCGATGCGACGCGCGCCGTAGCCGGCCAGCTCGTCGATGCGGGCAAGCGAGCGAACGCCGCCGCCCACGTCCACGGACAGGCCGTCGACGCCGCAGATGGCTTTAATCGCCGCCGAGTTGGCAGCGCATGCGTCCTCGTCCTCGCCAAAGGCGGCGGACAGGTCGACAACGTGCACCCAGCTCGCGCCCTGCTCGGCAAAGGAGTGGGCAACTGCCACGGGGTCGTCGGAATATACCTTGCAGCGGTTCCGGTCGCCGCGCTCCAGGCGCACGACCTTGCCGCCGATCAAATCGATTGCGGGAAACAGAATCATCAGCCGGCCCCCTCGACGATGCTCACGAAGTTCTTAAGGATGCGCTGGCCCAGCGCAGAGGATTTCTCGGGATGGAACTGGCAACCCCACACGTTACCGTGGCGCACGATGCACGGAAAGCTCCGCGTATAGTGCGTGCGCGCCAGCACGTCGGCGGCATCGGCGTCGTCTGCCACCGCGTAGCTGTGGGTGAAGTACATGTTGGCACCCTCGGCAAAACCGGCGAGCAGCGGGTCGGCCGCACCGGCAGGTGTCATGTGCACCTGGTCCCAGCCCACGTGCGGTACCTTCAGGCGGCTCGACTCCAAGTGCGTGCACGAACCGCGCATAATGCCCAGGCCATCGACCCAGGGGCCGCCGGCCTGCTCGGGGGCGTTGCCGTCGGCGACCACGCTCTCGTCCGCAGGCACGCCCTCGTTGCCGCGCTCAAAAAACAGTTGAAGGCCCAGGCAGATGCCGAGCAGCGGAGTTCCGGCGGCAACGGCGTCGAGCACCGCGTCCGCCTCGCCGCTCTGGCGCATAAAAGTGATCGCGTCATAGAACGCGCCCACGCCCGGGATGACCAGGCCGTCGGCGTTGCGGATCTGCTCCGAATCGTCCGACGTGCAGGCGACGGCACCAGCGCGCGCAAGCCCGCGCACAACGCTCGACAAGTTGCCCTTGTGGTAGTCGACCACCACGATCTTCGGTTCGCCCACGCGACCCTCCCTTATCTCATTCAAAACCTGTCCCTTTTTGGCAGGTTACAGTGAGCCCTTGGTGCTGGGGATGCCCCGCACGCGGGGATCGAGCTCGCAGGCGCGGCGCATCGTGCGGCCCACGGCCTTAAAGGCAGCCTCGATAATGTGATGCGAGTTACCGCCCGCCAGCTCGCGCACGTGCAGCGTGAGTTTGGCGTCGCGCGCGAAGGCGTAGAAGAACTCGACAGCCAGCTCGGTATCAAAGGTGCCCACGCGCTCGGTCGGCACGGGCAGCTCGCAGTAAGCCTGCCCGCGGCCCGAGATATCCACGGCGGCCATCACGAGCGTCTCGTCCATGGCGATCGCCGCGTCGGCAAAGCGCGTAATGCCCACCTTGTCACTCAGCGCTTGGCAAAACGCCTCACCCAGCACAATGCCCGTGTCCTCGACGGTGTGGTGTGCGTCGACCTCCACGTCGCCCACCGCGCGCACCGTCAAATCAAACAGGCCATGGCGGCCAAAGGCGTTGAGCATGTGGTCGAAAAACGGTACGCCGGTCGAGATATCGCACGTACCGGTTCCATCCAAATCGAGCTTGACGACAATATCGGTCTCCCCCGTCTTACGGGTTACCTCGGCATAACGGCCCATCTACATCTCCTCCTTCACCAGCGCGGCAAACGCGGCCAGCACCTCGTCATTTTCCTGCGGGGTGCCCACGGTAATGCGCAGGCAGTCCGCGAGCCCCGGCGCGTAGCTAAAGTCGCGCACCAAAATCGAATACTCATTGCGCAGACGCTCGCGCACGCGCGTGGCATGCGGCGTACGCACGAGCACAAAGTTCGCCGCGCTCGGCCACGCCTCCACGGGCAGACCCTCGGCAGCCATCGCGCGCAGGGCGCACAGCTCGCGCTCGCGCTCGGATGCGACCCGCGCCACCACGGGCGCATAGGCATCACGGGCACGCACATAGGCAAGTGCTGCCGCCTGGCTCAGCACGTTGACCGAATAGATCTGGCGAATCGCCGCGAACACGTCGATGACTTCCGGCGCCGCGACCACGTAACCCAGACGCGTACCAGCAGCGCCAAACGCCTTGGACAGTGTATGCAGAATCACCAGGTTGGGATGCTCGGCGATAAGCCCCTGTGCCGTGGTGGCCGCGCCAAACGAATCGTCGGCAAACTCAACGTAGGCCTCGTCGACCATGACCATGCCGGGGCACGCATCGCACAGGGCCGCGACAAAGTCGAGCGGAGCCGCGTCGCCCGTGGGGTTATTGGGCGAGGTCACGATTGTCAGGTTGCACTCGGGCGCGGCCGCGAGCACAGCCGCCTGGTCGAGTTCAAAGGTCGCCGGGTCGCGCCACACGTCGCGCACCTCGGTCTGACAGAGCGACGCAAAGAAGGCATACTCGCTAAAGCACGGCGGGCAGTTGAGCAGGGTCCGCCCCGCGCCGCCAAACGCCAGCAGGTAGTTATAGAGCAGCTCGTCGCCACCGTTGCCCACGCAGATATTCTCGCGCGTCACGCCATGCCAGGCAGCAAGCTCGTCGCGCAGATCGTTGGACATGGGATCGGGATAGCGGTTGAGCGGTGTAGCAGCCAGGGCCGCGTCGATCGCCTCGCGCACGCCGGCCGGCACGGGATAGGTGTTCTCGTTAGCCGAAAGGTTGATGCGCGTAGGCGTAAAGTTGGGATCGTAGGGCTCAATGCCGGCCAAGTAGGGCTGGACGAGCTCCTTCATGTGGGGCGTCAGCTCGGCCATATTAGGCCTCCTCGCCGGTCGCGCCAGCGGCACCGCCCGCAGCCGCCAGGTCCACACCCTCGGCAACCGTCGTCACGGCGTCGCCCGGCCAGGCGACCTTGGTCAGGTCGGCCGCGGCCAGAGACTCGGCACTCACGGCATCCTCGCCCTGCTCCAGCACGCGGCGGCGCAGAGCGGCCGAAAGCGCGTGCGCCCACAGACCCTCGGCCGCGGCCAGACGCTGCGTAGCGGGAGCGTCGGAGAGCAGGCCCTCGGGCGTATAGCAGATGACGCTCGAGCGCTTAACGAACTCTTCGACCGAAAGCGGGTTGGAGAACAAGGCGGTGCCGCCGGTCGGCAGCGTGTGGTTGGGGCCGGCAACATAATCGCCGAGCGGCTCGGAGCTCCAAGCGCCCACAAAGATGGCGCCGGCGTTGCGAATGCCGCCGAGCAGGCCCATCGCATCCTTGCAGTGCAGCTCCAGGTGCTCGGGCGCCACGGTGTTCACGGCCTCGACGGCAGCTGCCATGTCGGCGGCCACCACGATGGTGCCCTCGTTATCGAGCGAGGCACGCGTAATCTCGGCACGCGGTGACTGCGCCACCAGGATGTCGATACCCGCCTCGACCTCGCGCGCAAACTGCTCGTCGCAGGTCACCAGATAGCAGGCGGCCAGCGGATCGTGCTCGGCCTGGGCCATCAGGTCGGCCGCGACCACCATGGGCTTAGCCGTGGCGTCGGCCAGCACGCAGACCTCGGAGGGGCCAGCGACCATGTCGATGCCCACGTCGCCCGAGACAATCTGCTTGGCGGCGGCAACAAAGGCGTTGCCCGGGCCGGTGATTTTGTCGACGCGCGGAATGGTCTCGGTGCCGTACGCTAGCGCGGCCACAGCCTGAGCGCCGCCCACCATATAGATTTCGTCCACGCCGCCGAGCTTTGCCGCGGCGAGCGTGTAGGGGCTGATCAGGCCGTCTTTTTGCGGCGGGGTCACCATAACCACGCGCTTGACGCCGGCGACCTTGGCGGGAATGGCATTCATGAGCACCGTGGAGGGATACTGCGCGCGACCGCCCGGCACGTAGATGCCGACCGCCGCGAGCGGGGTCACCTTAACGCCGAGCATCGTGCCGTCCGCACGCGTGGTAAACCAGCTCTGCTCGACCTCTCGCTGGTGGAACTCGCGAATCTGGCGCGCGGCCTTCTCGAGCGCGGCGACGAAGGCCGGATCGAGGCCTTCGAGCGCGGCATCGATTTGCTCTTGCGGCAGACGGAAGCTCTGCAGCTCAACGCCGTCAAAGCGCCGGCAATAGTCGCGCACCGCGGCATCGCCGTTGGCACGCACGTTGGCCACGATATCGCGGGCGGCATCGACGATGTTTTGCGGCAGCACGCCCTTGCGGTTGAGTTGGTTGGTAACGAGGCGCTCGCCGGGAGCAAGCTTGATGGTCTTCATATCGGTATCCCCTATCGGTCGAGGTTGCGTCTGAAAAACGAAAGGCCGGGCGGCGGCGCCAATCGGCCCGCAGCCCGTACGTTGGGGCGCCCGTGCGTGCTCGCGCTATTGCGCCGAGCCCGCGACGGGCTCAAAATGCTTGTCCTTCACGGCCGCGGCCAGGCGATCTGCCAGATTACGCACGCGCGGATCCAAGCGAGCGGCACCCGGATTGACGAAGAAGCGCGCCGTGCAGTCCATAATGCGACCAGTAATAACCAGGTCGTTGTCACGCAGCGTGGCGCCCGTGGCGGTGATGTCTACGATACGGTCGGTCATGCCGACAATGGGGCCCAGCTCGATGTTGCCGTGCAGCGAAACGATGTCGGCGTTCACGCCGCGCTCGGCATACCAGGCGCTCGCGATGCGCGGGTACTTGGTGGCCACGCGAAGCGACCCGCGGCGGGCATAGTTGCGCTCGGCCTGGCCGGCGCGCCACGCGGGCTCCGCCTCGATAAACGTGCACAGGCCGTAGCCCAGGTCGACCAACTGCAGCAGGTTGAGGTCTGCCTCGATAAGCGAGTCCCAACCGCAGATGCCACAGTCGGCACCGCCGCAGCCCACGAAGGCAGGCGCGTCGCTGGGACGCACGATGACAAACTCGATATCTCCGACCGCGCCCTCACCGGCACGCGTGTCGCGACCGCGCACGATGAGGTGACGGCCGGGATCGCGCAGCTCAGAGACGTCTAAGCCCGCTGCCTCGAGCACGTCGAGCGTGTCGGCCTTAAGCGAGCCCTTGGGCACGGCAATGCGCAGCGGGCCCTCGGCGCCACGGCCCGCTGCGTGATCGCCATCGGAAGCGGCGTCCTCGGCCGAGGTGCGCGCGGCCTCCAGACGCTCGAGCGAAAAGGCGAAGCCCGCCGCCGGCACCTCAATGCCGTCGCCAAATGCGCCGGTAAAGATGGAGTCGTAGCGGCCGCCCGAGCCCACCGGATCGGGCAGGCCACCGGCATAGGCCTTAAAGACCAGGCCCGTGTAGTAATCGAAAGAATTCATGATGGAAAAGTCGAAGGAGAGCACCTGGGCGTCCTCGGGAGCCAGGCCCTCGACCAGGGCACGCAGCTCGCGCGTGAGCGGCGCGACAATGCCCGCCGCCGCCAGAAGCGCATCGACGCGATCGAGTACCTCGGCGCCGCCGTGCAAGCGCGGCAGCTCGCCAATGGCGGCCTTGACGGCATCGGACTCGGTGCTTGCCGCCACGCGGGCATCGAGGCCCACGAAGTCGTTGGCGTGCACGCAGCGCAGCGCCTCGGCAGCCAGCTCGCGATCTTCGCACGCCGCAAGCAGTTCCTTAAACGGACGCACGCTACCTGCGATAATGCGCGCATCGGGCAGCGCCAGCTTGCGCACCGCCTCGGCCACGAGCGAGACAATCTCGACGTCGCCCGCGGTATCGCCCGCACCGATAAGCTCAAAGCCCAGCTGTGTAAACTGGCGCGAGCCGCCGGCGTTGCGCTGGCACTCACGAACCACCGGCGCCTCGTAGCGAAGGCGCAGCGGCAGATCGGCCGCGCGCATGCGGGTCGAAACCAAGCGCACGATCGGCAGCGTGTTGTCGGGACGGACCACCAACAGGCGACCGTCATCATCGAAAAGCTTAAATGGTGTGTCCGCAATGCGGCCGCCCTCCTCGAGCGAACCCTTGTCCTCGAGCAGCGGCGTCTCGACCGGAAGGTAATGATGCTCCCTGAAGCAGCCCTTCACCGTCAGCGCAATCTCCTCGCGCGCCTGAGCCTCCTCGGGCAATATGTCCCGGAATCCCCACGGTGTGGCCGTCATCTGGTGAGCCTCCTCATGTTGTGCTTCACATAGAACAGAAGACCAGCATAGCTCCGCCAGCCTTCTGGGTACTTTAGCATACTAGAGTGCTTGCGGGGAGAATCCGTCGCAACCGCTCACGCCGTATTCATTTAGAAACATACGGAAAGTGCATCCCATTTCGAGCGGCCATTCCGGGACGTAGTTTCCGCTTGAAGCCTCAACGGGAAACGGCATCCCAGAATAGGCGCTCAGAACGGGACACGCTTTCCGAGACCCACCCCATCGGGAAAGCGCGTCCCAGTATTCAGCCGAAAACCGGGGCGCATTTTCCGCCAGAGGCCTCAACCGGAAAGCGCGTCCCGCTTCCAGCCACGGCTGAGACCCCGAACGACGTCCCGCTTCGCCCTAGGCGCCAATCGCGCGTCGATACACCGCCATGACCTGGGCATCGGCTGCCGCCGGATTGGCAAAGTACTGCTCGTCGTAGGTCTCAGCCGAAACCACTCCACGATATCCACGCGCCACCAGCCTATCCAGGTCGGCACGCATATCGCGGTCGCCGTCGCCCCAGGCAAGATGTGTGGTGCCATCTGCCGCAACATCGACAAAGTGCACGTGGGCAACATCATCGCCGAGCGCATCGAAGTAATCGTCGATGGTATCCCCCGCCACTGCCATGGCACCCATATCAAGGCACGCCTTGAGCGCCGGATGGTCAACCGCGTCAATCATGCGCTTCGTATCGGCCGCCGAATTCACGATCATCGACTCAACCGGCTGCAGGGCCTCAAGCACCAGCCGCACGCCGCGTTCGCCCGCATACTCGGCAATCGACCGCAGCATCGAGGCGCTACGCGCCCACGCGTCCTCGATCGGCTCATTCAAAAACGCCCAGCCGCTCGAAACCATGACCTGCTCGGCCCCAAGCTCCACCGCAATGTCGACGACGTTCTTAAAGTACGCGAGCGTACGGGCACGCGACTCCTCCCCGCGCGCCGCGATATTCCACGGCTTGGGATTGTTCTGCTCGGGGCAAATGCCGACAATCCGAACCCCATATCGCTGCGAAAGTTCCCTCGCCTGCTCGAGCGAATCATAGCCATGGCAATCGACATACAGATGCATCGCACCCGTCCAAAGCTCGCAGCACGTGTAGCCCGATGCCGCCGCCGAAGAAAAGAATTCCTCCAGGTCAAAATAACGATGGCTGATATTCATAACAGCAAGCAGGGGGTAGCTCATAATTACTCTCCAACCCAAACGAGGTCCCGTTCCATATAGGAGCGGGACCCAATTACACAAACGTTATTTGCTCTTAGTAGTCGAACTGGTGATAGTAGCGACGGTAGTTGAGGTTGTGCTTGGTGACCGTCTCGTAGTAGGCAGCGAGTCGATCGGTGACCAGCGAGGAAAGGATCCACGGAGACACGATGACGCGGAACTCGTCGTCAAGGCCCGGGATGGCGAACTCGGCGGTGTCGATGATGTTGATGTCGGTGTCGCCGGTCACGCCGCGGTTGAGGAATGCACGGACACGCTCATCGAGCTTGCGGTTCTCGTCCTCGCCCATGAACAGGAACACGGGAACGCCCGGCTCCACGAGCTCGAGCGTGCCGTGGAAGAAGTCCGCCGAGGTGATGTAGCGGGTGCGCTTCCACTGCATCTCCTCGAGGATGCACATCGAGAAGAGGATGGTCTCGCCCCAGAGTGCTCCGGAGCCGATGAACATAGTGTAGGGGGCCAGGGCGTACTTCTTGGCGAGCTCCTCGGCGCGCGGCTCGAAGC
>UQMV01000024.1 GCA_900542315.1 uncultured Collinsella sp.
ATCAGGCTGCGGGAGTTTTTCTCTGCCTCTGAAAAGTCGTAGTCGATCTGGTCGAGCAGACGAACCGCTGTTTCATCCCTGTAAAGGTTCGGGTACAGCTCCGTACACAGCTTTCGGGAATACAGCGGGAGGATCAGCGTCTCCTGCACGGTGTTTTTCTCAATTTTACATTTCATAGGTTTCTTCCTCAGTGAATAAAAACTGTCATAATTGCCGCCAGCACAGCCGCTATGACCGTCATGCCTATCGCCATGTGCAGGATGGATGCAAAAATACCCGTGCTTGATGCCCTTACTTCCGCGCCGTGACGCAGAGCCACTTTTTCTTTTTGCGTATCTGCACCTCGTGAAAACCCGCCTGCTCCAGACATGCCTTTAATTCAATGTCCTTGTAGATGGTCATGCCGCCGATGATCTGCGTCCACCTCTCGTCCTTGTCCGTATCGCCATTGCTCTCGTTGCAGATAAGAATTGCCCCGCCTGGCTTCAGCGTCCGCCAGACCTCACGGAAGCATCGGGGCAAATCGGGCCAAAAATAGACGGTCTCAAAGGCCGTGGCAGCATCGAAGTAGCTATCCTCAAACACCATATCCGCCACACTGCCTTGCAGAACGGCGCAACGCCCCTCCTGAATTGCAACTCGGTTGAGCTTTCTAGCCTTCTCCACGCTGACGGGCGAATAGTCGATGCCCTTGACGACGCCATGCGGGCATTTTTCCAGCAGCCGTTTTATGTTCGCCCCGCCGCCGCAGCCGCAATCCAGCACCTTGGCGTTTGGCGCAAGTCGTAAAAATCGAAGTCCCCACCGCGCCACAGGGCCGTGGCCCAGATTCATCATGGCAACCATAAGTTTTCCGCCGAGGCCCACGGGCTTGCGGGTGTTTTCAAAGAACGACATCTGGACCCTCCGATTTCGTGCATTCCGCATAGGTCAACGGGAACGAGGCCTTCAGCACCGCGCTTTTCTGCACCGCCCAGCCGTTTTGACGCAGGAAACGTAGGTATTCCTCGCTTGTCCACCTGCTGTGGAGGGGGAATCCCGCCATACTCATGAAAAAGGCTTTTGCCTTGCCGGGAACCGAGTTCCCCGCGTGGGTGAAGGTTGGCGCGATGAGTACGCCGTCGTCCTTCAGCACCCGCCTGATTTCTTGCAGGGCCTTTTCCGGATGCGGCACTATGTGAAGCGCGTTGGACGCGATCACCACTTCGAAGGACTTCTGTGCATAGGGCAGGCGGAACATATCTTGTACGGAAAAGTGCAGCTTTGCGGATTGATTGTCTCGCTTTGCTTCAAGGATCATCTTTGCAGAAGTGTCCGTAGCCTCGATGTGCGCCGCCGCATTTACGATGCTCTTTGCGATAAGCCCCGTGCCGGTGGCAACCTCCAGTACGGTTTTTGCTTTCACCACCGGCCTGATCAGCTCATACATCTTCTCATACGCCGCCCGGTCCTTTCGCATGAAACGGTCGTACCGACTGGCATTCTTGTCCCAGAAGCCCTTGCGTTCGTGCATGGCCATCGCCCCCAAACAGTTAGAGCCATCTAACTATAGCACACGAATCATACAGTAAGTTAAGGCTAACCTTTTTTCTTGGCTAAGATGCATCTCTTCGGTTTTCGCTTATAACAGCGCGAGTCAGATACTAGGCTGGAGCTGAAGAAGGAGCTTGGCGGGCAGGTAGGTCGATACCGGTTCCCGGAACGGTGATCCAGCCAATTACACCAGGGCTCTAGTCATTGAGTGGGAATAGAAAATTCCTTAGTTATGGGGGTATAAATTTGATTCCCTTTAGGATACACCCCCATAACTATATGAATTGACCTGCTGACTCCAATGAAGATTGGAGGGTAACTGCCAGGGGTGACGGCCCAGCGAGTGTTATTTTGCGAGCTATGCGCATTGAAAGTGACCTTTCGTGGTATAAACTACTTGCCGGAAGCCGCGGCTTTCAGAGTACGGCTTACGTGTACGTTTAACCTCCGTGGGCGACGGGGTGCCGCAAGGCGTAGAATATCGCCCACCTGTAGGGGCCTGCAGCGATGCGGGCCCCGCTTCGTATGAAGGGGGCGTAACCGATGAAGATCGTATCCATCTCCCAGGACTTCTTCGACCTCGTCGAGGGCGACCGCGAGCTCATGCTTAAGCACAATCGCCCCTGCATCGTGGTGGTGAGGCTGCGTTTCCGCGGGAAGCGCAGGGACTTCGCCGTGCCGCTGCGTTCCAACATCGCCCCTAACGTGCCCAAAGACCAGTAC
This sequence comes from uncultured Collinsella sp., assembly GCA_900542315.1. Taxonomy (GTDB): domain Bacteria; phylum Actinomycetota; class Coriobacteriia; order Coriobacteriales; family Coriobacteriaceae; genus Collinsella. Next base: position 2,257 of record UQMV01000024.1, read on the forward strand.
TTTGCACTGCCACCCCGCCCCACGACGCGCCCCGGCTGCCGCCACGGCATCCACTACATCAAGATGTTCCCCATAACCAAGGCCTACCAGCGCCGCTTCAGGACCGAGGGCTCGGCCTACTACGAGACGCTCCAGCGCATCATCGACGGCAACACCAAGCGCATTGTCTCCGAGTGCCAGGCATACCTCGACCGCTACGAGCGCGAGGGAAGGCCCCGCTTCGCCGTCGACATCGACCGCATCGTGGGGCTGCTGGAGGGCGAGAAGTAGGGCGCCTCGGCTCAGTCTCGAGCCATGCGGAGTCGCTCCGCATTTTTGAACGCCGCGTGTGCGTCCCAAATACTTGAGAAACAAGCTGTGAAGTGCGGTGGCGCGCCCGTGCCCGTGCATAGCCGTCACCATCAGCGTCTACGCGGCGTCGGCTTCAAGCGGAACTGGTGCCGCTGCTGTATGGTGCAGCGGCGGACGAGATGGCGACTCGCATCGCCGACATGCTCATGCACATGGGCGGCGACTAGCCAGGGCGATCCCCGCAACGGGCATTATTATCCGGGAAGCGTTTGGTTGCGAGCCACGCTGGTGTACGGGGCCTGAGTCGTCAGGCCCCGCACAGGGGGACCGCGATGGTGGCCACCGCGCCGCCCAAGGGGCTGTTGGCGAGCGAGACGGAGCCCCCGTGGGCGCTCGCGGCCTCGGAGGCGGTGTGGAGGCCGAGCCCGTAGTGGCGGCCTCCGTCGCGCGAGGAGCGGGAGGAGTCGTCTGTGAAGAGGCGCTCGCAGCCGCGTTCGAGGGCGGCGGGAGAGAAGCCCGGTCCGTCGTCGGACACCTCGATGACGAGGTGTCCGACGACGACGTCGCAGGAGACCGCCACGCGCGAGCGCGCGTGCTCGGCGGCGTTGACCACGAGGTTCGCGGCGGCTCGCGCCAGGGTGGTTCGGTCGAGTGGGGCCTCGGGCGCGCCCGCGACAGCGGGGCCCGTGATCGCGTCGAGCGTCACGCCTCGCGCCCGGGCGATCTGGGCGGCCTCGGCGAGGACCTGTTCGCAGAGCTCGGCCGGCAGCATGGGGGCCCTCTCCGCCCCGCCGGACCCGCGCGAGGCTTCGATGAGCAGGCGCACGTAGCCGTCGAGCCTTTCGACACCGCCGGCTATGTCGCGCGCGGCGGCCGCGAGGTCGGCGTCTTTCTCGTCTTCCAGCTCCTCCGCCACGAAGTCGGCGTTGGCGCGCAGCACGGTGAGCGGCGTCTTGAGGTCGTGGGCGAGCGACGCCACCTGCTCGCGCTGCCCCCGCTCCGCGGCCCAGCGGGCCTCGAGCGACTCGGCGAGGGAGGCCCGCATGGCGTCCATCGCGGCGAGGACGTCGTTCACCTCGCGCACGTTGGTGCTGCCGACAGCGAAGTCGAGCTCCCCTGCGCCGACGCGCCCCGCCGCCTCCGCGAGCGGCGCCATCTTGCGCGAGATCACGCGGCTCGCGCGGCGCGCCACGAGCGCGAGCGCGAGCGCGCTTCCCGCCGCGGCGCCGACGAGCATGAGGTTCTGCGGGTTGGGAAGCAGGCCGGCGAGGTCGCGCGAGACCCACTGCGGCAGGTACTCGCTGACGAGTGCGCAGGCCCCGCCGCCCTTGAGCGGGAACGCGGCGTAGGTGAGGCCCGAGCCCCCGCCCTCGATCTCCACTGTGCCCGGATCCGCGGCGAGTGCCGCACGGGCCATTTCCGCTGCGCCCTCGAGTCGCGTGCCCTCGAGGTCTGTCATCAGCACGTATCCGTCCTTGTTCAGGATGAGGTAGCGGTACGCCGTCGGCACGTCCTGCTGCCCGCGGACGCCGTCGCGTGCCAGGCCCTCCGCGACCTCGCGCGCATTGGCCGGCCCCCAGCTTGCCTCGTAGACGAAGCCCGCGTTGATCGCCGCGGAGAGCGCCATGAACGAGGCGAGCCACGCCGTGGCGACCGCCGCGAACGCGTAGGCGAAGTAGCGCGCGATGACGAAGGAGAGCGGCATGCCCCCGCGACCTCGCGCCCCGGTCCTCAGGGCTGCCACTTGTACCCCATCCCCCAGACGGTCGCGATCGGGTCGGCGCCGGCCTCGGAGAGTTTCCTCCGGGCGCGGCTGACCTGCATGGATATGGCCGCGTCGTCGGCGTCGCTCTCCCAGCCGAGCACCGCCTCGCGGATCTGCGCGCGGCTCATGACCTGCCCGGGGTGGCGGGCGAGGTACTCGCAGATGGCGTACTCGGTGGGCGTGAGCGGCACGGCCTCGCCGCCCACGGCGAGGCCGCGCGCCCCGAGGTCGATCCGCACCTCCCCGAAGGAGAGGGCGTGCGAGCGAGGCCGGCGCTCACGGCGTAGATGGGCCGCGACCTTGGCGCGCAGCTCCGCGGCCCCGAAGGGCTTGCGGACGTAGTCGTCGGCGCCCAGGCCGTAGCCGGCCACGGCGTCCTCCTCGGCCACGCGCGCGGTCAGGAAGATGATGGGCCCGTCGAAGTCCGGGCGGATCTGCCGCACGAGCTCGAAGCCGTCGAGCCCCGGCATCATGACGTCGCAGAGCACGAGGTCGAAGCGCGAGAGGTCCGTTCCCGGGACCGCCGTCGGGTCCGCTGCCTTGACGACCTCATGGCCGTCGCGGCCGAGGACGCGCGCGAGCGCGTCGAGGATCGCCCGCTCATCATCCACTGCCAGTATCCTCGCCATGTTCGACCTCCTGAAACTCCTGTCGGCATTGTACTTGCGCCGCGCTCAGCGGTCCAGAGCCCCGCGCGCAGCGCCGACCCCCAGCCGGCGTCGAGCAGGGCATTCCCGCCCAGGACGAGCGCTGCGGAGAGGAGGACGAGCACGGCGGCGAGCGGCTTCCTACGCATCTGCCCTCCCGTCCTCGAAGCGGCAGAACCAGGCGAGAAGGACGGCGTCGGCTGCCAGGGTGAGCACGAGGCTGGCGAGCGCAGTCGTGAGGAGAGGGGCCGCCGCGCGTGCGGCGTCGATGAAGGCCTCCACCCCGAGCGACCCCAGGCGCGCGGGCCAGGCGAGCGGCACCCAGCTCAGGGGCGTCGCCAGGGCACCGGTGAGCTCGCCGGTCATGAGGCCGTGCGCAAGTCCGCCCACTGAGAAGAACGCGAGGAGCATCCCCGCCGCGCCGGCGCCGATGGCGACGTTGCGGCCGAGGCGAAGGGCCACGCCGAGCCCCAGCGCGTAGAGGGGCAGGCTGCCCAGCACGATGCCCGCCCAGGCGGCCGCAAGCGGTGCGGGTCCGAGCGGCAGGCGCCCGGCGACGGCGAGCACGGCCCCGAACACGCCGAGCGCCACGGCCAGCGCGCCCGCGCCGAGCGCCGCAAGGGCGAGCAGCTTCGCCGCGACGGCGCGCCCGCGCGAGGGGACCGCCGTGAGGTTGGCGAGGCGGCCGGCGGAGCGCTCCTCGTCCACGGCGAGCCCGCAGACGATGGCGGACATGAGCGGCATGAGGGCGCCGAGGAACTGGGCGTAGGCGTCCGCGCCCAGCGCCGGGTCCCATCGGGCTACGGAGAAGTACTCGCCGCAGGCAAGACCGGCTGCCAGGCCGCAGACGAGGTGCACCGCCGTGAGCGGGGAGCGCGTCAGGCGCAGGGCCTCGGAGAGCAGGGCCCGCGAGAGAGTCATGCGCGGCATCGCGTCGGAGAGTCGCGTCACGGCCATCACCTCTCCTCGGAGCGCGCGAACCATGCCGCGCCCGCCGCCGTGAGCGCGGCGAACGCGAGCGCGCAGACCACGAGACCCACCAGCGTGAGCATGCCGTTCGCCGCGAGCGCCCCGCCGAGCGCCATGTCCGCCGCGAGCGGCTCGCCGCTCGGCAGCACGGGGATGAAGCTCGTGGGGATGACCATGCTCGCCGACGGCGGAAAGAGCTGCGGCAGCGGCACCAACGACCAGGCGAACCCACCCACGAGCTGCGCGGCGAGTGGGCAGAAGATGCCCGCGAGCAATCCGAGCCGCGCCGTGAGAAAGAGCCCTGCGGGGATCATCCACGCCGCGGTCACCGTGTTGGCGAGCGCGCAGAGGAGCATCGTGAGCGTGCCCGCGGCCGTGAGGCCCTGCGAGGAGAACGCCGATCCCGCGAGGTAGATGCCGAAGACCACGAGGTTCGAGAGCGCGCAGAGCGCGAGGCACCAGAGCGCCTTGGCCCACCAGGCGCGCCCGAGCGGGAAGCCCAGGCCCAGAAGCCCCCGCATCCGCGTGCGAGCGTCCGCCCGCGCGACGCACGCCACCACGAGCGAGAGAGACACGGGCAGGAAGAGCGCGTACCAGTAGTTCCACGCGCTGAAGATCTGCACGCCCCGGTAGGGCATCGCGCCGAGCAGCGGCATCGGCAGCGCCATGAGCACGGCCAGGCGAACCGGTGCCGCGTGGCGCGACTTCAGGGCCTCGGCGCGCAGGCCCGCGAGCAGGCCGCCTTTCTCGCCCGTCATGCCGCCACCTCCCCGCGTGCTCGTCGCCCCTCCCGGCAGAAGCTCATGAAGAGTTCTTCGAGGTCCTGCCCGGGCCGAAGCGCATCCTCGTAGGCGAGGCGCCCCCCGCAGATGATGCCGATGGTGTCCGCCATCTGCTGCACCTCGGAGAGGATGTGGCTCGAGACGATCACCGTCGTGCCCGCCGCCGCGAAGCCGCGGATCTGGTCGCGCAGCTCCTCGATGCCGATGGGGTCGAGGCCGTTGGTGGGCTCGTCGAGCACGAGCAGGCGTGGCCGGGCGATCAGCGCCAGCGCGAGCCCCAGGCGCTGCCGCATGCCCATCGAGAAGCGCCCGGCGCGCTTCTTCCCGGTGTCCGTAAGGTCCACGGCGGCGAGCACCTCATCTACGCGGCTCTCGGGAAGGCCCAGCAGCGTGGTACGCACGCGCAGGTTCTCGCGCGCGGTGAGGTTGGGGTAGAGCGGCGCCTCCTCGATGAGGCTGCCGATTGCGTAGAGGTCCTCGCGGCGCCAGGCGTGCCCGGCAAAGAGGATCTCCCCGGCCGTCGGCCGCAGCATCCCGCAGATCATCTTGAGCGTTGTCGACTTGCCGGCGCCGTTGGGGCCGAGCAGCCCGTACACCTCGCCCTCGCGGACATGAAGGCTCACGTCGGCCACGGCGTCCTGCGCCTGGTCGCCGCGGCCGAAGCGCTTGGTGAGCCCGCGCGTCTCGAGCATGTAACCCATGGGTTCGTCCTTTCTCTTCCGGGCGCGCGGGCCGAGTCGCCGTGCCCGTGCGCCTTACCTTTCGGGTTCACCATCCATGGTGGGGCGCGTTTCTAACGAAGCCGTAACGGCCGTTGGACTCTTTTGGCGCCAGCCCTTCTCGACCCGTACGCCACTCATAGTATGTTTATCGTGATAATAAGGACGGAGGCGCCCGTGGCACGCAATAAGTACCCGGAGGAGACGGCCGAGAAGATTCTCGACGTTGCCGAGCGTCTCCTCGTGGAGCGCGGCTACGAGCACACCACGATGATCTGAAGAGCAATACGCTAAATCGAAAAAGGCAAACCCTGGAGACGTGATTTTCGCCATAACGAGCGAGAATATCGAAGATGTCTGCATACCTTTGGCGTGGGAAGGTGGCAGGCGTAGTTTCAATCGAAGCTGCGCCTGCTGCTATATATGGGTCGATGGCGGTATCAATGACCGCGATGCTTCTATTTGCGCTTCAGTTTTCGCTGCTCGAAGCGCGCCTCCGCCTCGTCCGCGCGGCGTCGGCTTCTTGCATGAGCTGACTCCTGCTTCATCGCTTCTCTCTGTGCCACGAGTGCCTGCTGCGCCTTGGTGCTCATCGCCGGCTGCTTGAGGGCTTTCGCCGCCTCTCGGGCGCGTCGCTTGGGGTTCTTCGCGGGTTTGCTCGTCTCGCCCGGGTTGTCACCGAAGAACGAGAGCTTCTCCCATTTGCCGACGGCGAACTGCAGGATTTCCTCGTCGGACGGCTCCGCGCCGAAGACGATGCGGGCGACGCCGTACCCTCCGTCCTCGACATGCTCCGCCAGCCCGACCCAGAATTGGCCGTCGTGATATACGGTCAGGGTGGACGACGCGCTGATCTGCATGGCTGGTTCCTCCTTTATGTAGATGACCATGCAGAGAAGGGACAACCAAGGAGGCAGGTTACTGATGCGGACATCCGCACGCCCACGACTACCCGACGGGGACTGTGTTTATATCTCTGATGGTTGGATTGTTGCATGAGCGAATGCACGTCGACCTCGCTGCTGGCATGGTGCGATCGGGGGTTCACTCCTCGACGCATACTTTTTCATATTGCCTTCCCGGTTTCGAATCTTTAATTAAATTCGAGTTTCGAAACCGGGAAGGGGAACACGAACGAAAGACGTGATCTGCAGGCGATTGAATAACTCCATCCGTTTTGGTTACAACAAAAAACGTGCCGCGCGCCTGCGGCATGAAGGAGGGAGATTTCTATGAATATCGTTGTGTTGAGCGGCAGTCCACGTAAGGGCGCCAATACCGACACCATGGTCGAGGCGTTTGCCGAGACCGCGCGTGAGGCCGGCCATACGGTCGAGGTCGTCCGCGTTGCCAGCAAGAAGATCGCTGGTTGCCTGGGATGCCAGTACTGCTTTGCTCACGAGGGCGCCTGTGTGCAGAAGGACGACATGGCCGGCGTGATCGAGTCGCTGAAAGACGCCGACATGGTCGTTTTCGCTTCGCCTATCTACTGGTTCGATATTACCGCGCAGGAGAAAGCCGCCATCGACCGCCTGTACGCCTTCGGTGCTACGGGATTCCCGTTCACCAAGACGGCCCTTTTGCTCGATAGCCACAGCGAGGGCGTCTATGATGCTGCGATCGCCATGTACAAGTCCACATGCGCATACTGCAAGTGGGAGGACCAAGGCATTGTCACCATCAGCGGTATGAGCGAGCGCGACAGCATGGCCTCCTCGCCCAAGTTGGAAGAGGTGCGAGAGCTCGCTCGCAAGCTCGCCTAAGGACAAGATGAGCGCATGGCAATCGGCACGAGCGGAAATGCTTGCTGCCCTTACCAAGAGGATTGCTGATTGCCATGCAACGATGCTCCAGCGGACAATTCCGGCGCGCTAAAACGCTTCCTGGCTCAAGAACTCCCTGAAAGCGGGGATGTCGAAGCCGACGAGGCCGCGTCTGCGCTCCCCGATAACGCCGCCCTCGAGGAGGCGGCGTTTGTACTGGCTTGCGTAGTTGCTGGCGACGCCCATGCGCATGGCTATCTCCGAAACCCTGCTGGGACCAGAATCGAGCAGAAGACTAGGAGTGAAAATCGGGAGTTCTATTCCCGATTTTGACCGGTTTGGGTTTGTGCGAGATAATGGGTTCCATATGGGAGGCGATTCTATGTACATTGAGCGCGAAATTGAACAGACGATAGATTTGATGCTGGGACAGGGAAAAGTTGTCTTGGTGACCGGAGCGCGCCAAGTTGGGAAGACGACGGTTCTCAAGCAACATCTGGGCGACCGATTCGACTATGTTTCGATGGAGAACCCGCGGGATTATCTTCTTGCAAAAGAGGATGCCGCCCTGTTTTTCGAGTCTCATGATCTGCCAATCATTATCGATGAGATTCAGCGCGTGCCTGAGCTTTTTTCTCCGGTGAAGTGGGTTGTCGATCAATCAGAGGAGAAGGGCCGAATCGTCCTCACGGGATCCCAGACATATCACCTCATGAAAGGGGTGAGCGAATCTTTGGCGGGGAGGATTAGAATTTTGGAGATGCCCTCCCTAAGCTTGCGAGAGCTCGTTGGTGGTTTCCAGAGTCCTCGTCCGTATATCCCCAATAAGATTTCCTTAGCCCCTAAGATGTCTTCCGGTAATATTTGGAACATTATCCATAGGGGTTCGATGCCCGAACTGCAAGAATTGAATATCGATTGGGACTCCTATTATTCCGACTACGTTGCCGCATATCTCGAACGCGATGTTCGCGATCTTGTAAACGTGAAGGATGAGGCGAAGTTCTACAGTTTTATGGTCGCGTGCGCAGCGAGAACGGGGCAACTGTTAAATGCCACCGATATTGGAAACACCGTTGACGTCGACCGTAAGACGGTGAAGGCTTGGCTCTCGGTTTTACAGGCGTCGAACATCGTTCGGATTGTCGAGCCCTTTTGGCCTAATGTCGATAAGCGTCTGACCAAGACCCCTAAGATATTTTTTATGGATACAGGTCTTGTTTGTCATCTAACGAGATGGATAACGCCGGAGCAATTGCGCAACGGGGCCGCAGCGGGGCATATATTTGAGACGTTCGTAGTTTCGGAAATTTTGAAGAGCTTTATGAACGCGGGGAAGAGCCTTCGTGACATATGGTTCTACCGGGATCAAAAGAAGCGCGAAATTGATTTGCTCATCCAAGAGGGCCATATATTACATCCCGTCGAGGTGAAGATGTCTGCCACGGTGGGAAGAGACGCGGTGAAGAACTTTACCTGTCTTGACGGCCTATCTGGCTATGAGATTGGGTTTGGACACGTTGTCTGCCAAGCTCCGGAACCATATCTCATTACCAAGGATGTCCAGGCGGTTCCCGTGTGGTGCATATGATTTATGTAGCAATGGCGCGGTCTTGATTGATGGTTACCAAAGGATCGCTGATCGCCATGCGTAGTTGCTGACATTGTCGTCTTTGCCTTGCATGTCTAATGGCGGGGCCCGGAGCTCAGTATTTACTGCGCTCCGGGCCTCGTAGGTTTGTGGCTTGGACCAGCTCGATTGCCGTCGTCCTAGTCAAACAAGCTCGGCATGTCGTTTTCTTTCATAAGGGCACCGGCGGAGGGGAGGCTCTGCGCGGTGAACTTCTCGGCCGAGACGCCGGCGCCAAGAATCTCTTCGGTTGTGCCGACGGTGGTGACCGAGCGGCCCTTCTTGGCCGTAAAGGCCTGGACGCCCTGCGTGTTGGTGGTCGTCTTGGTCTTCAGCAGCGACGTGTTGAAGTTCATCAGGCGATAGTCGCTCGAGACCAGCGCGATGTCGCGATCTTCCTTGAGCACCTGGGCATACAGCAGCTTGCTGCCACCGTAGATGGCGTTCTTGAGGCGCTTGCGGTTGGTCTTGGTGACGTATCCGGAAAGTGCGACGCGCACTACGCGGCCGTTCTCAAAGACGAACAGCACGTCGGCCTTGTAGTCCTCGGGGTCGATGACCCAGATGACGCTCTCGTCGGGTTCCATCTCAAGATGGGTCGGCAGGTACGAGCCCAGCTGGGCCGACTTGGTGTCCTCAAACTGCGCAACCTTGCACTTGTACACCTGGCTCTTGTTGGTAAAGACCAGCAGCTCGTGCGTGTTGGAGGACGGGAACTCGATAAAGGGCTTGTCGCCGTCCTTGTACTTGAGCGTGGTCGCCTTCTTGAGCACGCGGTCCGTCATCTTCTTAAGGTAGCCATCGCGCGAGAGCATGATGGTAACCGGATACTCCTCGACCTCGGGCTCCAGGCTCACCTCGATGACCTCGTGGGGCTCGATCCTGCCCGTGCGGCGCGGCATCGCATATTTCTTGTTGACCGCGGCCAGCTCGTCGCTGATGACCTTCTTGATGTTCTCCTCGCTGGAGAGAATCTCCTCAAGCTCGGCAATCTCGCCCTCAAGCTTGGCAATGTCCTTGGTGCGGTTGAGGATGTACTCCTCGTTGATGTTGCGGAGCTTAAGCTCGGCAACAAACTCGGCCTGGGTCTCGTCGATATCGAAACCCTTCATGAGGTTGGGCACGACCTCAGCCTCGAGCTTAGTGCCGCGGATGATGGCGATGGCCTTGTCGATGTCGAGCAAGATCGCCTCAAGACCGTGCAGCAGGTGCAGGCGCTCGGACTTTTTGCCCAGGTCAAAGTTAATGCGGCGGCGCGTGGACTGAATGCGCCACGCGACCCACTCATGCAGGATCTGGCGCACGCCCATAACGCGGGGGTAGCCGTTGACCAGCACGTTGAAGTTGCATGAGAACGAGTCCTGCAGCGTGGTCGAGCGGTAGAGCTTGGCCATGAGTTTGTCGGGGTCGACGCCGCGCTTAAGGTCGATGGCGATACGCAGACCCGAAAGGTCGGTCTCGTCGCGGATGTCGGCGATCTCCTTGACCTTGCCCTCCTTGGAGAGCTTGACGATGCGCTCGATGATGACATCGGTCTTGGTGGTGTAGGGGATCTCGTAGACCTCGATGATGCGCTCTTCGGGAATCCAGCGCCAGCGGGAGCGAATCTGGAAGCTGCCCAGGCCGGTCTCGACGATCTTTTCCATCTCCTCGCGGCGGTAGATAATCTCACCACCGGTCGAGAAATCGGGCATGGGCATGTACTCGAGCAGGTCGCAGTCGGGATCTTGCAGGTAGTGCATCGTGGCGGTGCAAACCTCGTTAAGGTTAAAGCCGCAGATGTCGGACGCCATGGCGACGCCGATGCCCTTGTTGGCCGAGACAAGGATGTTGGGGAACGTGGTGGGCAGCAGACGTGGCTCCTTCATGGCGCCGTCGTAGCTGTCGACGAAGTCGACCGGGTCCTTATCGATGTCCTTGAAGATCTCGGCGCTGATGGGGGAGAGCTTGGCCTCGGTGTAACGCGAGGCGGCGTAGCTCAGGTCGCCCGAATAGTACTTGCCAAAGTTGCCCTTCGACTCCACGAAGGGGGCGAGCAGTGCCTCGTTGCCGGTGGCCAGGCGCACCATCGTCTCGTAGATCGCGGCATCGCCGTGCGGGTTGAGCTTCATGGTCTGGCCCACGATGTTGGCGCTCTTCTGGCGCTCGCCCTTGAGCAGACCCATTTTGTACATGGTGTAAAGCAGCTTGCGGTGCGAGGGCTTAAAGCCGTCGATCTCGGGGAACGCACGCGAGACGTTGACGCTCATGGCGTAGGGCATGTAGTTGACCTCGAGCGTCTGCGTGATCGGCTGGTCGGTGACCTCGGAGTGCAGGCCGATGACGTTCTCGGCGTTGACCTGCTTTTTCTTCGGCTGGTTCTTCGTCTTCTTCTTTGCCACGATTTCCTCTTGAACTTCTTATGGGCCGTCGTTATCGATTTGCTGCTACTGCAGGTCCAACTGGTCCAGGTATTCCTTGCCGTGCTCCGAGATATGGCGCTTGCGGCCCGCCTCGTCGTTGCCCAGCAACAGATTGAACATGGTTTCCATCTTGGTGACGTCCTCGGGCTCTACCTTGATCAGGCGGCGCGTCTCGGGGTTCATGGTGGTGAGCCACATCATGTCCGGATCGTTCTCACCAAGACCCTTGGAGCGGTTGATGGAGCACTTCTGGTCGCCAATCTCTTTGAGGATGCCGTTCTTCTCGAGCTCGGTGTAGGCAAAGTAGGTCTTCTCTTTGCAGTTGATCTCGTAGAGCGGCGACTCGGCGATATATACGTAGCCCTCGTCGATAAGCGTGGGCACCAGGCGGTAGAGCATGGTGAGCACGAGCGTGCGGATGTGATAACCGTCGACGTCGGCGTCCGTACAGATGATGACCTTGTTCCAGTTAAGGTTGTCCAGGTCAAAGGCACCAAGGTTCTTGATGCGCTTGTCCTTGATCTCCACGCCGCAGCCCAGCACGCGCATGAGGTCCATGATGATGTCGGACTTAAAAATGCGCGGGTAGTCCTCCTTAAGGCAGTTGAGGATCTTACCGCGGACGGGCATGACGCCCTGGAACTCGGCATCGCGCGAGGTGCGAATGGCGCCTGCTGCCGAGTCGCCCTCTACGATGTAGATCTCGCGACGGTTCTTGTCTTTGGAGCGGCAATCGATGAACTTCTGCACGCGGTTGGCCATGTCGGTCTTCTGCTGCAGGTTGGTCTTGATGCTCTGACGGGTCTTCTCGGCGTTCTCGCGCGAGCGCTTGTTGATGAGCACCTGCTCCATAATCTTGTTGGCGGCGTCTTTGTTCTCGATCAAGTAGGTCGAGAGGCGCTCCTTAAAGAAGGCGGTCATGGCCTGCTGGATAAAGCGGTTGTTGATGGCCTTCTTGGTCTGGTTCTCGTAGGACGTCTGGGTGGAGAAGCAGTTGGTCACCAGCACCAGGCAATCCTGGACGTCTTGCCACTTAATGCCGCTCTCGTTTTTGTTGTACTTGCCCTGGCTCTTAATGTAGGCATCGATGGCGCTGGTCAGAGCGCTGCGGGCGGCCTTTTCGGGCGAACCGCCGTTCTCGAGCCAAGAGGAGTTGTGGTAGTACTCCTGCATCGTGAAGGTGCGCGAGAAGCACATGCACGCGGTGATCTTTACGTTGTAGTCGGGCAGGTCCTCGCGATCGCGACCGCGGCGGTCGGCCTCGATAAAGAAGGGCTCGGTGAGGTAGTCGGCGCCGACCTTCTCGAGCACGTAGTCCTCAATGCCCTTGGGATAGCAAAAGTCCTCTTCGGAGAACTCACCGTCGTCGCCCTCGATGCGCAGGCGGAAGGTCACACTGGCGTTGACCACGGCCTGGCGGCGCATGGTCTCGCGATACCAGTCATGGGGAATGCTGATGGAGGTAAAGACCTCAAGATCGGGGCGCCACTTGATGGTGGTGCCGGTACGGTTCTCGTCTGTGGGCTCAATCTCGAGCGCCTTCTTTTTGGCGCCGACGACCTTGCCCTTCTTAAAGTGCAGGGAATACTTGTTGCCGTCGCGCCAGACCGTGACGTCCATGTACTCGGAGGCATACTGGGTCGCGCACGAACCCAGGCCGTTGGTGCCGAGCGAGAAGTCGTAGTCGCCGCCCTGGTTGTTGTTGTACTTGCCGCCGGCGTAGAGCTCGCAAAAGACGAGCTCCCAGTTAAAGCGCTTTTCGGAGGGGTTCCAGTCGAGCGGGCAGCCGCGGCCGTTGTCCTCTACCTGAATAGAGCCATCGCGAAAGGCGGTAAGGGTGATGAGCTTGCCGTAGCCCTGGCGCGCCTCGTCAACGGCGTTGGACAGGATCTCGAAGGCGGCGTGCGCGCAACCGTCGAGTCCGTCCGAGCCAAAGATGACGGCGGGGCGCAGGCGTACGCGCTCCTCGTCCTTGAGCTGGCGGATACTGTCGTTACCATAGTTTGCGGTGTTTTTTGCCATACTCGCTCTCTCGGTGCTCCCTTGCTGCGTTTAAGTCATATAGATAGTCAAGGTAGCATAGCCCAGCCCCCGCGCGATTCCAACTAACACGAAATCCATCGAACGCGCGTTCGTTATCGGTATGGAAACTGACGGCTTATCAAATGATAGAATTGCCGCCACAAATGTTTTTATTAAGGGGCTCACAGTGACCGAGAAAGAGAAGATGGAGCGCGGGGAGTGGCATGATGCCAACTTTGACGAGGAACTCCTGGCAAAACGGGCGAGGGCAGAGGCGCTCTGCTATGACTTCAATATGGGAAAACCCGGAAGCGACGCGCAGCTTGACGCCCTAAAATCCTTGCTCGATACCGATCTTCCGGCAGGGCTGACGGTCCTTTCGCCTGCCTACTTTGACTAAGGGGACAAGACAACCTTTGGCGACGGCTGCTTTGTGAACCATGGCTGCTACTTTATGGACGGTGGTTCTATTACCTTTGGTGACAACGTGTTTATTGGGCCGTTTTGCGGCTTCTACACCGCTTCGCATCCCCTTGGAGCAAAAGAGCGCAACTTGGGTCTCGAGAGGGCTCTGCCCATTGTTGTTGGCGATAACTGCTGGTTTGGCGCGAACGTGTCCGTACTCCAGGGGGTTACCATCGGCAGCGGCTGCGTTATCGCTGCGGGAAGTGTTGTGACGGAAGACCTTCCGGACAACGTGATGGCGGCAGGCGTTCCCGCGGTCGTCAAGAAGATCATCGAACAATAACGGAGCTATTAAACGATGGGGCACGCATGGTTCCGGCAAATCCGGTTATTGGCGTGCGCGTTGGCCATGCTGGTAAGTCCCACTTACTCGGTTCCTTCCGACTCGGTTCTGCCCGAGTAAGGTTGAACAGCGAATCGAAATTGTTATGTCCGCACGGCGATGACGAACATGGTTTTCATAATGACAGATATAGTTGACATCCTTTGATGGATGCAATATATTTCTGTCTTGTTGCAACGGATATCTGTCCATTACTACGAAAGGAACTTCATGCCGGGCAAAAAGAACCTACACATGAAGGCGGCGCGCGCGGCGGTTGGCCTTTCGCAAGCCGACTTGGCCGAGGCCGTGGGCGTTACGCGTCAGACCATCGGCCTGATCGAGGCGGGCGGCTACAACCCCACGCTCAATTTGTGCGTGGCAATTTGTAAAGCGCTACGCGTTACGTTGAACGACTTGTTTTGGGAAGACGAGAGCGACGTCGACCCTGATGCTCTTTAGGAGTTCGCTATGAAATTTGAAGATTTAAAACTCGTGCAAAAGTGGCGTGAATATGCCGGCCCAAAGGATGAGCGCCTGGAGGCTGAGAGCGCGAAGATCTACAAGATTGGTTTCGTGCTGCTTTCGTTTGGCATGTTGATGATCTTTTTCTACCAGTTTATAGCTCGACAGGTTGCGTGGGTTCACAGCGACGCCAGTGAAATGCCGCATGGCTTTGCAACGCCGTTCGAGGCAGCCATGTATTTGTGGCTCGTTCTCGTGATGTTGATTTGCGCAGGACTGCAAACGCGGAAGGGCTATGTCGATACCAATCGTTTTGGGCAAACCGAGCATCTTCCTGTTGGATATTTCCTGCTTGTCAGCGGTCTTAGCGGCGCCGCGTTCGCGCTTGTTATTGCCGCAATGCGCTGTATCGCTGAGGCGCAGATCGTACCGCTCGAAAGCGTCTTTTGGTTGGCGAACCTGGCCACAGGCGTGTTCTGCGGTGCGACGATTTTCGCGGCCACGTTTGCTGTCCTGTGCGCAACGTTTTTCACGGCGAAAAGACGCCGTGCCAAGCTCGAGGCAGAACTCAACTCCTCTGACGACATCTAATGCGTAATGGGCTGGCTCTGGGTATCCAGAACCAGCCCATTTGATGTTCGATGAGCAGGGTCAGCGCCCCCACAAAAGCGGCTGAGAGCTAGTGGGACCTATCCGCATCGGCTTCGTCGCTGGCACCGCGTCCGAGGGCGGTTCGGCGGGTGCTGTAGACGATAAGGCCGGCGCCTGCTGCGGCGAGTGCTGCAGCGGCTGCCGTAAGGGGAGCGTTGACATCGCCCGTGCCCGCAAGCGCGCCCGCTTTTCCGGGGCGCTTGCTATTGCCGTGATCCTTGCCGCTGCCAGAGCCACTGCCGCCACCGGAGCTGCTTCCGCCGGAGCCACCTCCGCTCGCGCCGCCATCGCCGTCGACCGTCATCGGGGCGTCGTGAAGTCCCGTCGTATCCGCGCTGTCGCATACGCCGACCTGAACTTCTGAGCGTTCGCATGCCGCGTCGGGCACATGAAGCTCGTGCAGTACGGCATCCAGCGCCGAGTTTGCGCCCGGTCGAATTTCCTCGAGCGTTACGGGATCGAGCGCCACCAGATTACGTGCCTTCGCATACAGCGTTACGCGTTTGCCCACTTCGTCGCTCCAACTCTCGGGAATGGCGAAGCTCATGCGGAACTGTGCCGTGCAGCCTGGTGCCAGCACGGCGTTGCCATTGTCAGCAACCAGCGGGTGCGTCGCAAAACGTGCGCCCAGCGTCTCGAGCGCGTACTTCACGTGTGCCATGTCGTTGGCCGAAGCATCCTCGGCGAGCTCCGGATCGTAGATCGATGCCATGCGTGCGTTCACTCCGAACCCGATGGATGCGCTGGAGAACGGCTGGCTGGAGCCCTCTCGGTACAGATCGATCGTGCCGGCGGTCAGCAAGGTGTTGCCGTCGTTTCGCACCGTGACCATAAAGGATTCACCTGCTGCTCCGGGCACCACCGCGCCCGAGGTAGCGACCGCGCCCGTCGGAGTGGCACACGCCACCAAGGGCACTTCGATGCCGTGCAGCTCTGCCTCGCTCTTCTCTGCGCTCACAATGTGCGTGGCGAGCGCGGAGAGCATGCCTCCCGACGTCAAAAATGTCGTTATCTGATCGACGGGATGGTCCAGCTCGCACATCACGAACGGCTCCGTGAACAGATCGCCTGCCAAGGTGCTGGCGAAGATGCGGAAGTGCTTGCCCATCACTGCTGCCGGGTTGCCTTCTTCGTCGTAGGTTTGTCCCACCTTGCCATCGGTGTTCTCTACATAGAGCACGCACCTGCCGTTGTTGCTTACGCTAAACGATGCCGGGCCACAGTCTGCGGCGCCCACGGGCTGCGTTGCAAATGCCGATGCGTCTCGCGTCCAAGTAATATGCTGCAGTTGCTCGTTGACGGTTGCCAAAAAGCCCGTGTGCTGCGGCCACGGCACCGCGTGGGGTACTGTGGCATCTGGCGACATAACGCCCCAACCCGCGATGGACTGGCCGATCACGGCGTACGATGCACAGCCACAACCGCCTGCAGTCTCGTATGCAACGGGCACCACCATTTTGCCGTTGATATTCTCGGGCGTGCCGAGCTCGATGCTCGACGGTGCCTGCGGAAAGCGGAGGACCTGACGGAACGTGAGACTGTCGCCCAAATCATCCGACCATAGGGTAAAGCACTCCAGCGCAACCTCAGCCTCGCTGCTGAGCGCCTTTTCTGCGGTGGTTCCGCGGCGGTGGAGGTAGGCGCCCGACAGACGTCCGTCGACAAGTGTCTTGCCCACCGTGATGCGTGGGCACTGCAGGCAATGGTAGCCATCCTCCTGAAGGCGGCCGCGCGAGATGCTGCGCCACGACGTGTGCGATATCACGCGGGCTCCGTCGTTGCTTATGCGCAGGCGCACAACGGACAGTATGCCGGATGTGCTCGCCGTATCGAAATGGGTGTTGTCGCCGCCGGGGCGCTCGCCCGAGACCAGCAGCACGTAGGCGTCCTGGTTTCCTCTTCCGTCCGTATATTCCACCACGTCGAAGTCGTAATCGTATACGCTGTCGCGCTCCACGTCGTTCTCGCCAAACCCAAGGGGAAAGTCCACGGGCGTGGGAGCGGACCACGTGCCGTTTGCCTTTGTGTGCACCACCAGGCGCGAGCGACCATTGTCGCCGTAGCGCACCGAGGCGATACGGAACAGGCATTCTACGCCGGCAATCATTGCCAGCTTCATGTGAGCTTCGCTGAGCACGCCAGCAAACAGCACGTTGTCGCTCGAGGGTTTGATGCCGCCACGCTCGTCCTCCGACACGCCGGTAGAATTGGCGTTGGGGTCCGCAACGGCGTTCGTTGCCTGACCGATGTAGGTGTACTCATACATCGGCGCGGCGTTTTCGTCGTTCTCTATCAGTGCGTGGACGAAATGCTCGATCTGTCCCGTGTCGTCGCTTTCTGCATCCGCCTCGAGCTCAATGCGCGTGACCGACCGGTCCCAATCGCGTACGGTAGGCGCGACATTCCTTGCAGTGGCTTTAACCTCGGCGCGCGCGAGCAGCTCGGCGTTGGTGACAATGGTGGCCGATGCGATAAATTGCGGAACGCCGCCCGCCTCGGCGTTGCCGGCTGAGCCGAAGCAGGCATCTAGTGTATAGGGCGTATCTCCACCCAATGCGAGCTCAGAGCGCTGGAGTACATACTGGTCGCCGTTGTTCACCGACATATTCCACGAATCGAGGAGTGTGGGCCACGACCCCGACCAAGCCTTGGTGGTCCACTTGAACATCACGAACTGGAGTATCACATCGACATCGACGTCTGCACCTACGCGCAGTCGCGGAAGCTGGTGTCCATCAGCCTTCTCGTACCCAATGAACAGCGTGAGGGATGCGGCGCCGCGCACGGCGGACGAAGCGACGCCTGCAACACCGGCGCCAAAGGTGACGGCAAGCCCGATTTGGATGGTGAACGAGCCCGACGTGTTTGAATAGTCGAGCGAAATGTT
This sequence comes from uncultured Collinsella sp., assembly GCA_900542315.1. Lineage (GTDB taxonomy): Bacteria > Actinomycetota > Coriobacteriia > Coriobacteriales > Coriobacteriaceae > Collinsella. The sequence goes on from UQMV01000024.1 coordinate 20,037, forward strand.
TTTAAAAAACGCCGCGCCGCTGCCGTGCGTGTGGGCACCCACGGCGAGCGCCAGCTTCGCCAACACCCAGGGGTTGACGTTTAGGAAAAACGGCACCGGTCCTAGGGTAAACTGCTCGGTCCAATTGAGGTCGGTTCTTACCTGGAAGAGGGCCTTAATATTGCCGTATGCGGGGTCGTTGTTGTTGCCCCAGGTTTTGCCCACCCAATCGTAGGCGAGCGAGCCGTACAGCTGTGTGGCGATATCCATCGTGAACAGCGGCGTGCAATGGTGGCGAAGGAGCTTGGTGTTTCTTGGATCGGTGCCCGAACCGGCACTCATACTTTTGTACTGATTCCACTTCCCCTCCATCTCGTCGAGGTAGCGGTTTGCCTGCTTGGCGCCCGACTCGCGCGGCGATTTCTTCCAGTATTCCGGATCAGGGTTGCCCGAATCGTTCATATAGCTGGCTGGTTTGTATCCTCCACCAAACAGCACGTATCCAGCAAACGAGAAATCGAAGAGGATCGGAAATGTGGGCATCCAGCACGTGAACTTATTGCCGCCGATGCCGGGAAACGCCGCGGGGAAATCAAACGGAGTGATCTCTTGGTCCATGGTGGTGGGGACGATAGTGGTCGATCCGGATTCCGCCTTTGCCGCCGGCGCGGTGGCAACGGCCATGGGGGAGGAGAGCGTGTAGGTTTTGCCCTGGTAGTCGAGGACAAAGCGCAGCTTGCATCCTTCTTCCAGGAGGCTCGACGCTGCATCGAGGAACGTGTCTTCGAGCGTGAACGTCGCCAGATTATCCGCGCCCGATGCGCTGGCCTTGACTTGGCCAATCTGCGTGACGGTTTCGGATGAACTGTCCGCAGCGGGCATCACTTTATTGATATGCAACGTTGCCTGCCCGCCCTGCGGCAGATAGGCCTGCACGGTAAAAGCGTGCGTGTCGGGCTGATCGTTTGCTGCTTCGTCCGCTGGCATTGCCATGAACGTGGCGTCGGCGTACTGGATGTCCCATTCGTCGAATGTGAGTTGGCGGAAGTACGGCTCGCCGTCGGAAAGCGGACGCGTGGGCGCGGTTATGGCGGTGCCGCCCTGGATACGCGCAAGGGGAATCTCGACATCGCGGTAGCCCGCCATGCTAATGGAGATGCCGCCGTTAAAGTCGTACGCGTCGAGAAGCGTTGCCTCGTCCACGTAGCCTTCTGAAAGCGGCGCGACCTCAAAGATGGCCGTGCCTTCGTCATCGGTAGTGGCAGTGAGCTGCTTGCCTGCGGCATAGCGCGATATGAGCGTGACCTGGGCACCCGTGATGGGCGTATTCTTGTTGGCGACGTCGACCACGACCACACCAAACATGGTGCGCGAGAGAACGAGCACCCTGAAGGGGTCTTTTTCGTCGGCATAGGCTTCGGTGGGCGCGAACGGCAGTATGAAGGCGTTTGAGGTGCCCGGCACGCGCGGCAACATAATGCTCGCCAGCGAGGACGCTCCGGCAACAAGTAACGAACGGCGATCAAGCATCTTGGGCTCCCATCCCGCAAATATCGGTGGAAATACTCTAATTTTGCGAGAAGTAACCCTGCGACGGTAGTGCCGTTCGAGGACCAAAATGTCCAATTTGAGCGAGCGAAGCGCCGGGGCTCCGGAGCGCGCACGCCGCACTAGGCAGTCCGGTCGCTAGCGCAACATATGCGCGACCAACTCGGCGCGAGTTCCGATACCGAGCTTTGCATACACGCCGGACAGGCGGTTTTTAACGGTGCCCGGCGAAACTTCCATGTGGCGTGCGATTTCGGCGTTGGTCCATCCGCGGCAGGCGAGCATGGCCATGGTGAACTCCGTGGTCGTTAAATCGTCGGCCACGTCCTCGCCCGAATCGGGGTTGTGGATGCGCCGCCAGCCGTAGCTGAATCGATACGTAATCTCGATGATGCGTGCGAAATCGTTAGGGTATTGCGATTTTAGGCATGCCTCGATGAGCCCCTGTAAAAGGCCGTGGTGCTCGCCAATGAGCTCGATAAGGCCGTCGGGACGCGCAATGTTCCAAGCGGTTCCGAAGTGTGCCTTTGCGGCGTCGATGTCCTTGAGGCTCATGCATGCCATGGAAGCTGCCAGGTGCAGGAACAGTTCCGAGATCGGATAGCTTCCCTGTTTCATGATCAGGGCATTTTCCGCCATGCCTAGGCTGCGGCCGTATTCGCCGCGCAGATACAAGGCGTGCGCCATCACGTAGCTGGCGAACAGGCGCAGGCCTTCGGGCAGATGCGCCGCAAGTGGATAAAACTCTTCGGCAGAATACGGGGAAGGCAAGTGCAGCAGGACGCTCGCGGCCGAGGCGAACAGGATATGCGTGGCGTGGACGGCGGGCGACTCCTCGTCGGTTGGCGTATCGAGGATGCCAGCAAGGCACCGGCGGGCGTCGGGGATACGGTTGAGCGACAGGCTGGCGTATCCGCAGATAAAGCATGCGGAATAGCGCAGTGCGGGATCGGTGGCGTCAAGATAGGGGCGCACCGTCTTGGCAGCGAGGGCGGCCTGTCCGCGAAAGTACAGCGCTTCTGCCGTGGCAATGGCGTGCGAATCGGGGTCGGAAATGCCTGCAACCGCAGTGTCAATCTGCCCCGGCACAAAGGCGGTGCACATCAACGGCATGGGAACGCATGGGTAGCCATCGCAGTCCATCTTCCATCTCCCATCAGGTGGCAACAATGCAGCAATTGTACTCCTGTTGCTCGGGACCCCTTTCGTTTTACTGTTCGGTTAACGCTGCGGATCGTTTTGGAAGGGTCGCGAGCATGGTAGTCCCGTTCTCGGAACTTGTTTCGACCTCTACCGTGCCACCGTGAAGCGCTGCAATCTCCCAAACGAGCGCTAGTCCGAGTCCTGCGCCGCCGTATGCCCTGCTGCGGGATTTGTCTAGGCGAAAGAACGGTTGGAAGATGCTCTCACGGTACTGCTTGGGTATTCCCGGGCCCTCATCTTTGACTCGCAGGAGCACATGGCTGTCGCTGTCGCTGATGGAGACGTTGACAGTCGAGCCGGGGCGGCTGTAACGGATGGCATTTTCGACCAAGTTAAACACCAGCCGATAGAGGAGCGTGTCGCTCCCGATTACTAAAGCGTTCCCAGCACAATTGAGGGCCATGCCCTTATTTTCGGCAAGTGGCGCAAGGTCGGTGAGGACCTCTTCGGACAAGGGACCAAGTTCCACATCGTCTTCGCAGGGAACGCTGCGGAGCTCACTCATCTCGAGCAACACCTTGGCCATTCGAGACATGCGCTCGGTTTGTTCTTGTAGCAGGCCGAGCAACTCGGCTGTTTCGGGTTGTAAGTTGGAGCGCTCGGAGACAAACAGTTCGATCTGTGCCTGCATAAGGGCGAGCGGGGTTCGCAGCTCGTGTGCGGCGTTGCCGGTAAATTGACGCTGTGCAGAGAATCCTTCGCCAAGACGGGCGATCATGTCGTTGAAAGAGGCGCTGCATCGTTGTAGCTCGGTGGGCACATCTTCACTGAGTCTGATTTCGTTTAGGTTGTCAGGCTGCACACGCTCAACCTGGGCTGCAAAAGCCCGTAGCGGTTTGAGTGCACGGCCGCTCACAAAGTATGCCAGCACGCCGCCAGGGAGTGTGACTCCAGCCGTGATGCGCCAGGCTGTCGTGCCAAAAGACTCCTGTGCGTCGTTTACGACGATCGTGACCTCGTCATCGAGGGTCGCTTTCGTTGGGTCGAACGCCTGGGGCGAATCTTCGCCGGTTGCGTTAAAGGCCGAGATGTCACTGCCGATAGCATCCATGTAGCGCATGCCCGTATAGCCGACCAGACAGTTCGTCAGCACGCATGCCGCACACGTGAGCAGTGCCGTCATAATCGTTATGCGCCATTGCAGCGAAAGCCTTTTCATTCGCTGTCCTCCATAACGTAGCCCTCTCCAATCCGATTGCGAATCGGGTCGTATCCCAAAGCGCTGCGCAACTTTTTTCGGAGCGACGAGATATGAACGCGGGTTGCGTTGCTAAAGCTGTTCACGCTGCTATCCCAAACGTGCTCGATAAGCTCCTCTTGGCTTACCGGACGCCCCTGATTAAGCATCAGGTATTCCAAGATTCCCGTTTCCTTGCGCGTAAGAGATAAAGCCTCGCTGTCCACGGAAGCGATGCGCGCCTTGGTGTCAAAGCGGAGCTTTCCGCAGGCTAAAACTATGTCGCTTTGTGTAAAGCGTCTGAGGGTAAGGCTGCGGATGCGTGCTGCCAGCTCGTCAAGATGAAACGGCTTGGTGAGGTAGTCGTTGGCGCCGGCATCGAGTCCGGCGACTTTATCGGATACTTCGCCGCGTGCGGACAGAATCAGCACCTTAGTCTCGCAGTCAGTTTTCCTAAGTTCCCTGAGTACGGTCATGCCGTCGATGCGGGGAAGGTTGAGGTCGAGTACCACGAGGTCGAAGGCCTCAACGTTCAGCAGGTCGAGCGCCTCCTGTCCGTCGTGACAGCAGTCGACGCTGTACGCCAAGTTTCGCAAACTGCGCGCGATTGCATCGCACAGCGCCCGCTCGTCCTCGACGATCAAAATTCGCATAACAGTCTCCTCGTACATTCCAAATCGCGCTTAACACGGATTTTATAGTCGATATGGTCCAATGGTCGCGTAACGAAAGGAGTGGTCGGGTTGTTCAAAGCGGTAAAACCCGTGGTACAGGTCGCTTTGTTGATCGTCGGAATTGCCATGGTGTGCTTTGGCGTTATGCGTGGCGAGGCGGATGCCGTGCTGGCCAAAGCGATTAGGCTGTGCTTGGAGTGTATCGGAATTGGATAAAAGAGAAAACACTGCGTCGCATGTTTTGGCCCGATTTCGCGGATTCATCCAGGCGGCGGCGACGCTCATCACCAACATTCACCTGCCAAACTTTGCCAAAGGCGGCATCTATCAGGGCGCGGGAAAAACAGTCTGCGTACCTGGACTTAATTGCTATTCGTGCCCCGCGGCATCGGGTGCGTGCCCCATCGGGTCGTTCCAGTCGGTGGTGGGTTCATCCAAGTTCAACTTTTCTTACTACGTTACCGGTACGCTCATTTTGCTCGGCGTGCTGCTGGGGCGCTTTGTATGCGGCTTTCTGTGCCCGTTTGGCTGGCTGCAGGAGCTGCTTCACAAGATTCCCGGCAAAAAGTTCTCCACGAAAAAGCTCAAGCCGCTCACGTACATCAAGTACGTCGTGCTGCTGTTTGCCGTGGTGCTGCTGCCTGTCTTGGTGGTTAACGACGTGGGCATGGGCGACCCGTTCTTTTGCAAGTACATCTGTCCACAGGGTGTGCTCGAGGGTGCCATTCCGCTGGCCATCGCCAATGCCGGCATTCGATCTGCGTTGGGACATCTCTTTACTTGGAAACTTGTCGTTCTCATTGCCGTGGTAGTGCTGAGCGTTTTGTTCTACCGCCCTTTCTGCAAATGGATTTGTCCACTCGGCGCATTCTATGCGCTCATGAATAGGGTGTCCTTGTTGGGGATTCAGGTTGACGCGTGCAAATGCGTCTCGTGCGGCAAGTGTTCAAGGGTTTGTCAGATGGACGTTGATGTGGTTCGCGCGCCCAATCATGCCGAATGTATCCGGTGCGGAAAGTGCATCGGGGCCTGTCCCGTCGATGCCATCAGCTATCGCTATGGCCTGGATGTGTCGGCGGAAAAGCTCCCCTTGACCGCCGATAAAAAGTAAACAAGCTTCGACAAAACGGAGGAATGACTATGAAGCTTTCTAAGATTGCGGCCCTGTTTATGGTGCCAGTATTGGCCTTGTGTCTTGTGGCGTGTTCGGCGCCCAGTGGCAATGCGAGCGAATCTGCGAGCTCCGATCCTAAGATCGCAGAACTCACTGCACAGAAGCCGACCAATGCCGATGAGGCCGCCGAGCTGTATGCAAAACTCATGCAGAAGGAGAACGATATCTTTTCGAGTGATAACGCGCTGTGGGAAAAGGTATTCAATGCGGCAAATAAAGACTCGGCAATGATTGAGGACGGCAGCAATTACGGCGATTTCCTGCTCAAGACCATCGATGGCGCCAAGGATGAGTTCACGGCGGATGAGCTTAAGACGCTCAAGGCCGGTGCACAGCAGATCAAGGAGATCGAGGACAAGCTCGAGAGCTTGGAGAAGGAGTTCCCCGGCTGTGGAAGCACGCCGAGCGCAGGCGAGAGCGTCGACGCTTCGACCGCTGGCATGACGGCTGGTGCCAATGCTTCGAGCGAGGCGACGAAGTTCCCCAGCTTTACGGGCAAGGATCTGGATGGAAACGACGTGAGCAGCGACGAGCTGTTCGCTAAGAACAAGGTCACCGTCATGAACTTCTGGTTCACCACTTGCAAGCCGTGCGTGGGCGAGCTGGGCGATCTTGAGAAACTGAATAAGGAGCTTGCCGAGAAGGGCGGTCAGGTCGTGGGTGTCAATTCCTTTACGCTCGATGGCAACAAGGGCGAGATTGCAGATGCCAAGGACGTGCTGAGCAAGAAGGGCGTGACATATAAGAACATCTGGTTCAAGTCGGATAGCGAGGCCGGTAAGTTCACGTCAAATTTGTTCTCGTTCCCGACAACGTATGTCATCGATCAGAATGGCAACATCATAGGGGAGCCCATCGTGGGAGCCATCAGCTCCGCCGAGCAGCGTGCAGCACTCAACAAACTTATCGACCAGGCGATTGCGAATAGTGAACAGTAAAAAACGCGTAAAGCATGGCGATGATCGTGCACCGCTGTGCGGAGTAGTCTGCTGCCTTTCAAGATAAGCTCCACCATATAGAGGTCCCGCTCGGGACCTCTTCTTTTAGGCGTCGTCCCGTTCGTTTTTTGATGCGGTTCCCTACATTCCTCACTGGTGTCGGTGAAAAATGGGGATAGAGTAGGACAAACGCGTCGAATACGAACGGCGGAGGAGAGCGGGTGAACGTGCCCGCGCGGGAGAGGTTGCCGTCCATGCTGGAGCTCAAAGGTATTTGCAAAAGGTACGTCACGCAGTCGTTTACGCAGGTGGCGCTCGATAACGTGAGCCTGGCTTTTCGCGATAACGAGTTCGTGGCCATTCTGGGTCCCTCGGGCTCGGGCAAAACTACGATGCTCAACGTTATCGGCGGACTCGACCACTTTGACTCGGGCGACCTGCTGATCGATGACATCTCGACCAAGGACTTTCACGATCGCGATTGGGATGCCTATCGCAACAACCGCATCGGCTTTGTGTTCCAGAGCTATAACCTCATTCCGCATCAGACCATTTTGGAAAACGTGGAGCTGGCGCTTACGCTCACGGGCGTGGGACACGCCGAGCGCCGTCAGCGTGTGCGCGAGGCGTTGGAGAAAGTCGGCCTGGGCGAGCACGTTAACAAGCGCCCGAGCCAGCTTTCGGGCGGGCAGATGCAACGTGTGGCCATCGCCCGCGCCCTGATCAACGATCCCGAGATTGTGCTGGCCGACGAGCCTACCGGCGCTTTGGACTCAACCACATCCGTGCAGGTCATGGACCTGCTCAAAGAGGTTGCCCGCGACCGTCTGGTCATCATGGTCACGCACAATCCCGAGTTGGCGTACCAATACGCCACGCGCATCGTTAACCTGGCGGACGGCAAGATCACCGACGATTCCGATCCTTTCGATGTCGCCAAAGCCGCACGTCGCGAGGCTAAGCCTACGCGCAAAACCTCGATGAGCTTTGTGACGGCGCTAGGGCTTTCTGCCCGAAACCTCATGACCAAAAAGGGCCGTACGGCCATGACTGCCTTTGCGGGCTCGATTGGCATTATCGGCATCGCAGCGATCCTGGCGCTATCCAATGGCGTGAACAATTACATCAAAAAGGTCGAGGAGGATACGCTCTCGAGTTACCCGCTCACCATTTCCAAGCAGGATTACGACCTGTCGTCCATGATGGGCGGGCAGGGGGCTGCGGATGACGGCTCGTCTGAAAACGTGGATTCGTCCGACGACAGTGCCGGCGGCAAGGCTAAGGGAACCGATAAGATTCCCGTGGTCACGGCCGTAAAGGATATGTTTGCGAGCGTTAAGTCCAACGACATGACGAGCTTTAAGTCATGGCTCGATGCCGGTGGCGACGGCATCGATAAAGAGGTCAATGCCATTCAGTACGGCTACGGTGTATCGCCGGTTGTCTATCGTGCCGGCAAGGGCGATGAGAAGCCTGTCCGGCTGGTGCCCAATGCCATGACCGAGGCCATGAGCGGAGGCGCGAGCTCGGCGGCAACGGTGAGCATGGAATCCATGGGAACCTCGGTCTTTAACGAGATGATTGACGACCAGAGCCTGCTCGACAGCCAGTACGATGTCGTCGCCGGTCATTGGCCCACGTCTGCCAACGAAGCCGTGATGGTGCTTTCGAGCCGCGGCACGGTGGGCGACTATACGCTCTATAGCATCGGTGCGCTGGATATCGATGAGCTCAACGATCTGGTAAACAGCGCTATGACGGCTGACGGTGGGGTCGAAACGCCCGAGACCGGCACCGACTTTACCTACGACGATGCGCTGTCTACCACGTTTAAGGTGCTGTCGCCGGCCGATGCGTATCGCAAAAACGAAGAGACTGGCATGTGGACTGACATGTCTGACGATGCCGACTTTATGACGGCCAAGGTTGCCGACGGTATTGACGTGCGCATTGTGGGCGTGGTGCGACCTAACGAGACGGCCAACGCGAGCGCATTGACCCCGGGCATTGCCTATACGCATGCGCTGACTTGCCAGCTTATGGAGCGCGCCGCCGATTCACAGATTGTGAAGGAGCAACTTGCCCATCCCGAGACGGATGTCTTTACGGGCAAGTCTTTCGATGAACTGCAAGGCGAGGCCAAACAAGGCGTGGATCTGAGCAGCATGTTCAGCGTGGACGAGGCGGCGCTCAAGAGCGCGTTCTCGTTTGATGCGTCTGCACTCTCGGGTGCGGCCGGCGGTATGGACCTTTCTGGTATCGACTTATCCGGGTTGGACATTGACCTCTCGGACGTTGGCAAGGACATCGACTTCAGCGACATCATGGCAAAAGCGCCAACCCCAGATTTCTCGGGCATCTTTGACGGTCTGGAACTCACGCCCGAGCAAATGCAGCAGGTGGGAACACTAGCCAACCAGCTGTTTGAGGGCTTTTTGCAGTCTGATCAGTTTAAGGCACTGACACCCGATGATCTTAAGGACGCGTCAAAGCTTGCCGCCGCGTTCTCGACGTATCTTGAGAGTGATACGGCAGCCCAGCAAATCCTGGCCCAGCTCAAAGCGCTCGGCGGCGATGCCCTGGCCGAGCGCCTGCAGCAGGCGATGACCGACTATGTGCAAAAGCAGCTGGCTCCGTATCTGCAACAGGCTATGGATCAGATGATGAAGTCGATCAGCGACCAGATTGCGGCGACGGTGTCAGCTCAGCTCAAGGCAGGCGCGGCAGGGCTCATGGGCCAGATGGCGACGCAGATGTCATCGAGTTTTGCCAACCTGGCGAGCGCTATGCGTGTGGATGCGAGCGCCTTTGCTCGTGCCATCCATTTCAACATGGACGCCGAGGACCTGAGTTCGCTCATGATGAGCTATGCCAAGGCGTCGAAGCTCACCTACGACAACAATCTGACCACGTTGGGCTATGCGGATGAGGCCGACCCCATCTCGGTTAAGATTTTCCCGCGTGACTTTGAGGCCAAGGAGCGAGTACTCGACCATATCGATGCGTACAACAAGCAGGTCAAAGCCGCTGGCCACGATGATCGGGCAATTTCGTACACCGACTACATGGGCATCATCATGGGTTCGGTGACCGACATCGTGAACACCATCAGCTTGGTGCTCATCGCATTCGTAAGCATCAGCCTGGTGGTGAGCTCCATCATGATCGGCATCATCACGTACATCAGCGTGCTGGAGCGCAAAAAGGAGATTGGCATTCTGCGTGCGATTGGCGCGTCGAAGCGTAACGTGGCAAACGTGTTCAACGCCGAGACCTTTATCGAGGGCCTCATTGCCGGCGTCTTTGCTGTTGTCGTCGTGGTGGCCGTGAGCTTCCCGGTCAATGCTTGGGCGCTTGCGGCCAAACAGGTCCCCAACCTGATGAGCCTGCCCGTGCAGGATGCGCTGGTGCTCATCGCGATTTCGGTGCTGCTAACGGTCGTCGCCGGTTTGCTACCGGCCCGCAGTGCATCCAAAAAAGATCCCGTAGAGGCCCTGCGCTCCGAATAATGTGACAAAGGGACAGTCCCTTTGTCGCATTGAACGGCATGTAAATCGAGATCTATTACTTTTCACTTGTTCACTTCCCGGGAAAGTATTCACTTTTGTTGTATGGGGTGCGGCTGGAGGATGGTCATCGTCCAGTAGTCACCTCTATCTTGTGAATCGCCTGAAGCACAAGGCATAATGCATGTGACAAGGGGGCAGTCCCTTTGCCGCATTGATCTGAGAGTAGATGTTGATGATTCTATCGTTGGCCCCTATGGAGGGGATTACCGGGCATGTGTTCCGTCGCGTGCATGCGGAGTGCTTCGGTGCGCTCGATTGCTATTACACGCCGTTCTTGCCGCCGCCGCGGGTGGGAAACCGCTTTGGCGGCAAGGCGTTTAAGGAGATCGATTCTGCCAACAACCAGGGACTCAACGTGGTGCCCCAGCTCATGTCCAAGAACGCGGACGAGTTTGTATGGGCGGCACAGGTGCTCGCCGACATGGGCTACCGCGAGGTCAATCTCAACCTGGGTTGCCCCTCGGGGACGGTTGTCGCCAAGGGCAAGGGTTCGGGTTTCTTGCGCAATCTCGACGAGCTCGAGGTGTTCTTGAGTGATGTGTGCGAGCGGTCGCCGTTGCCGGTATCGGTAAAGACCAGGCTGGGGCTGGAGAGCGACGACGAATACGAGCGCGTGCTCGATCTGTATTGCCGCATGCCGCTGGCAGAGCTGATTGTGCACCCGCGCGTGCAAAAGGACCGCTATACGGGCTCGCCGCGCAAGGAGTTCTATGGCGAAACGCTAGAGCGTGCGCCGTTTCCGGTCGCCTATAACGGTGACATTTTTGATCTTGAGGATATGGATGCGCTGGTGGAGGCCTATCCCGGCACGCGCCATGTAATGCTGGGGCGCGGCCTCCTCGCGAACCCCGCGCTGGCTCGCATGGTCAAGGGCGGCCCTGCTGCCACGGCTGCTGAGCTGCAGCGCTTCCACGACACGCTGTTTGCGGCCTATGCAGAAGAGATTGGCGGTAACGCGGTCTTTCGTATGAAGGAGTGGTGGTTCTACGCCAAGTGCGCTTTCGCCGACCCCGCTACCGTTCACAAGCTCGTACGCAAGACTAAAAAGGTCGACGAATATCGCGCCGCCGTCGAGCGCGTCTTTCGCGAGCAGCCACTTGCACTCATAGCTCGCTTCCACGGCTAGTTGGTCGTTGGGGACGTTCTTTAACGACTAGTCATTTAAGAACGTCCCCAATGACTAGCCACAAAAAGCTGTACGTCAGCATCCAAAGATGTCGAAAAATGTCGACTTTGGATGCTGACGTACATGTTTGGGTCGGCGGGGGACTAGGCAATCATTGCATCGAGCGTGATGAGCTCCCTGAGTCGCTCTGTGCGTGTTTGCCCATGGCGCTTTGCCTTCTCGTCAAACGCTTCAAGAACCGATTCACCCACACGTGCCGATAAAACAACGCTTGGCTCATCGGAGATCGACGGCCTTCCCAGCTTGATGGTGCGGCCCTTCGGCCACTCATCTTTTTCGTATGCCTCCGCGGCTTTCTCCAACTCTCCGGGAGCAAACCCCATCATCTTTTCGAGCTGCTTAGCGTCCATAGCGCCTCCTATCGATCGACATAATGTCGAGCGCCGGTTCTCGGATTCTCTTTTTGTATACAATTTTGTAGACAAAAATACAAGCAGTTTATCGGGCTAATTAGCTTGTTTTGACCCGCCTGTTCGATAGGAAATGAGCATTGACGGCTTCGCTACTCCTTTGCTTTTCAGCTTGGAATTTGGATGCTCATTGAACTTCCGGAGGGGAGCGCTTTATTAAGTTATCGAGATTCTGGGCAGGAACTCTCACTGGTCTTCGGTAATGGGACCAGCTTAATTCGCGACACAGTGTGTCGCGAATGGGAGTAGTCGTTAGGTGTCCTTCAATGGCTACTCATATAAGAACGTCCAAGTGTCGGATTTTGTCATTTAGTGTCGTTCTCAGCGACTATTCTGGAGGGTCGTGGTCAAAAAAGGGCAAATATGAGTACTGTTGCCATTATTGTTGCATTTATTTTGCTATAAATAGCAGCTCCTGATGAGATTTGTTCGGTAGCGCGCAGAGATGTGGTGTAAGAGGCGGGGCATGCCCCGCCTCTTACACCACATCTCTG
>UQMV01000025.1 GCA_900542315.1 uncultured Collinsella sp.
CCAGCCCCGGAGACCCTCCCGGAGGGGCCCAAAAAATATTTTCAAAAAAGTTGTTGCGCACCGGACAGACTTCTGTGTATACTAATCCCCGCAGCGCACGCGAGCGGAAACAAACGCGAACGACTGCCTGGGGAGTTAGCTCAGTTTGGTTAGAGCGCCGGCCTGTCACGTCGGAGGTCGCGGGTTCGAGCCCCGTACTTCCCGCCAACGCAATTAAAGCCACGTCTTCGGACGTGGCTTTTTGCGTTTGATAGGACTTTGATCCCATCGGCTCCTTTCGCCCAAAAGCAAATCCTTCCAATTCCCGAACAGGCTCCGTTTGTGGCATGTGCTCAAACAAGGCGTTTGTTGCGCAACACCAGTTCAACGAAGCAGGGGGTTAGGTTATACTCAATTGCACTGTGGGCCGTTTTTGATGCAAGAGGCTTCAAAAACGGCATTCAGCGGGCAACCGTTTTGCTATTTGGGCGTCCATACGGTCATTGACGTCTCGACGTAAGCTCGGCTCCGGAGCTCGTTCGAGCTGTTCCTATTCCTTGAAAGGGGAAAAATGGACATATCGAGGAAGACTGATTACGCCCTTCGCATGCTCGCGATGCTTGCCGAGGACCCGGAGCGTCTGCTTTCTGTTCGCACCGCCGCCGAAGAGGTCAATGTCCCGTATTCGTTTGCCCGTTCGATCCAGCATGGTTTGGTTCAGGCCGGTATTGTGGAGAGCCTGCGTGGCGTCCATGGCGGCATGCGTCTTAAGGTCAGCCCCGACGATGTCACCATCCGCCAGGTCGTTGAGGCCGTTCAGGGCCCCATGGTCATGAACGATTGCACCGCGCCCGATGGCGACTGTGCACGCATGGGTACGTGCTGCTATCATCCCCTGTGGGCCGGAGCTCAAGCGCTGATGCGCGATTACCTCGATTCCGTTTCGCTGGGCGATATCGTCGCTCACCGCCAGTTTCCGGCCGTCGATTCCAAGTTCGCCGACCGCGATGCGTTTCCCGAGTACGCCACCTGTACGTGCGCTTGCCGGGAGGAATAGCGCCGCATAAGGAGCATAGCCATGATTCAGGACCCCTTTCGTTCGATGATTCGTTCGGAAGGGGTCCTGCGTTATCGCGACCTTCCGTGGCGCCGCACACGCGACCCGTACATTATTTGGCTTTCCGAGGTTATGCTGCAGCAAACGCAGGTGCCGCGTGTGGAGACGCGTATGCCCGCGTGGCTCGACCGCTTTCCGACCGTGCAGGCGCTCGCCCAGGCCGCTCCTTCCGACGTTTTGGATGCCTGGCAGGGGATGGGCTACAATCGGCGTGCCCTGGCGCTTCACAGAGCTGCTCAGTGCGTTATGGAAGACTGGGGTGGGGAGTTTCCACGTGAGACGCGCGATCTGGTCGCGCTGCCTGGCATCGGCCCGGCGACGGCGCAGGGCATCCGGTCGTTTGCGTTTGATCTGCCGGGTGTGTATCTGGAGACCAACGTGCGCACGGTCTTTCTGCATCATTTCTTTCCCGACGTGCCGGCCGTTCCCGATCGCGAGCTGGTGCCGCTGATTCAGGCCGCCTGTCCGGCGGCCCCTGGTGCGGCGGTGGATGAGATTGCGCCCTTTGCCGCGCCTCAAGACGATGCCGATACACCGCGCGCATGGTATTACGCGCTGCTGGATTATGGCGCGTATCTTAAGAAGACGCTGCCCAATCCGTCCAGGCGTTCGGCGAGCTATAGCCGTCAGTCTAAGTTTGAGGGCTCGCGCCGTCAAAAGCGCGCCCATATTGTGCGCATGCTGCTGGCTGCGCGCGATGGGCGGCCGGCGGGCATCACACTCGCCGAGGCCGTGGCGGGCGTCAACGAAATGGAGGCGGCGGCAGGTCGCGAGCCGGTCGATCACGATCTTGTCGCAGACATTTTGGCCGACTTGGAGCGCGAGGGCTTTTGCCGCTCCGAGGGTGACCGATGGCTAAGCGTGTAACCAACCCGAATCTGAAGAAGAGGATTGTAAGGTTTAAATTCTCGGCTTGAGGGCATCCTAAAGACAAGGCCGCTCGAAGCCTACGGGCGGCATGTTGAAGGGAAGTACACCTATGGATTTTGAGAACTCTCAAACCAAGAAGAACCTCGAGGCCGCTTTTGCCGGCGAGTCGCAGGCGCATACCAAGTATCGCTACTATGCATCCAAGGCCAAGAAGGACGGCTACGTTCAGATCTCGAATATCTTTGCCGAGACCGCAGGCAACGAGTCCGAGCACGCCAAGCTGTGGTTTAAGTATCTGCACGACGGCGCCGTTCCCGACACCCTGGATAACTTGCGTGATGCCGCTGCGGGCGAGAACTACGAGTGGACCACGATGTACGACGAGTTCGCCAAGACCGCCGAGGAGGAGGGCTTTACCGAGATTGCCGCAAAGTTCCGTGGCGTCGGTGCTGTCGAGAAGGCTCACGAGGAGCGCTACAACAAGCTTGTCGAGCGCATTGAGTCGGGCGAGGTGTTTGAGCGTGAGGGCGTGAAGGTATGGAAGTGCCTGAACTGCGGGCACCTGCACGTTGGCGCCGAGGCGCCCGAGGTGTGCCCGGTTTGTAACCACCCGAAGGCGTACTTTGAGGAGCAGGTGGTGAACTACTAGCGCGTGGCGCTGACATGAGCTGGGCCGGGAGGGCGGGATTGCCTTCCCTCCCCGCTCACGGCTTCGCAGGGTCGCGTTGAGGGAAGGTAATCCCGCCCTCCCGGCCCGCTTTGGGTCGTTGCGTGCTCGCTACAGAAAAGCTGATATTAAAGTTTGTGTGCCGCCCCTTTTGGGGCGGCACGTTTTGTGTGGGGATTGGTTGGGACGGTACCGTTCTTGGGTGGGGTACACTAGGTAGCGTTGGCTATTCGTTTCCTCTTGCGAGGTGTTGGTTATGGGTAAGAAGTCTCGGGCTCGGGTGGCTGCGGCGGGGACCCGTCTCGATCCTCATCGCGTGGTTGATGAGAGCGGTAAGGCCGCGCGTGCCGATAAGGAGAAGAAGGTCGGTGCACATGCTCATCCTGAGTGGGCGCCTCACCTCAATACGGCTAGCGAGGATCTGACTGCTAAGTTGTTTACTCTGGTCGAGGTTATCTTGGGCGTGGTGCCCGTGGTGGTCATTGGTCTGTTCCTGGCCTCTAAGGATGCCACGAGTGTGGATAAGCTCACCGATGTCTTTTCTCAGGACCCCTCGATGGTGGTTACGTTTATCTCTGCGTGCCTGCAGCCGTTTGTGGCGTACATGCTGTACATGATTTACCGCAAATACTGTGAGGGCGATGCGGGCTTTGCCGCCGGCAACCTGATCGGTCTTTTGTGCTCCGAGATCCTACTGCTCAATATCCCGGGCGTCATCGGTATGGGCATCTTGCTGTGGCGTGTTTGGCGCAACGTCGCCCCGCACTTTGAGAGCTGGCTGTTTGAGCGCCGCGCAATGGGTGTGCTGGTTGACATCGCGGGCTCGCTCGTAATCCTGGTCCTGGCGTTTATGTGCGCCACCGCTGCCCGCGGTCTCGCGGGCATGTAGTCTGTCCTCACCGACCACGGAGCGCGGGGCGGGGAAACCTTTCCCTCTCGCTCACGGCTTCGCAGGGTCGCGCGAGGCAAAGGTTTCCCCGCCCCGCGCTCCGGCGTTGAGTCGTCGCATGCTCGTTACAGAAAAGCTGATAATTAGTTTGTGTGCCGCCCCTTTGGGGCGGCACTTTTTGTGTGGGGTCCCGGTCTACACAATTTCCGTCAAGCTTTTGGTTAGATTTTGGTTAGTTGGCGGGCTAGCGGAAGGGCAAAAGATCATTCGATAAAAAAGCTCAAAGAAAGTGCTGGTAGGGGAGTTGTTGAGGTTTTCGACAGCTTTTGTCAGCAAGAAACTTTGCAGCTATTGCTACGGATTGCGTTGCCGTGGCCTTGGCGGTGCGGGATGCTGGTCGTAAGCGTCGAATGCTCCGATTGAGGAGGCCAACATGGATCTGTTTCTTGAGACTCCGCAGCAACAAGCTGAGCGCATGTTGCGTCAGCAGCAACGGCTCATGGAGATGCAAATGCAAGGGGTAGCCGCCCAGTCCCCTGCGCAAAATGCCACGCCCGCGGTTTCGCCTGCGGGCGGATCGGCGCCAGAGAACTATTCCGTACAACAAGATTCATATGCGCAGGAGCTTGCGTTTGACAAGCGCCGCACACGTCACCGCCGCGTGGGCCAGCGCCTGCGCACATTAGCGATGATCGTGCTCATTCCGTTAGGACTTGCGGCGATTTTCTTGGTCTCGTATGCACTCACCTGCATCCTCAACGGTGCCTCGCCCAGCGAAGTGCTCCAACATCTGTCGGCCCTCGGCCAGCGCCTAGGCGATGTCGTAACAACCGTTCGCGCCGGCTGGGAGAGCTAGCGTTTGTCACATTAGGACTTCTAGGGTGTACGAATTATCGCCACGAGCAGAATTCTTGCATCCTGTGGGTCCTGTCGTGCGACTGAATAGTATTATTGAAGATAAATAATAATAGGATTTGCTATGTATAAGCAGGATTTAGAGCAGACTCTTTTGGGCATTGACGAAGAGGCGGAGCTGGAAATAGGTCCAAGAGACGACAGGCCGAGCGTTGTATTGGTGGGAGGAAGCGCCTTCATGCTAAACGATGTGACGAATCGGTCGGTTACACATGACATTGATGTGTTTGAGGCAGACAGGTGCCTCCGCGAGATCATAGCTCGATACCCCGAGGTGAATGGTATGGCGGTGGCATATTGCAACCAGATGCCATTCAATTACAAAGATCGATTGATCCCCTTGGAGATTGGGGCGCGTTTTATTAGGTACTTTACGCCATCTTTGGAGGACATGGCGGTGATGAAGCTTTATGCCTATCGTCCGAACGACATCGTCGACCTCCATAGTCGAGCGTCTATCGACCGACTTGATTGGAATCTACTCGAGCGGCTTATATTCGACGATGGAGAGGCGCTGGCATCGTCGCCTTCGGAGCGGAGCTATCAAGAGATGGTCTGCGCATACAGGCAATACAAAAAGGAGGTGCTCGGTTGAATCTGACTTTTGAGGGATTTTTGAAAGGCTATTGCCGAGAGCTATCCGGACAGCAGTCGCTGAGTTTTAGAAAACTGCTTGAGCAGGCGACGACGGTTGCGCCGCGCGTGGCGGAGCCTCTATTTTTGCTCGCTTTGGCGCAAGGAAAAGCCGAATACGTTCTGGGTTTATCCGAGGGCTCGTGGATGGAAGAAGATTACCGAGGCGTTTTGTCCTTGTACGATCAAGCGGGTGGCATGGCGTCTCTATGCGCCAAAAGCGAGCTCCCTAACCGTTATGCCAACGTTTGGCGTGCGTATAGGGCGGTGAAGGAAAAGCCAGTGGCGGACAGAAGGATCAACGCCCTGATGCGAAAAAGAACATTGGGAGCGCTAGGGGAATCGGGCGTAACGCGCTACGGTCTCTGCCGCGATTTGAATCTGAATAAGGGAAACGTGTACGCATACTTAGCCGGCGATGACTCAAAGGTGAGCAGGGAGACGGCGCGCCGCATTATGGAATATGCGGAAGAGAGAAGCACCCAAGAAGGGGCCGGGCGCCCGGTGCGTGTGGCGGGGTAAGATTGATCGCGGTTTTGATTGATAATCGATTGGGTTTGTTGGGCGGAGTCTATGTCTGCTATTGATATCGTGCTTGTTGTGATTGCCTTGGTCGCGGTGGGAGTTGCCGTGGTTTGCGCCATGCAGCTTAAAGGCCTTCGTGCCGAGTTGCGAGAGCGTGGCGGCAACGACGCGGAGACGCTTGCGGCGCTCGAGCAGGCCAACAGCACGCTCGATGCCCTCAACGCCGCGCTGACGGAAACCCGCCGCACGGCAAGCGCCATCGCGCAGCAGCAGACGACCGACGCCGCCGTAGAGCAGCAGCGCTACCTGACCATCGCGCGTGAGTTCTCGCAGGCTGGCGACCGTATGGATGACCTGCGCCGTGAGACGGCCCAACAGCTTGGCGCCAACCGCGAGGGCATCGAGCACCGCCTGGACAAGGTGCGCGAGACGGTCGATGCCCAGCTGGGCGCCATCCGCAAGGACAACAACGTGCAGCTCGATCAGATGCGCGCGACGGTGGACGAGAAGCTTTCCCGTACGCTCAACGATCGCCTGTCTGCATCGTTTAAGCAGGTGAGCGACCAGCTCGAGGCCGTGTACAAGGGCCTGGGCGACATGCAGTCTATCGCCACCGGCGTGGGTGACCTTAAGCGCGTGCTGGGCAATGTGAAGGCGCGTGGCATTTTGGGCGAGGTGCAGCTGGGCGCAATCCTGGCGGACATCCTTACGCCCGACCAGTATCTGGAAAACGTCGCCACCAAGCCTGGTGCCTCGGAGCGCGTTGAGTTTGCCGTCAAGCTGCCGGTAGACGAGGGCGATCCCGTGCTGCTGCCGATTGACTCCAAGTTTCCCGGCGATGCGTACGAGCATCTGCTCGACGCCCAGGAGTCGGGCGACGCGGAGGCCGTCGCTGCTGCGCGCAAGACGCTTGACGCGATGGTGAAGCGCGAGGCCAAGGACATTTGCGAGAAGTACCTGAGCGTGCCCGCGACGACCAACTTTGGCATTCTGTTCGTGCCGTTTGAGGGTCTGTACGCCGAGGTCGTCAGCCGCCCCGGGCTTATCGAGACCCTGGGCCGCGACTATCACGTCAACGTTGCCGGCCCCAGCACCATGGCGGCCATCCTCAACAGCCTGCAGATGAGCTATCAGACGTTTAGGCTGCAAAAACGCACCGATGACGTGCTGCGCGTGCTTTCCGCCGTCAAGGCTGAGCTGCCGCGCTATCAGGCGGCGCTGCGTCGCGCGCAGCAGCAGATCGAGACCGCGGGCAAGACGGTCGAGGGCATTATCACCACGCGCACCAACGTTATGGAGCGCAAGCTCAAGGACATCGACGCGCTGGAGGATGCCGAGGAGGCCGACGCGATCTTGGGGCTCACGTCCGCGGGCCTGCTCGCAGACCAAGAAGACGAGGGCTAGCCGCAACGGACGGCGGCGCGCGGGCGCTTTTCGCATCGTGCTTGCCTGAAGTGCACTTTAGTGTGCAACAATGGCGTTTCGCCCTATCAGACGCGAAAGGAAGCCCATGTCTCAGAGAAGCACCAGTCCGCTCAAACGCTCCACCGTGCGCCGCACGTTGCAGCGTTTTTGGGATGTCACGCGCACGCAGCCGCTGATCGTCTTTCTCTCGGTATTCTCGTCGGCGGGCTATATCTTTTTGCTTACGTTTGCCAACACCTACGTGATGGCGCTTATCGTCGACCGCGTCCAGGCCGGCCCCGTGGCAGACGACCAGGCGTTTGAGGTCTTTGGTCCTTACATTCTGGCGCTCGTGCTCGTTAACCTGGTAGGCCAGATCCTCTCCAAGCTGCAGGACTACACCGTTTACAAGCTTGAGATTGCGGGCAACTATCACCTGGCGCGCTTGTGCTTCGACACGCTCTCCAATCAATCCATGACATTCCACACCAGCCGATTTGGCGGATCGCTCGTGAGCCAGACGAGCCGTTTTATGAGCGGCTACACGGGTCTGGTGGACGTGACGGTGTATTCGCTTATTCCCACTATCACCTCGGTTGTCTGCACGGTGGCGGCGCTCGCTCCGGTGGTGCCCGCATTTACCGTGATCCTGGTGGGCATCATGGTCGTCTACATCGCATTCGTTTGGCTTATGTACAAGCGCATCATGCCGCTTTCGGCCGCGACGT
The DNA here is from genome assembly GCA_900542315.1 of uncultured Collinsella sp. Taxonomy (GTDB): domain Bacteria; phylum Actinomycetota; class Coriobacteriia; order Coriobacteriales; family Coriobacteriaceae; genus Collinsella. The sequence goes on from UQMV01000025.1 coordinate 7,728, forward strand.
CCGCCGCACAGAACAAGCTATCGGGCGTGCTGTCCGATGCGGTCACGAACATCCTGGCCGTCAAAACCTGCGGGCGCGAGGACTTTGAGCGCGACCTGTTCGATGCTGCCGACCGCGCCGCGCGCGATGCCGAGACGGTATCGATGCACGCCATGATGCAACGCAACTTTACGACCTCGGGTCTTATCGTCATCACCATGGCCGTGGTGAGCGTGTTCGTCGCGGGCGGCAACGCGTGGTTTGGCATCTCTGCCGGCGCGCTCGTCATGATCTTTACCTACACGTACAACCTCACCATGCGTCTGAACTATGTGAGCTCCATGATGCAGCGCATCAATCGCGCGCTGGGCGATGCGGCCGAGATGACGCGCGTGCTGGACGAGCCGCGTCTGGTGGCAGACGACGAGAATGCCCCCGAGCTCAAGGTGCGCAAGGGCGCGATTGATTTTGAGCACCTGAGTTTTGCGTACCGCGATGCCGCGGCAGGCGAGCGCGTGTTCGACGACCTGACGCTCCATGTGGCGGCGGGCCAGCGCGTGGGCTTGGTGGGCAAATCGGGCTCGGGCAAGACGACGCTCACCAAGCTGTTGCTGCGCCTGGACGACGTACAGGGCGGTCGCGTGCTCGTGGACGGCCAAGACGTCTCGCGCTGCACGCAGCAGAGCCTGCGCCGCCAGGTTGCCTACGTGCCGCAGGAGGCGCTGCTGTTCCACCGCTCCATTCGCGAGAATATCGCCTACGGCCGCCCCGACGCCACCGACGGACAGATTCGCGAGGCAGCGCGCTTGGCCAACGCGACCGAGTTTATCGATCGCTTGCCCCATGGCTTTGACACCATGGTGGGCGAGCGGGGCGTTAAGCTCTCGGGCGGCCAGCGCCAGCGCGTGGCCATCGCCCGTGCCATCCTCACCGACGCGCCGATTCTGGTGCTCGACGAGGCAACCTCTGCCCTGGACAGTGAGTCCGAGGCGCTGGTGCAGGAGGCGCTCGAGAACCTGATGCGCGGCCGCACCTCCATTGTGGTGGCGCACCGCCTGTCCACCGTGGCAGCGCTCGACCGCATCGTGGTGCTGGCGGACGGCGAGATTGTCGAGGACGGCACGCATGCGCAGCTTGTCGAGGCGGGCGGCGAATACGCAAGCCTGTGGAGCCGCCAGACCGGCGCATTTTTGGAGGCCTAAGGCCCCCGTACGTGGGACAATCGTTTCCGTGAAGTTATGTTTCTGCCGAGCCGAGGAGTCGTTATGCCACGCGAGACCAATGCCGCCAAACGCGAGCGCGCCATCGAGGTGTGCGAGCGCCTTAACCGTCGCTATGGCCCGGTCGAGTGCTTCTTGGACCACGAGAATCCCTTTAGGCTGCTCATTGCGGTACTGCTCTCGGCTCAGACGACCGACGCGCAGGTCAACAAGGTGACACCCCAACTGTTTGTCCAGTGGCCCACGCCCGAGGCCATGGCCGGGGCGAGCGTGGCTGACGTGGCAGACACTATCAAGTCACTCGGCTTCTACAAGAGCAAAGCCAAGCATGCCGTCGAGGCCGCGCAGATGATCGTCGCCGACTATGGCGGCGAGGTGCCGGCCGACATGAAGGAACTCGTGAAGCTGCCGGGCGTGGGACGCAAGACGGCGAACATCGTGCTCAACGTGGGGTATGGCATCGTAGAGGGCATTGCGGTGGACACGCACGTCAACCGCATTGCGCACCGCCTGATGCTGAGTCCCAAGACGCATGCAAAGGAGCCGCTCAAGACCGAGCAGGATTTGCTCAAGATTTTGCCGCACGAGTATTGGGAGTCGGTCAACCATCAGTGGATCACCTTTGGTCGCGAGATCTGCGATGCCCGCAAACCCAAGTGTGACGAGTGTCCGCTGGCAGATTTGTGCCCCAGCGTGCGCGTAGCGGGGTAGGGCGGAACGCATCTTCGTCTGGCGTTTTTTGCGGGGCTGGGTTTGCCCTTGAGCCGGAGTCCTCTCCATGCGCTACCATGACAGACAATGTATTTGACGTACGACCCGCCGAGCTTGCCCCGGCGGGCTTTTGGCGTTGCGATGCCGGAGGAACAGCATGCTCATTCACCGTATAGCCGCGCAGCTCTACACTGCCGAGGCGCTGCAGACCGTCGAGGCCGGACTCGATGCCGGCGAGGACGTGACGCTGGCCGTGTCGCAGTCGGGTCGCACGCTTATGGCGGCCGCTCAGTTTGCGCGCCGCCCGCGCCCCACGGTCTACGTTGTGAGTGGCGAGGATGCGGCCGATCGCGCCGCTCGTAGCCTTGCCGCCTACGTGGGCCTGGCGCATGTATGCCGTTTTCCTGAGCGCAAGGATTATCCGTGGCGCGAGCAGGCGCCCGACGACGCCGTGGTGGCGCAGCGCTGCGAGGCCCTGGGACGCATCGTGCGCGGGGACAACTGCATCATGGTTGCCTCGGCTCGCGCGTTGCTGCGCTGCGTGCCGCCAGTCGAGAGCCGCTACTGGGAGTCCACGACCTTTGCGGTGGGCGAGGAGATTCCTTTTGACGAGGTGCCGCAGCGTCTGGTGGGCATGGGCTACACCAATGCCGGCGCCGCCGACGCGCCCGGCCTGTTCCGCGTGCACGGCGACACCGTCGAGGTGTTTCCCGCGCAGGAAAAAGCGCCCGTGCGCATCGAGTTTTTTGGTGATGAGATTGACCGCATCCGCCGCATGGTGAGTTCCACGGGGCAGACCATCGGCAACGAGGATAGTATCGAGATCTTCCCCTGCCGTGAGCTGGCGCTTACCGACGAGGCCGTCCACAACATGCATGTGGCGCTCTATCGCGCCAGCCAGGACGACAGCAAGCTGGCGGCGCTGCTCGAGATGGTGGATGCGCGCATCGTCACGCCCGAGCTCGACCGCTTTTTGCCGGTGATGTACGGCCAGACCGTGAGCCCGCTGGCACACGTGAGCGGCAAGGCGCTCGTGGTCCTGTCCGAGCCGCGCTCGCTGTTCGACGACTGTCTGCGCGCCTACGAGGATATCGAGGCGCGTGCCGGCGAGGCAGGGATTGACCGCCTGGATGGTCTGTATGTGCGCGCCCAACAGCTCGATTTTGGTGCTCAGCAGCGCCTGAACTATGTGAGTCTGATTCGTGCCGGCGGCGCGGTGACGGCCGAGCTCAAGATTGAGCAGCCGGCCATCGCAGGCTCGGACAATCGCTTTATGGCGCGCATTCAGGAAGTCGTGGGCAAGCGCTACGCCTGCGTGTTTGCCATCCCTGACCGCGGTGCGCGCGAGTCGATGGAGCTCACCTTTGGTGACGAGGGCATTACCTTTGAGGAATCGCTGACGGCCGCGCCCGAAAACGCAGGCGTCATTGGCGAGCGCGTGCGCGTGGCAGCGGCGGATTCCGCCGACCGTGCCGCACGCCAGGAGGCCCATGCTTCCATTCGCGAGCGTAAGGCCGACGCGCTCAACGCCCGCTCGCTCGAGGCGGGTGCCGCCCAGGCTGCCGCCGGCGCCGCCGTGCCCACTATTTCGCGCGGACGTGTGACCTTTGTCGATGCCGCCTTGCCGCAGGGCGTGGTGGTGCCCGATGCCAACCTAGCCGTGTTCTCGATCGCCGACCTCAACGCCCGCATGGACGCCAACCGGGCCCGCAGCCGCCGCAAGGTTGACATTACGCAGATCACCTTCCCGTTTAAGCCGGGAGACTACGTGGTGCATGCCACCCACGGCATCGCGCTCTTTAGCGAGATCGCGCGCCAGGAAGTGGGTGGCAAGGAGCGCGACTACTTTTTGCTGGAATATGCCGACGGCGACAAGCTCTACGTGCCGCTCGAGCAGGTCGACCGCATCACGCGCTATGTTGGCCCCGACGGCGACAAGCCGCGCCTGACCAGGCTCAACACTGCCGACTGGACGCGTGCCACCAATAAGGCGCGCAAGAACGCCAAAAAGCTGGCGTTTGACCTGGTCGACTTGTATACGCGCCGCTCGTCGATCGCAGGCATCGCCTGCCCGCCCGACACGCCCGAGCAGATCGAGATGGAGGAGAGCTTTCCCTACGACGAGACGCGTGATCAGCTGGAGGCCATCGCCGACATTAAGGCCGACATGGAGGCGCCCAAGCCCATGGACCGCCTGCTGTGCGGCGACGTGGGTTTCGGCAAGACCGAGGTTGCCCTGCGCGCGGCGTTTAAGTGCGTGGACTCCGGCCGCCAAGTCATGGTGCTCTGCCCCACGACCATTCTGGCCCAGCAGCACTACGAGACCTTCTTTGAGCGTTTTGCCCCGTTTGGCCTCGAGGTCGAAGTGCTCAGCCGCTTCCGCACCCCGGCGCAGCAGAAGCGCGCGCTCAAGGCGTTTGCCGAGGGCACGATCGATGTGCTCATCGGCACCCACCGCCTGCTTTCGGCCGATGTGAACCCCAAGAACCTGGGCCTGGTGATCATCGACGAGGAGCAGCGCTTTGGCGTGCAGCACAAGGAGCAGCTCAAGAACCTGCGCGAGCAGATCGACGTGCTCACGCTTTCGGCGACGCCCATTCCGCGTACCATGCAGATGGCCACGAGTGGCGTGCGCGACATGAGCCTGATCACGACGCCGCCGACCGGGCGTCGTCCCGTGATCGTGCACGTGGGGGAGTACGACCCCGATGTGGTGAGCGCGGCGATTCGCCTGGAGGTGGGCCGCGGCGGTCAGGTGTATTACGTGTCCAACCGCGTCAAGACCATCGACGACGCCGTGGCGCGCGTGCACGAGGCCGCGCCCGAGGCGCGCGTGGGCGTGGCACACGGCAAGATGAGCCCGCGCGAGGTCGAGGACGTGATGATCGAGTTCGCGACCAAGAAGATCGACGTGCTTATCGCCACGACCATCGTGGAGAGTGGCATCGATAACGCGACCGCCAACACGCTCATCATCGAGGACTCGCAGCGTCTGGGTCTGGCACAGCTCTACCAGCTTAAGGGCCGCGTGGGCCGTTCTGCCACGCAGGCCTATGCGTACTTTATGTTCCCGGGCGAGCTGCCGCTCACCGAGGAGGCAACGGCGCGCCTGACCGCACTTTCCGAGTTCCAGGACCTGGGCAGCGGCATGCGCATCGCCATGCGCGACCTGGAGATTCGCGGCGCCGGCTCGCTTATGGGAGCCGAGCAGCACGGCAACCTGTCGAGCGTGGGCTTTGACCTGTTTACGCAGATGCTGGGCCAGGCCGTGGCCGAGGCGCGCGGCGATGACGACGCCGGCGTGGAGGCGGCGAGCGTGGGTATTAACCTGCCGGCCGACTACTTCTTGTCCGAGGAGTACCTGCCGGCGGTGGACCAGCGCGTGCTCGTGTACCGTAAGCTCGCAGCGGCCGAGGACCTGGAGAGCATCGACGAGGTGCAGGAAGAGACCGAGGCCGCGCATGGCGAGCTGCCGTTGGCGGGACTCAACCTGTTCAATCGCGCGCGCATCCGCATTCGCGGCGAGCGTCTGGGGCTCGAGAGCGTCACGCTCAGTGGCGGTCGCATCACGTTTTTGGGCGTTGACGTGCCTAAGAAGGTGGCCTTTGAGCTTAAGACCCGCTATGGCGCGGTGAACTTCCCCAAGAGCCGCAAGCTGTCGGTACCCTACAAGGCAGGCGCCGGTGCGGGCAGCGGCCTGGGTCGCGGTCTCGACGCCAACGACGGCACCGGCCCGGTGGCCGCGGCGCTCATGCTGCTGCAACAGCTGGGCGCTAGCGACGACGACTAACAAGTAGGGGGCGTGGCGGGATGAAGTTGTCTTTGTCCCGCCACGTTGCAGGTTGATTCCAGCCCCATCGAAAGGAAAGCATGTTCGGGTACATCTACAAGAAAGACGCCGCTGCTATCGCGGTTATCCTTTCCCTTTGCCTGGGCGTGGGCAGCTTCTTCGATTATCAGATCTCGAGCGCGCTGTTCAACATCGGCAGCATGTACGGCCGCTTTATCGAGGCTGCCGGCGAGTTGCCGTTTGAGCTGACGGCGAGCATTGCGGGCGTTATGCTCGTGCGCGCGGTGCGTCCCGATTCCAGAGGGAGCAAATGGCTTGCCGTGCTCGGCATCCTCGTCAACGTCGGCTTGGCCGGCTACGAGATCGTCTCGTCCCTGAAGGTTGGCGGCAAACTCATTGCCGTTCAGCTGGTGCTGACGTTTGTGCTGGTCATCGCTGCCAACCTTATCGTCTATCGTCTCACGCGCGCGACCGAGCCTGACGAGCTCACACGCTGGGCGTTGATGGTACTTGCCGTGTGGGTCGCTCAGGCCATTATCCTCAACGTCATTGTTAAGCCGTTGTGGTCGCGCCCGCGCATGCGCGTGATCGAGGTCACGCCGGGGCTCAATTTTCAGCCGTGGTGGGTGATCGGCAATCCCGACAAGTGGGCCTATATTGCCGCCGGCGTGATCAAGGATGGCTTTAAGTCGTTTGCGAGTGGACACACGGCGCACGCGGCGATTGGCCTTATGCTCGCCGGGCTTCCCGCGGCAGCCTTTAAGGAAAAACCTTCGCGTCGCCGCGTGATCTTTTGGGCGGTGGCTGTTGTTGCGGCGTTCGTCGCCTTTGGACGCATCGTGATTGGAGCACACTTTTTGAGCGACGTGAGCTGCGGCTTTGCCCTGGTACTGGCACTTGAGTGCCTTGCCGCGCGCGTTGCCTATCCCAACGGCGTACAATAGCTTCGTTTGAATCATCTGGCCGATACCCGGTAAGAGAGGATTGCTATGCTCGCGTTCAACAACGACTATTCCCACGGTGCACATCCGGCAGTGCTGCAGGCACTCGTCGACACCAACATGGAGCCGCAGCCCGGCTACGGTACCGATGCGCACACCGAGCGTGCCAAGCAACTTATCCGCGAGGCCTGTCAGGCCCCCGATGCCGACGTGTTTTTTCTGGTGGGCGGCACGCAGGCCAACGCGACGGTGATCGACATGCTGCTTGCGCCCTACGAGGGCGTCGTTGCTGCCGAGACTGGCCACGTCGCCTGCCACGAGGCAGGCGCCATCGAGTTTGGCGGCCACAAGGTGCTCACCATCCCCGGCTACGAGGGCAAGATGCATGCCGAGGACCTCGACAATTACATCGAGGTCTTTTACGAGAACGAGAGCTATGAGCACACGGTGTTTCCGGGCGCCGTGTACGTGAGCATGTCCACCGAGTACGGCACGCTGTATTCCAAGGCCGAGCTCGCGGCGATTCACGCGGTGTGCCAGAAGCGCCAGATTCCGCTGTTTGTGGACGGCGCGCGCCTGGCCTATGCGCTGGCAGCCGACGAGTGCGACATCACGCTGCCCGAGCTGGCGCAGCTGTGCGACGTGTTCTACATTGGCGGCACCAAGTGCGGTGCCCTGTGCGGCGAGGCCGTGGTGTTTTGCGGCATGCACGCTCCGGCACATCCCATTCCGCGCATTAAGCAGCACGGTGCGCTGCTGGCCAAGGGCCGCCTGACGGGCGTGCAGTTTGAGGCACTCTTTACCGATGGCCTGTATTTTGAGATTGGTCGCCAGGCGATTGAGACCGCTCAGGCGCTGCGTCGCGTGCTGCACGAGCGCGGTTACCAGTTCTTTTTGGAGACGCCGACCAACCAGCAGTTTGTGATTCTGCCCAACGAGGACATGGCCCGCATTCGCGAGCATGTTTCGATCGAGTACTGGGAAAAGTACGACGAGACCCACACGGTGGTGCGTTTTTGCACCAGCTGGGCCACGACGCAGGAGGACATCGACGCGCTGGCGGCTGTCCTGTAGCCTGATGTAATGACAAGGGGCCGCCTTGCGCTGGGTTTGGCGCAGGGTGACCTTTGCTTTTGGGGAGAAGGGTTGTATGACCGAGATGTCCGAGCCGACGATTCGCCTGGCGACGCCCGAAGACGCGCCGGCGTTGCTTGCCATCTATGAGCCATATGTGCGCCAGACGGCGATTACCTGCGAATATGAGGTGCCGAGCGTTGAGGAGTTCGCCGGGCGCATCGAACGTACGCTCGAGCGCTATCCGTATCTGGTGATGGAGCTGGACGGGCGTCCGGTAGGCTATGCCTATGTGAGTCCGCTCAACAGCCGCGAGGCATACGACTGGTCGGTTGAGACATCGATCTACCTGGCGCGCGACGTGCGTCATGGCGGACTGGGCCGCAAGCTGCATGACGCGCTTAAGCAATGCCTGATTGCGATGGGCATCACCAACATGTGCGCGCTCATTGCCGTGCCGCACGACAAGGACGACGAGTATCTGACGCACAACAGTCAGGACTTCCATGCCCATATGGGATATCGCCTGGTGGGCGCCTTTGACCGCTGCGCCCAAAAGTTCGGCCGCTGGTACGACATGTGCTGGATGGAACTGGTCCTAGCCGAGCGCACGCCCAACCAACCCAAGCCAACCTGGTTCCCCGACCTCCTTGCCTAAAACCACCACAATGGGGACAGGCACCTTTGTGGTGGTTTTCGATTGGTTAGCCGATGGGCTCGGTGTATTTGGCGCGGTCGGTGCGCTGGATGCGCTTGGAGACATGGAGCGGGCGGCCGTCGGTGTCGTAGACGTAGTCGGTGATCAGGATCAGCGCCTGCCCGCGCTTGACGTTGAGCAAAAACGCCTCGTTTTGCGAGGCATAGCACACCTCAAAGGTCTTATGCCCCTGTGCCGGCGCGCGATGGAATTCTTGGCGCAGCGTCGCGTAGAGCGAACCATTGATATCGCGATCGATGAGTGCTTCAAAGCTCGGTGGTAGATAGGTAGTCTCCAGGCACAGCGGCGCATCGTCCAGATAACGCAGACGGACAAGTTTGACGAGCTTGCTGCCCACGGTGACATTGAAGAACTTGGCAGCATTGCCCGCGGCCTTGGCAAAGCCCGAGTCCACCGTGCGCGTGGTGGGCTTCATGCCCTGACCCTGGACCTGTGCCGTATAGCTCGAAAACACCAGGTTGTTCTCGTGGAGCGCCGGCGTGTCGGCCACAAAGGCGCCGCGCCCGCGCTCGGTGCGAACCAGGCCCTCATCAGCTAGTACCTTAAGGGCATGGCGCACGGTGCTGCGCGACAGACCCGATTCGTCCATGAGTTCCATCTCGGACGGCAGCTTGTCTCCACGTGCATAGGTGCCGGAGGCGATGCGGTCGCGCAGTATGCCCGCCAAGCGCTCGTATTGGGTCAGTCTCTTTTTAGATGAAGCGTTCATGCGATCAACCTGTATCTAACTTGTATGCGTATCTAATCAAGCATGTATTCAACACAACAACAAAACCGCTGGTATCCAGTTATCGAAAACCGCATCAGCAAAATTTCTAAGACAAATATAGCATACAACTAGTCGACATAACCAAAACATGTATGTAACTTGTATGCCATCGAGAGCATCAAACGAGAAGAAAGGCTGATGCACGATGACTACTCAGGAACAGGTTAAGGACGTCGTCTCCCAGGTTTTGGCTGACAAGGCAGACAAGGGCGGTATCAAGCGCGTCGTGTGGATTGGCGCCGGCGGATCCAACGGCGGCAACTATCCTGCCCAGTACTTTATGGAGCACGAGGCCACGCAGGTCGTGAGCTCCAGCTACACCAGCAACGAGTTCGTGCACGCAACCCCTGCCTACGTCAACGAGAACACCTTGGCCGTCGTCGTGTCCATGCGCGGCACCAAGGAGACCATCGTCGCCGCCCAGGTCGCCAAGGACCACGGCGCCAGCACCATCGCAATCTATGTCGACGAGTCCGGCCTCACCGAGGTCTGCGACTACAAGATCCAGTATGACAGCCTGGCCGTCGATGAGTCCTGCATGGGCCGTACCAACTCCGCCGTCGTGACCATGATCGCCATGGAGCTTACGCAGCAGACCGAGGGCTATGCCGAGTACGAGACCGCTATGGCCGCCTTCGACCTGATCGATCCCATCTATCGCAAGGCCGTCGAGTACACCCGTCCGCTCGCTGCCAAGTGGGCCGAGCAGAACGCCGACAAGCCCTGCATCAACGTGATGGCTCAGGGTCCGCTCTTTGGTGCCGCCTACGTCTTTAGCATCTGCAACGTGCAGGAGATGCTGCAGATCGACTCCTGCACCATCAACACCTGCGACTTCTTCCACGGCCCCTTCGAGATCCTGGACAAGCGTACCTCGCTGTTCCAGCTCATCAGCGTCGGCCGCAGCCGTTGCAACGACGAGCGCGGCATCCGCTTCGTCAACCAGTACGGTGGCGAGCGCGTCTATCAGCTCGACGCCAAGGAGCTTGGCCTCAACGACATCAAGGACAGCGTGAGCGAGTACTTCAACCACCTGATCTTTGCCCCGATCCTCAACAATGTGTACATGCGCGCGCTCTCTGCCGTTACCCACAAGGACTACATGACGCGCCGCTACATGTGGAAGCTGGACTACTAGGGGATAGAGCGGCCTAACAGCTCGATGTCCTCATAAGTTGCGGTGGAATAGTTCCTGTTTGGAGGCTTGAAGTCTCTATTTAGGAACTATTTCACCGCAATCGCCAAATGATCCGCTGGGGACGGAGGAAAACGGATCACTGAGGGGCTGGTCTGAGTCAGTGATCCGCTTTCCTCCGTCCCCAGCGGATCACTTTTCCGCTCGCCGATTTGTGTCTTGAAAAATGTATATAACGACTATAACGTAGTGTGAAACATATTGGAAACAATACCGAGGAGGCTGCGTTGAAGAAAAGCAATCTGGGCTATGTGCTGGTACTGATCGCCGCGCTTATGTGGGGCAGCATCGGAATCTTTGTAAACGGCATCTCGGCCATGGGCGTTTCGTCCCAGAGCATGGCTGCCTTTCGCTTGTTGGTCGGAGCGCTTGTCTTGGCGCCGGTCCTGATGTTTATGGGCTGCCGTCCGGGTGAGGGGTCTACCGTGGCTCAGGGTCCGCTGGCCCTGTTCAAGGCAAGCCCTAAAGAGCTCGTTCCCTGCGCACTTGTCGGTATCGTCGGTTTGGCCGCCGCCAATACCTGCTATTACGAGTGCATGGGCGAGGTGGGCATGTCCACGGCCTCGGTGCTGCTCTACACCTCGCCGGTGTTTGGCGTCATGCTCGGCCGCGTGCTTTATCGCGAGGACGTGACCCCCAACAAGCTCGTTGCCATTGTCTTTAACATCGTTGGCTGCGTGCTTGCAGTGACCAATGGTGACCTTTCCGGTTTTCATTTTTCGGTTTGGGGCGTCACGTCGGGCGTGATTGCAGGCCTTTGTGGTGCGTCACTCGCGGTGTTTAGCCGGATAGCAACCAAGACGGTCCACCCGCTGGCTGTCACGTTTTGGGGCTTTGTTTTTGGCGGTGCGGTTATGGCAGCTATCGCGGCTCCGTGGCCGGATGTCGCTGCGGCAATGTCGCCACAGCTGCTGCTGCTGTTCCTTGGTTTTGGACTCATCCCCACAGCCGTGGCCTACATCCTATATATGCAGGGTCTGTCCATGGGGCTCGAGACATCGAAGGTTCCCGTCGTAATGTCTTTCGAGACGGTCGTCACCGTACTGGTGGGCATTGGTGTCTATGCCGAGCCTGCCGGCGCGATCAAGGTCCTGGGCATTGTGCTGGTGCTCGCGTCCATCCTGATTATGAACACCGACTTCTCCAAGCTGCGCAACAGTGTGTTTGTCGGTCATGTCGTTGAGAGCATGACCTTTAAGCCCAACGCGTGGTGGACAGAGAAATCGCAGGACATGGATCTGTTTAAGGAACGCACCGGCATCGCGCTGGAGCCCACCGTGCAGGAAAGCCCCTGGTACTTTGTGCGATAGGGGATGAGCGGGGCGCTTGATCGGGCACCGCCAAGCCAGCGCGGGCCTGTCCTGCGCCAACGTTTCGAGTACGTTAAACCCGTAAACGGTCGATTTTCATCCGTGAACGGTCTTTATACTAATTAGCAATATAAGCAACGTATAAGACGTTATAATGACCATAACGAAAAGGAGGAGGCAAGATGAATCAGATCATTCTCGCATCTCATGGCGGCCTGGCCGCAGGCGCCAAAGACACGCTCGAGATGGTTCTCGGCGACGTGTCGAACGTCCACGTCGTGTCGCTTGCTCGTGACGACAAGGAGCCCATCACCAATAAGGTGGACGCCATGATCGCCACGTTCAACGCGGACGACACCGTCTATGTGCTGACCGATATGCTCGGCAGCTCGGTCAACAACAACATGGTCGAGCTTTCCAAGAACGGCACGAAGTTCACGGTTATCAGCGGTTTCAACATCCCGCTGGCGCTGACGCTCGCTATGAGCCCCGCCCCCATCAAGGGTGCCGAGCTCGCGGCCCTCATCAACGAGGCCCGCACCGGTCTGACCAACCCCAACGCACCGGTCGAGGCCGCCGCGGCTCCCGCCAAGAAGGCCAAGGCATCCCGTCACAGCTCCGGTCCCGCCAAGATCGTCCTCGCACGTCTTGACTACCGTCTGCTGCACGGCCAGGTCGTCTTTACCTGGACCACCAAGGTTCAGGCCGAGCGCATCATCGTCGTCGACAACGCTGCCGCCAACGATGACATCAAGAAGGGCGCTCTTAAGCTGGCCAAGCCTCAGGGCGTGCGCCTGAACGTCTTCACCGTCGAGCGTGCCCTCGCCAAGATGGACAAGCTCAACACCCTCGGTGAGCGCGTCATGTTCGTCTTTGGCAACACGGCCGAGATGCTGCAGTTCTGCCAGGGCTACAAGCTCGACGCCATCAACCTGGGCGCCACCGCCAACCACGACGGTGCCGATCAGATTGGCGGCAAGGACAGCTCCGTCTTCCTCGACGCCACCCAGAAGGCCGACGTCAACCAGCTGCTCGACATGGGCATTAAGCTCTATGTCCAGCAGACCCCTACGTATCAGAGCGTCGACATCGACGCCAAGCTGTAATCAACCAGGCTTTTGCCTGACTGAAAGGAGAAGGGTATGAATACGTTCATCAGTGCGGTGCTCGTCGGCCTCGTCGGCGTGTTCTGCATGTGGGACTCCCGCCTGCTCGGTCGTCTTAACTTCGAGCAGCCCCTCGTTGGCGCTACGCTCGTCGGTCTGCTGCTGGGCGATGTGCCCACCGGCCTTGCCGTCGGTGCCGCCGTCGAGCTCGTGTCCATGGGCCTGGTGCAGGTCGGCGCTGCCGTTCCGCCCGATATGGTCCTGGGCGGCATCGTGGCCGCTGCCTTTGCGTGCCTGACCGATGCTTCCGCCGAGACCGCCATGACGATCGCCATCCCGGTCGCCGTCCTGGGTCAGCTCCTCGGCATCGTGTTCCGTTCCATCATCGCCGCCCTCACCCATGTGGCAGATAACGCGATCGATAACGGAAAGTTCAAGACCGCCTACCGTATGCACATCTGCGCCGGCTCCGGTCTGTACGCCGTCATGTACTTCCTGCCGATCTTCCTCGCCGTCTTTGTTGGCACCGACCTGGTTCAGGCCATCGTCAACATGGTTCCCGAGTGGCTGTCCACTGGTCTTAACGTTTCGACCAAGATCATGACCGCCTACGGCTTGGCCCTGCTGCTCACCATGATGATCAAGAAGGGTATGACTCCGTTCCTGTTCATCGGTTTCCTGCTCGCCGCTTACCTCAACCTGTCCGTCATCGCGGTCGCTCTGATCGGTGTGTGCCTGGCTGTCGTCTTCATGGGCTTCAAATTCAACGGTTCCCATGCAGCCGCCGGTGTCGATTCCGACTACGATCCGCTCGAAGACGACGAAGACTAAGGAGGAACACACTATGGCAACCGCAACCAAGGACGTGTCCCTGAACAAGAAGGTCAGCCAGTTCTTCTGGCGCTCCTGGGCCATCCAGGCCTCTTGGAACTACGAGCGTCAGATGAACATGGGCTTCCTCTACGGCATGGTTCCCACGCTCGACCGCCTCTATCCGGATGAGTCCGACCCCAAGCAGCTCGCTGCTAAGAAAGAGGCTTACCACCGTCACATGGCGTTCTACAACTGCACCCCGCAGACGAGCGCTTTCATCCTGGGCCTCTCCGCCTCCATGGAGGAGGAGTACGCCAAGGATCCCGAGAACTTCGATCCCGATTCGATCAACGCGGTCAAGACCTCCCTCATGGGCCCGCTTTCCGGCATCGGTGACTCCTTCTTCCAGGGCACCATCCGCGTTATCGCCTTTGGTCTGGGCGTTCAGCTGGCTCAGCAGGGCTCCATCATGGGCCCGATCCTGGCCATGCTCATTTCCATCGTGCCCTCCGTGCTGATCACTTGGTTCGCAGCCAAGATGGGCTATCAGGGCGGCCACGAGTACCTGAGCAAGCTTCAGGGCGGCGACCTCATGGAGAAGCTCATGTATGTCTGCGGCATCGTGGGTCTTATGTCCGTGGGCGGCATGATCGCCACGCTGATTGGCGCCACCACCCCGCTGCAGTTCGCTGAGGGCACCGTCGTGATCCAGGACATCCTGGACGGCATGATGCCCCAGATGATCTCTCTCGGCCTCACCGGCCTTATGTACTGGCTCATCAAGAAGAACGTCAACACCGGTTGGCTTCTCGTGATCGCCATCGTGGGCGGCATCGCCCTCTCCGCGGCCGGCATCCTGGCCTAGTCGCGACCAAGCGTCTAACCGCTTTCCCCCGGGGGCCTGCCTGGCATCCCATACCCCAGGCAGGCTTCCATCCCTATACGTGACAAAGGGCAGTCCCTTTGTCACATCCTCAACGGGCCGGCGACTCGGTCCAAATCACGGTAACCCTGCGTGCGCCCGGCAATGTGGCGCCGCGAAAATCGAAAGGAATGTGTCAGATGTACGAGATCGACCTTAACCTCCCTAAGCAGATCGTCGCTGACGTCCTGTCCAACCACGAGATCCACAGCGTCGCCTTCGTCGGCTGCGGTGCTTCCATGTCCGACCTGTACCCCGCCAAGTACTTCCTGGCCAACAACACGGACAAGCTGAACGTTCAGATCTTCACCGCTAACGAGTTCAACTACGACACGCCTTCTTGGGTCAACGAGCACACCTTCGTGATCACCTGCTCCCTCGGTGGCTCCACCCCCGAGACCGTCGAGGCCAACAAGACCGCCAAGAAGCACAACTGCCCGGTCGTCTCCCTCACCAACAAGGCTGGCTCCGCTCTGACCGTCGACGCCGACCACGTCATCGTTCACGGCTTCCATGCCAACTATGCTGCCAAGGCCGAGAAGCCCGCTTACGCCATCGCTCTTGCTCTCGAGATCCTTCAGCAGACCGAGGGCTATGATCACTACGAGGACATGATCACCGGCCTCAACAACATCTTCGAGCTGATCGAGAACGCTGCTCAGTCCGCCAAGGGCCTGGCCAAGCAGTTCGCTCAGGACTTCAAGGACGACAAGATGATCTACTTCATGGCCTCCGGTGCCTCCGAGAAGATGGCTTACTCTAACGCCGCCTTCCTGTTCACCGAGATGCAGTGGATCGATGCCGCCTCCTACAACACCGGCGAGTACTTCCACGGCCCGTTCGAGGTTTCCACCGAGGGTAAGCCCTACGTCTTCCTCATGTCCGACGGTGCTACCCGTCCGATGGACGCTCGCGCCCTCACCTTCCTGCAGCGTATGGGTGCCAAGGTCGCTCTGATCGACTCCAAGGACTACGGCCTGGCCGACGCCGTGCCGGCGAGCGTCCTCACCTACTTCAACCCGCTGCTGCACCTCGCCGTTATGCGTGAGTACGGCAACCAGATCGCCGAGGCCCGTCAGCACCCGCTGACCATGCGTCGCTACATGTGGAAGCTTTCCTACTAATCACAAGTAAGTAGACCTTACGGGTTGATTGAGAAGGGATGGGGTTTGCGCCCCATCCCCTTTTTTGCTCTGGGGAGGGCGTGTCTGTCGCGTCATAAAACCCCAGATAAAACCTACCAAAATAAACCTGTCCCTTTTTGGCAGGTGGGAGGAGATGCGTATGATCAAGGCAGTGCTGTTTGACATGGACGGCGTACTGGTCGATACCGAGTGGTTCTACAACCGTCGCCGCGTGGCGTTTATGGAGGAGAAGGGCTTCCACTTTGACGAGATCCCCGATCTTTCGGGGTCTAACGAGCCCGCCATTTGGGAGGCGCTGGTGCCCGACGATGTTGAGCTGCGCGAGCGCCTGCGCGTAGAGTACAAGCATGTCTACAGCCCGGTCCATCCCGTTCCGTATGCCGAGCTGCTTAACGAGCAGACGGCGCCGGTAATGCGTGCGCTGCACGAGCGCGGCGTGAAGTGCGCCATCGCGAGCTCGTCCTATCGCGAGCTTATTGACGAGCTGGTGGAGATTGCCGGCATTGCCGATGTGCTGGATTACACCATCAGCGGCCACGAGTGCAGTGCGTTTAAGCCCGATCCCGAGATTTACCTGCGTGCCATGGAGGCGCTGGGGGTGGAGTCCGTCGAGTGCCTGGTTATCGAGGATTCGCCTTTGGGTATCGAGGCCGGCAAGCGCTCCGGCGCCCGCGTCCTGGCGCTGCGTCCGCACGAGGGTGTCAACCTGGATCAATCGGGAGCCGATGCCGTTATCGACACGCTTACCGACATTTTGGCCGCTTTGTAGTGTCAATCCGCCGCGAGAAGCACGGGTTCAAACGTTTTTTGCGGTGGACTGGCTCAATTTGGTTTCGATTATGATCCGTTTGGCTTCGCTTTGGACTAAGTGAGTAGACTTTTTGCCGTAGGCCGAGCACAATGCATATCTTCCTTTGTAAAACCGCAGGTCACATGGGTGGCGGTTTTGGGTGTGCTCGGCAGATCGTAAAAAGTCTACTCACTTGTAATTTGGGCCTTTGGTCGTGGGGGTTGCTGGTCCCGCTTTGGTTGTCGAGGGAGGGTGAATTGAAGCGCCCCCGCACGCTCCATGCTACAATCGCCGACATGCCTCACAACTACATCTGCCTTCGAAAGGAGCCCGCGTGGCGAACGCCATCGATCAGCTCACGGACCGCGTGCTCGTGCTCGGCCGTCTCACCATCGTCCGCCGCGCCATTACTGCAGTGGCGGTCACAATTTCCGCCGTTCTCCAGACATTTCTGATCCAGGCATTCATTCGGCCCGCCGACCTGCTTCCGAGCGGCCTCACCGGCGTCGCTGTCCTGCTCGATCGCGTTACCTCGCTCGGCGGCGTTCACATCGACATCTCGCTCGGTATGCTCGCGCTCAACATCCCCGTGGCGCTCCTATGTTGGAGCGGCATTAGCAAGCGCTTCGTCATCTTCTCGATGATGCAGGTCGTGCTCTCATCGCTGTTTCTCAACGTCTTTCACTTCGCACCGTTTTTGGGCGACAAGATTATGCTCATCATTTTTGGCGGCGTGGTCTCGGGTCTGGGCGCTGCCATCGCGCTTAAGTCCGGCGCATCCACCGGCGGTACCGATTTTATCGCGCTGTGGGTTTCCAACCACACGGGCAAGACCATCTGGGGCGTCATCTTTGGTTTCAATTGCTTTATCCTGGCGATCTTTGGCTTTATGTTTGGCTGGGACAAGGCGGCGTATTCCATCGTGTTCCAGTTTATTTCGACCAAGACCATCGACAGTTTCTATCGTCGCTACGACCGCGTGACGCTGCAGATCACGACGCGCAAGGCGGACGAGGTCATGACCGCCTATGTTGACCATTTTCAGCATGGCATTAGCTGCGCCGAGGTCATTGGCGGATACAGCCGCGAGAAGATGTACCTGCTGCACGCTGTTGTATCGACCTACGAGAGCCAGGACATTATCAAGCTGGTGTGCGACATTGATCCCGGGGCCGTGATCAACGTGTTCCACACGCTCAACTTTGTGGGCGGCTGGTGGGGCGGTCATGTCGACGAGCCCATGCCCACGGCCGTTCCCGATCCCGACAAGCCCGCGCGCATGGCCAGCAGGCAGGCGCGCCTCAGCGAGCAGGATAGCCTGCAGCAGGACGACGGCAAGTAGGGTTTTGGCATTTTGCTGGCCTGGCGCAATCCTGTCCGCTTGAGCCTCCCGAAAGCCTCGCTGCTTTCGGGAGGCTCTCGTTTGCCCAGATAAAACCTGCCAAAATGAAGCTGTCGCTTTTTGGTAGGGATGGTGTATCGTTTTATCAATATGAGGTAACATGAAACTAGACGTTATATACGTATTAGTTATTTCAATATTTCGATAAGAGTGATTAGATATGCCTGCGCCCAAAAATGCACCGCTTTACCAGCAGATTTACGACGAGATCAAGGATGCGATCGAGAAAGGTGTTTATGCACCCAAGGAGCGTATTCCGTCCGAGCTTGAGCTAGCCGAGCAGTACGACGTGAGCCGCATTACGGTGCGCCGCGCCGTCGAGGAGCTGTGCTCCGATGGCTACCTGGTTAAGCAGCAGGGCCGTGGCACCTTTGTCTCCACGCCGCACATCAACCGCCAGTTCCACGCCTCGACGTTGCAGACGTTTACCGCGCTGTGTGCCGATAATGGCATGAAGGCGGGCGCGCATGTGGTCGATCGCCAGATTGTGCCGGCACGTCAAAACGAGATGGAGTTCTTTGGCCTGCAAAAGGACGCGCTGCTGCTGCATATTAAGCGCGTGCGTACAGCCGACGGCGAGCCCATCTTTGAGGAGAACATCTTTGTGCCGTTTGACGCCTACCGTGAGCTGTTGACGGCCGATCTTGAGGACAAGTCGATTTTTGCCGAGGTCGAGCGTGTTGGCGGAACGCCGATTGTCTCGGTTGGCTACCGCACGGTCGAGGCCGTTCGTGCCAATACCGAGCAAGCGGCCGAGCTGGGCATCGCTCCGCACGATCCGCTGCTCAACCTGCGTGCCGGCTTTATCGGCCCCAATGGCGAGCCGGTCCTGATGGGTAAGCAGTACTACGTGGGATCGCGCTACGTTATGGTCATGTAGGGTTGGTTCCGCCGTTCTAACGAACGGCGGACCGGTCGACGCTGCGCCTTTGGTTACGCGGTTTTACCAAACCGCGTAACGGCTCGACGCTGCAAACGCCCCTAAGCGGCAATCTGACGTTCAATCGTCGGTCGCGTACCGAAGTACGCTTCCCTCCTCTTTCACGTCACCTTGCTCGCTTAGGGGCGTTTTCGCTGGCTTATGCTCAACCTGCGGCGTTTCCGTGCTTGTCAAGAGATAAAACATCGGCGTTGCTGGGCCGGCACTTGGGGACGTTCCTTTTGTGCCGCCACCTGGGGACACTCCTTAGTCGTTGGGGACGTTCTTAAACGACTGGTCATTCAAGAACGTCCCCAATGACTACCCGCAGAATGAGCGTGGCTGACAGCCGCGCGGCACCGGTCCGCGTGGCGGCGTATAATCGGCGGCAGATGACTTAGACGTTAGGAAACCATGACCGATAGCATGCAGCAGATGGCGCTCGACACGCTCGGCGCCTATTTTGGCTACACCTCGTTTCGCCCGGGACAGGACCGCATGGTCGATGCGATCCTTGCCGGTCGCGACGCGCTGGGCGTTATGCCCACGGGCGCCGGCAAGTCCATTTGCTACCAGGTGCCCGCGCTCATGCTGCCCGGCATTACCTTTGTGGTGAGTCCGCTGCTGTCGCTTATGGAGGACCAGACCCGTGCGTTGCTCGCGGCGGGTGCGCGACCCAGCTATCTCAACTCCAGCCTTACCCCGGCCCAGCAAAACACTGTGCTCAAGCGGGCGCGCGAGGGTCGCTACCAGCTTATGTACGTGGCGCCCGAGCGCCTGCTCGAGCCGCGCTTTTTAGCTTTTGCGCAGGAGGCTGCGGCCGAAGGCGGCATCGGCGTGCCGCTCGTGGCCATTGACGAGGCCCACTGCGTAAGCCAATGGGGCCAGGATTTCCGCCCCGCTTACCTGCAGATTCGCGAGTTCATCGATTCGCTTCCGCAGCGCCCCATCGTGGCGGCCTTTACCGCTACGGCAACCGAGCGCGTGCGCGCGGACATTCAGCAGATGCTCGGCCTGCAAAGCCCCGCGACGGTGGTGACGGGCTTCGATCGCAAGAACCTCTACTTTGGCTGCGAGGAGATGGGCGACAAGGCCAAGGCCGCGTGGGTGCGCGACTATGTGATCGCGCATTCGGGTGAGAGCGGCATCGTGTATTGCTCGACCCGCAAGACGGTCGATGCGCTGGCAGGCGAGCTTGCCGAGGCACTGGGTCCCAGCGGCATTCACGTTGGTCGCTACCATGCAGGCATGGGCAACGACGCCCGCCGCCAAAGCCAGCGCGCCTTTATCGACGACGATATCCAGGTGATGGTTGCCACCAACGCCTTTGGCATGGGCATCGACAAGCCCAACGTGCGCTACGTGATCCACAACAACGTGCCCGAGAGCATCGAGGCCTACTACCAGGAGGCGGGCCGCGCCGGCCGCGACGGCGACCCTGCCAGCTGCCACTTGCTGTGGAACGGCAACGATTTTCGCATGCGTCGCTTTCTGATCGACCGCGGCGATGCTGCCGATGAGACACTTGACGACGAGCAGCGCGCGTGGGCGCTCCAGAATCGATATCGTCTGCTCAGCCAGATGGAGGGCTACTGCAATACCACCGGTTGCCTGCGCGAATATATGCTGCGCTACTTTGGCGACGAGGCCGCGGCCGAGCATGCTGCCGCGGCCGGTACGGGCAGCGCCGCCACGGACGACGCCGAAGGCTGCGGCAACTGCAGCAACTGCCTCACGCAGTTCGAGGTCGAGGACGTCACCGATATGGCCCGCGCTGCCGTGCGCTATGTGGCCACGCGACCCATGCGCTTCGGCAAGTCGCTCATCGCCGACGTGCTCCATGGCGGCAACACCGAGCGCATTCGCCAGATGCATCTGGACGAGGACCGCGGCTACGGTGAGCTGTCGAGCGAATCGGTCGGGCGCATCAAGGACATCGTCGGCCAGCTGTGCGGTCGCGGTTATCTGGCTACCTCGCAGGGGCAGTACCCGGTCGTGGGGCTGGGCCCGCGTGCCGCCGAGGTCGAGGACGAGGCGTTCGCCTTTACCGTTAAGCGTCGCGCATCCAAGCGCAAGGCCTCGGCCCGCGCCCGCCGTGCGGTGGATCTGCTGCGCGAGGAGGCCGAGCTGGATCAGCGCCCGCGCGTGGGTGACGATGCCGAGCTGTTCGAACGCCTGCGCGCCCTGCGCAAGGAGATCTCGACCGAGCTGGAGATGGCACCGTACATGGTCTTTTCCGACAAGGCCCTGCGCGGTCTGTGTCGTCTACGCCCGCAGACGCGCGACGAGCTTATCCAGGTCAACGGTATCGGCGAGAAAAAGGCCGACGCCTTTGGCGAGCAGTTTATGGCGGCGATTGAAGAGTTTGAGTCCGAGCATGCACGGAATGGAGCATAACGATGGCATCCGACGATAAAACCGAGCGCACTGAGGTGTCCGCTGTGCCGCTGTACCAGCAGGTTATGGACGACCTAAAGGGCGAGATCGCGCGCGGCGTGTACGCATCCGGCTCGCGCATTCCTTCCGAGATGGAGCTCGCGAAGTACTACGGCGTGGGACGCATCACCGTGCGCCGCGCTATCGAGGAACTGTCGCGCGCGGGGTATCTCAGCCGCCAGCAGGGGAGGGGCACGTTTGTGTGCGCGCCCAAGCTCAAGCGCAAGATTGTCCAGAAGGGTGACGTCCAGAGCTTTTCCGAAGGTTGCGCTGCCAACGACATGGTGGCCGGAGCACGCCTGGTGTCGCGCACGGTGGTTGCGGCGACGCGCGAGGACGCGGCGTTTTTTGGGGTGGAGCCCGGCTGCGAGCTCATCGTTGTCGAGCGCGTGCGCACGGCAGACGGCGTGCCCGTCATGCTCGAGAACAACGCCTTTGTGCTGGCCGACCATCCCTATTTGCAGACGCTTGCCGACAAGGACCTCACGGACAATTCCATCTTTGCGCTCGTTGCCGAGCATTCGGGCCGCGCGCCGCTCAAGTCCGACCCCTGTACTGTGGAGATTGCGCTTGCCGATGCCCAGGCGGCCTCGCTGCTGGAGGTGCCGGTCGGCGAGCCGCTCTTCTATATGGAGGCATACTTTACCGATGCGGACGGGCGGCCCTTGCTGCTCGGACGCCAAAAGATCGTGGGCTCGCGCTACGTGTTCGACATCTAACGTCCACAGATAGAACAATATAGAACAAGTTTGGTGAAATGACTTCACGGGTGTCGTCGTGCGTGCTATAAATAGGACAACATAGAACGACCGCAGGTACGAGCTGCCGTCGCTCAAAACCGCCACACAAGGAGGAGCATCACCATGAACGCACACGATCTAATTCAGGAAATCATCGAGCGCAAGGGCAAGATCGAGAATGTCTTTTGGATCGCTTGCGGCGGTTCGATGATCGACCTGATGCCGGCCAACGAGCTGCTCAAGCGCGAGGCAACCACGTTTACCTCGACGGTCTACACGGCGCGCGAGTTTTGCCTGATGGCTCCCAAGAGTCTTGGCGAGAAGTCGCTCGTCATTGCCTGCAGCCACAGCGGCAACACGCAGGAGGTCGTCGACGGCTGCGAGATGGCGCTGGCAGCCGGCGCCGAGGTCGTGGCCATGACCGACTGCGAGGGCTCCAAGATCGATAGCGGCAAGTGGACTACCTGGGTCTATCCGTGGGGCGAAGGCGTGCCGCAGGCCGAGGTACCGCAGGGTATCGGCGCTCTGATCGCCGCCGAACTGCTCGACCAGCAGGAGGGTTACGAGGCGCTTGCCGACATGTACGCCGGCCTCAAGCAGATGGATGCGCTGCTGCCCGCTGCCCGCGAGAAGGTCAACGCCGAGCTGGGCGATCGCTTTGCCGAGCTTTGCCAGCAGCACGAATTCTTCTATATCCTGGGTTCCGGCCCCAACTTTAGCCAGACCTACGCCATGGCCATCTGCTCGCTCATGGAGATGCAGTGGCAGCACTGCTGCTACATCCACTCCGGCGAGTACTTCCACGGCCCGTTCGAAGCCACCGAGCCCGGCGTGTTCTACTTTGTGCAGCTCGGATCGGGCGAGTGCCGCCCCATGGAGGAGCGTGCGCTCGCGTTCCTCAACACGCACACCGATACGGTCATGGTGCTCGATGCGCTCGAGTACGGTGTGGGCGACGTGCCTGCCAGCGTGCGTTCGTTCCTGGAGCCGATCTTCTTCTACGCGATGAGCTGCGAGCTGCGCGCCGCCCGCGGCAAGGTGTTCGACCACAGCCCTGAGGTCCGTCGCTACATGGGTATCGAGCA
This sequence comes from uncultured Collinsella sp., assembly GCA_900542315.1. GTDB lineage: Bacteria > Actinomycetota > Coriobacteriia > Coriobacteriales > Coriobacteriaceae > Collinsella. Next base: position 30,793 of record UQMV01000025.1, read on the forward strand.
GTACTAGGCACCGGGAATTATCTTTTTTGACGGGGTTTGCGCTGCGCGTGGACCCCGTTTTGCGTTGTGGCGGCCGGATTCGTGTCCGCGCGAAAACGAAGGTGAATACTTTTCTGCGAAGTGAACGACCTATTTTGGACCCCCGAAGCATTCACACTTTTTGGCGGCAAAACCGCAGGAAAACCTCGACGAAACCGACGCTCCTATAAGTTGTCAAGAGGCAGTTTGCGGGAGCGCTCCCTTCAA
>UQMV01000026.1 GCA_900542315.1 uncultured Collinsella sp.
TGACGCGCCCCCGCAGTGCCCGCTTCCCCCAAGGACAATTATCAGTGCAGGTAGACAGCTTGTCGATTTTCGAAAAAGCCGACTATGGTTGACCCCTGCGGCTTAAACGTAGTAGATAGGCCCTTTTCGTGGCGCAGCACTACTGCACCCCAAATTGGCACCCCGAGCCCTCGTGAGTTGCCAACAAGCTGTTCGCCCAGCGCTTTATCCGCGCGGCATTTGGAAAATAGCACCACCGCAAAACCCGCGAGTAGCGCTTACTTTGCTATATCTCACTATACTTTGCTATATCTTGCTATATCTTGAGCAAAGGTGGCTCACATGCAAACAAACCCTTTTAAGCCCACAGCAGGTAAAACACCTCCCACGATTATCGGCCGCGAAGATGTGCTCGAAGAATTCAATGAGGGCCTCGTCAACGGGCCTGGTGCCCCGGGGCGCCTAATGCGCATAGCCGGCGTCCGTGGAACGGGCAAGACGGTCCTCCTTGACGAGTGCTCACGTTTGGCGCAAAGCCGTGGCTGGACGGTCATAAAAGAGGTCGCAACCGAGGGACTTTGCCAGCGCATTCTCGAACAGCTGCAGCCCAAATTCCAGGCCAAACACGCCAGATTTGAGCCCACCGTAGCTGGCATATCCATCGGCAGCATAGATATTGAGCGAATCGGCCCATCGCTACGCGACGCCATGAGACAGACAATATCCAAGAATGGAAACGGCCTGCTCATCACTCTCGACGAGGTTCAAGACGCAGAGCTCGATGAGGTCCGAACGCTCTCCATTGCGATTCAGCAGGTTATCGGCGAAGACCTTGATATCGCCTTTGTTTTTGCTGGGCTGCCTTCGATGATTGAAAGCATCATCAACGGAAAGACACTTGCGTTTTTGCGCCGTGCCCTCCCCTTTGATCTGAAGGCTGTGGCAGTAACCGAAGTGTCGTACTCCCTCGAGGAAACCATTGAAGCGTCTGGCATGGAGTCGCAGCCAGGTATTGCCGGCCAACTTGCCGAGGCAACGCAAGGTTATCCTTTCATGATCCAACTCGTTGGATACTACGCATGGCAGTTGGCAAGACGCGCACATACAGCGATTATTGGAGAAGAAGAAGCCGAGCGTGGCATTGCAACGGCACGCGAACGCTTCTGCGGCATGGTGATTGAGCCCGCGCTGCAGCGCATTCCGCCCACGTGCATCGCTTATCTGCTGAGCATGGCGTCTTTGGGGCAGACGAGCTCGACCAGCATGGTTGCCGATGCCCTAAACAAAACGCCTCAACAGGTGAGCTCCGTCCGCAGCCGCCTGTTAAGAGAATCGATTATCGAGGCTCCTTCGTACGGCAAGGTCTCATTTGCCATCCCCTACATGCGCGACTACCTCTGCGAACACAAAGCCGAACTGGAAGTTGAACTGTAGAAACGGCAACTGCCCTGCAAGACGAAAACCGTTTGCGTACGGATTTTAGCCAGACGCAAACGATTTTCGTCTTGATTTGCGTCCGGAATTTAGACGTAAATTGCGCTTTCGTACGGTTTTGCCCCAGACGCAATGTGCTTTCGTCTGGCAATACGTCTGCAATCCAAACGAAAAAGAGCCCCGAGCTCGTATGAACTCGGGGCTCTTTGTGCCACGCATCTATGAGAGGAGAAATTCGATGCGTACGGGCGCTACTCCATGTAGCCACCCTGAATGGCGGAAACTGCATGCTCGGTGAAGAACTTGAGCGTGCCGGAGGTATAGCGGTTAGCCTTGGGCTTCCAGGCAGCGCGGCGCTCGGCCAGGACGGCGTCGACCTCGGCCGGCTCCATCTCCTTGCCGGCGATGCCCACAACGGACAGCGAGCGCTCGGGAATGTTGATCTGGATAAGGTCGCCCTCCTCGATCAAGGCAATCGGGCCGCCCACGGCAGCCTCGGGCGAAACGTGACCGATAGCCGGGCCCTTGGAGGCGCCGGAGAAGCGGCCGTCGGTGATCAGGGCAATGGAAGCGCCGAGCTCGGGGTCGCTGGCGATAGCCTCGGTGGTGTAGAACATTTCGGGCATACCGGAACCCTTGGGGCCCTCATAGCGGATGATGACGGCGTCGCCGGGCTTGACCTCGTGCGTCAGAACGGCGTGGATAGCGTCCTCCTCGCAGTCGAACGGACGTGCCTTAAGCGTGGCCTGGAACATCTCGCGCGGAACAACCGTGTGCTTGACGACGGCGCCCTCGGGGGCAAGGTTGCCGTGAAGGATGGCGATGGAGCCGTCGGTGCCAAAGGCCTGATCGAACGGACGGATGATGTCCTCGCGCTTGAGATTCCACTTCTCAAGGTAACGACCGCACTTCTCGTAATAGCCGTTGTTCTTGAGATCCTCGAGATTCTCGCCGAGAGTCTTGCCGGTGACAGTCATAACATCGAGGTGGAGCATCGACTTGATCTCCTCCATGATGCGCGGCACGCCGCCCGCATAGTAGAAGAACTGCGCCGGCCACTCGCCTGCGGGGCGAACGTTGAGCAGGTAGTGGGCACCACGGTGCAGACGATCGAAGTCGTCAGCGGACATCTCGATGCCAAACTCACGCGCTATCGCGGGGATGTGCAGCAGCGAGTTGGTTGAGCCGGAGATGGCACCGTGGACCATGATGAGGTTCTCGAAGGACTCCTTGGTCACGATGTCGCGCGGGCACAGGTTGTGCTCGGAGAGCCACACGGACTGGCGGCCGGCCTCGCGAGCAAACTCGCGCAGGTCGGAGCTGGTAGCGGGCAGCAGGGCGGTACCGGGGAGCATGAGGCCCAGGGCCTCGGCGGTAACCTGCATGGTCGAGGCGGTGCCCATAAAGGAGCAGGCGCCGCAGCTGGGGCAGGCGTTGTGCTTAGCGAACTCGAGCTCCTCGCGGGAAATCTCGCCGCGCTCGTAACGGGCCGAGATAGCGCCGAGCTGCTCCAGGGTCAGTAAGTCGGGGCCGGCATCCATGACGCCGCCGGTGACGACGATGGAGGGGATGTTGATGCGACCCATGGCCATGAGGTTTGCGGGCAGGCCCTTATCGCAGCTGGCGACAAAGACGCCGGCGTCGAACGGGGTGGCCTTGGCGTGGATTTCGATCATATTGGCGATCATGTCGCGGCTGGGCAGCGAGTAGTTGATGCCGTCGTGGCCCTGGGCCTCGCCGTCGCAAATGTCGGTGCAGAAGTAGCGGGCGCCGTGGCCGCCAGCCTCGGCAACGCCGGCGCGCACCTCCTCGACCAGCTCAAACAGGCCGGCGGAACCCGGGTGCGAGTCACCGAACGTCGACTCGATGATGACCTGCGGCTTGTCCAGGTCCTCGATGCTCCAGCCAGAGCCCAGACGCAGCGGGTCCATCTCGGGGCTGATGGTGCGGAACTTGCCGGAACGCGGCTGCAGCTTGGCAACCAGCTCGGCGGCCTCCTGCTGAATCTGCTCTTTGGTCTTCTCGTCCATGGTGTACTCCTTTGGCTTAAGGCTTACTTGGTTTGGTATCGGTTGATGTGACGTGCTGATGCAAAGCGTTCGCTTGCGATTAGGCGAAGAACGAGATCACCAGAGCGCAGGCGAGGCCCGAAAGACCGATGATCGTCTCCATGATGGTCCAGGACTTGAGGGTGGTCTTCTCGTCGATCTCGAGGAACGAGGAGCACATCCAGAAGCCGGCATCGTTGACGTGCGAGAGCGCCGTAGCGCCGCCGCAGATGGCAAGGCAGATGGCGGCACGCATGAGCACCGAGGCGCCGGCGACCGCAGGCATGGCGGCCATAATGCCCGAGGCCATGGTCATCGAAACGATGGAGCCACCGACCGAAGCGCGAACGAGCGCGGCGATGAGGAAGCCGACGACCACGAGGGGCAGCGGGCAGCTCTCGAGCACGGGGCCGATAACCTGGCCCAGACCGCAGTCCTGCAGCATCCAGCGGATGACGCCGCCGCAGGCGATGACCAGCAAGATCATGCCGACGGGCTTGAGCGAACGGTCGAGCAGGGCCTTGAGCTCGGCGCCGGTGTAGCCGCGACGAGCGCCCAACAGGTACATGGCCACGAGCGTGGCGATGGTGAGCGCGACGAACGGCTTGCCCAGGAAGGCGAGGATCGAGGCGACCTCGGCGGGCATGGGGATGTACGAAGACAGCGTGCCCAGCAGGATCAGGCACAGCGGGGTGAGCACGATGGCGAGGACCATACCAAAGGAAGGAAGCTCCTTGTCGTCGCTCGCGCCCTCGGCGGAGGTGAAGTGCTCGGGGACGTCCGTGAAGATGCGGCCGCCCACGTTGCGGCCCCAGACGACACCGGCGACAGCCATGGCGATAAAGGCGGTGGGGATGCCGACGAGAATCATGGTACCCAGGTCGACGCCGAGCGTACCGGCGACGAGGACCGAACCGGCCGAAGGCGGCACGAAGGCATAGCCGGCTGCCAGTCCCGCAAGCAGGGCGATGCCATAGTAGAGAGTCGACTTCTTGGTCTGCGATGCCACGCTAAACGCGAGCGGGATCAAAACGACCACGCCGGCCTCGAAAAACACCGTGGTGCCGATGACCAGGCCGGTGATACCCAGCGCCCAGCTGGAGTGACCCTGGCCAAAGGTGTCAATGAAGGTCTGGGCGATCTTCTTGGCGCCGCCGCTCTCCTCCAGGATCTGGCCGAACATCGAGCCCAGGCCAATGAGCAGTGCGATGTTTTGTAGCGTGGTGCCCACGCCCTTGGTGACGGTGTCTGCCACCAAGTCGAGCGGCATGCCGGCGCCGATGCCGATCGCGAGCGCCGAGACCATCATCGACAGCACGGGGTGCAGCTTGAACTTAATGATGAGTGCAAGCAGCAGCGCGATGCCCACGATGGCGGCGATGACCAGCCTGGTGGGGTCTGCCATAAACGTTGGGTCTGACATCTTTCCTCCAATTCATCAGACCTTTTGAATTCGTCTGATGACTATAGCGTGTTTTGGAAAGGTCTGATGTTTCAAATTGAAATTTGTTCGAAATACATCTGATGTATTTGGCGAACGGTCGTATTTACGCCGCGAACGGTATATATAAGCCGCTCGATTGGGACGAAGCGCCAATATCGCATCCGAGATGCGCTAAAATAGCTCAGATGTATTTTGTAATGAGAGGTATAGCTATGGCCCGCTCCGAATCGGGACTTCCCGAGCAGATTTCCGAGAAAATCATTCAATTGATTCTTGATGAGCACCTTGAACAGGGCGATCGCCTGCCCAAGGAGGCCGTGCTCGTCGAGCGCCTGGGTGCCGGCAGGAGCACCGTGCGCGAGGCCATGAAGCTGCTGCAGTCGCGCAACATCGTGCGCATTAAGCAGGGTTCGGGCACCTATGTGGCATCGAACCCCGGCGTTGCCGACGACCCGCTGGGCTTTACCTTTATCGGCGATAAGCAGCGCCTGGCGCGCGACCTGCTCGAGGTGCGCTTTATGATCGAGCCGCAGATGGCACGCATGGCGGCCGAGCACGCAACCAACGACCAGGTCGTCTGTATCAAAGATCTCTGCGACGAATCCGAGCGCCTGGCCGAGGCCGGCGAGGACTACTCCGCCGCCGACACCGCTTTCCACAACGCCATTGCCGAGAGCTGCGGTAACCTCGTCGTCCCTCGCCTGATGGGTGTGCTCAAGGCATCCGTTCCCCTCTTTATCGACGTAACGGGCAAAAAGCTCGTCGAGGAGACCATCCGCACGCACCGCGGCGTGGCAGACGCCATCGAGGCGCGCAACCCCACCGCCGCGCACGACGCCATGTATCTGCACCTGGTCTACAACCGCAACATGATCGCGGAAGGCGCGATGGCGAAAAGCGAGTAAGGGCATCGCGACAACCGATTTCAACCGTTCACCTTTTAAAAGTGAACGTTCACCTATTTTTAGGAGAATAGGGGCGTCAATTCCTCCGCTTCTCCTATACTGAGCTTGTATTAAAAGCAAGACTTATATAGATGAACGTTTCTTTTGAAAGGATCGCTATGTCTGATCTTATGGACAGCTTCCGCCTGGATGGCAAGGTCGCACTCGTGACCGGCGCCACCTACGGCATTGGCATGGCCATTGCCGAGGCGCTCGGCGAGGCCGGCGCCAAGATCGCCTTTAACGCCCGCCACGCCGACAAGGTCGCCGAGGCCGAGAAGCACTACCGCGAGCTGGGCTTTGAGGCTCACGGCTACGTGGCCGATGTCACTGACGAGGCCGTCGTCGCCGAGCTCGTCGCCAAGATCGAGGCCGATTTTGGCACCACGCCCGACATCCTGGTCAACAATGCAGGTGTTATCCAGCGCACCCCCATGCTCGACATGAGCGCCGAGGACTTCCGTCGCGTCGTCGACATCGATCTTAACGCCCCGTTCATCGTCTCCAAGGCCTGCCTGCCCGGCATGATCGCCAAGGGTCACGGCAAGATCATCAACATCTGCTCGATGATGAGCGAGCTTGGCCGCGAGACCATCGCTGGCTACGCCGCTGCCAAGGGCGGACTCAAGATGCTCACCAAGAATATCTGCTCCGAGTTTGGCGAGGCCAACATCCAGTGCAACGGCATTGGGCCTGGCTATATCGCCACGCCGCAGACCGCGCCGCTGCGCGAGACGCAGCCCGATGGCAGCCGTCACCCGTTTGACCAGTTCATCATCGCCAAGACCCCGGCCGCCCGTTGGGGCACGCCCGAGGACCTGAAGGGCCCCGCCGTGTTCCTGGCCTCCGATGCCTCGAACTTCGTCAACGGCCACATCCTCTACGTCGACGGCGGCATTCTGGCCTATATCGGCAAACAGCCGCAGTAGGCTGCGGCCGCGTGAGCCACGCCATCTCGCGGCTCATTCGTCGGGCATGGCCAAAAGGCCTATGCCCTCCTCTTTCGCGGCGAACAGCCCAGCAGGCGCTGCGCGGGCCTGAGGCGGGCATCTTGCCTTTCATTCGTCGGTCGCGTACCCAAGTACGCTTCCCTCCTCTTTCAAGGCAATCTGCTCCGCCTCAAGCCCGCTCGCTCACCGCGCTCCCACATTTAGGTTCATTTAGTAGTTGCGGTGAAATAGGGATTGATTTTGGCTTCTACTAGGCAAGACAGTCCGTATTTCACCGCAAGTTAGAAATAGGAAAGGTATTTCGCTATGAAGATCGCTCTCATCAACGAGAACTCCCAGAACTCCAAGAACCCCATGATCGAGGCTGCCCTTAAGAAGGTTGTCGAGCCCATGGGGCACACCGTCTTTAACTATGGTATGTATGCCGACGCCGACTCCAAGCCCCTCACCTACGTGCAGAACGGCATCCTTGCCGCCGTGCTGCTGAACTCCGGTGCTGCCGACTACGTCGTGACCGGCTGCGGCACCGGCGAGGGCGCCATGCTCGCCTGTAACTCCTTCCCCGGCGTGCTGTGCGGCCACGTTGCCGACCCGCTCGACGCCTACACCTTTGCCCAGGTCAACGATGGCAACGCCGTCGCCATGCCCTTCGCCCTCAAGAATGGCTGGGGCCAGGAGCTCAATCTTGAGTACACCTTCGAGAAGCTCTTTGGCTTTGGTTCGGGCAACGGCTATCCTGCCGAGCGCGTTGAGCCCGAGCAGCGTAACAAGAAGATCCTCGACGGTGTGCGCGCTGTGACCATGCGCCCGCTCGTCGACGTCCTGGGCGAGATCGATCAGGACCTGGTCCGCGGCGCCCTGGCTGGCGAGCACTTCCAGGAGTACTTCTTTGCCAACGCCACCGATGAGACCATCATCGCCAAGGTCAAGGAGATCCTGGGGCTCTAATCGCACGACTCATTGCAGCTAACGCAAGCGGCGGTCGTCCCACGTACGGGACGGCCGTCGCTTTTTGCTATTTACCGACTGACGCCGCGGAGACAGGTCCCCCATGCATCAAGGAGTTGACTAGAGCTCGCAGGCAACCTTATAGCCATCGCCGATGGCGTCGCGAATGTTGCCGCACTTGTTGGCGTCGCCCAGCACGTGGGTGGCAACACCGGCAGCGGCAAGGTCGTCGGCCAACTTGGTATTGGGACGATAGCCCATGGCAAGCACCAGCGTATCGGCATCGGCGATGGTGTGGACCTCGCCATCCCTCTCGTAGCTGATGGCGTCCTCGGTAATCTCGGTCACCTTGGCCTCGGTCAGCACGTGGACGCCCTTTGAGAGCATGCGCGTGATGAGAACCGCGCGACCGGCGCCGCCCTCGTTGGCGGCGAGCGTCTTAGTCATCTCGATAACAGTGACATCGCGGTTGGCCGGCGACAGGTCGTTGACCAGCGGGGCCAGGTAATCTGCCGTCTCGCAGCCAACGGTGCCGCCGCCCACGATAACGATCTTCTTGCCCGGGAAAGCCTTGCCACCCAGCAGGTCGTCAGCCGTCATAACCTGCTTAAAGCCCTGCATGAAGGCCGGAGCGATGGGCTCGGCGCCATAAGCCAGGACAACCTCGTAACCCGCATAGTCACGCTGAATGTCCTCGGCAGTAAGCTCGGTGCCAAATACGCACTTCACGCCCGCCTCAGCAAGACGGCGATACTGGTACTTGATCACGCGCGTAAGCTCCTGCTTTGCCGGCGGAACGGCTGCGATGCGCATCTCGCCGCCCGGCTCGTCCTGCTTATCCACGAGCACCACGTTGTGGCCGCGCTTGGCGGCAATGTAGGCTGCCTCCATGCCCGCGGGACCGGCGCCCACAACCAGTACGTTCTTGGCCTCGGCGGCAGGCTCGTAGCCGGCCTCGTCGCGCTCCACATCGGGATTGACGGTGCAGGAGATGCGCTTGCCGAACATAATGCCGTTCAGGCAGCGCAGGCAGCCAATGCAGGGGCGAATATCGTCGGCATTACCAGATGCGGCCTTGTTGCAGAACTCGGCATCGCACAGGTTGGCGCGGCCCATCATGCAGATGTCGGCGGCGCCGTCCTCAATCAGCTCCTCGGCAATCCACGCCTCATTGATGCGGCCGACCGTGGCGACGGGAATGTTCACATGCTTCTTGATCTCGCGCGAACAGGCGGCGTGCGAGGCCTGCTGGGTGCCGGCGGCGGGAATGGCGGAGCCGCGCTTGATGGTAGTGCCGCCCGACACGTGGATCATGTCGACGCCAGCCTTCTCCAGGCGACGCGAGACGTAGATCATGTCGTTGAGGGTCAGACCGCCATCGGTGTACTCGTCGCCCGAAATACGGACGTCGATGATGAAGTCCTTGCCGCAGCGCTCGCGAATCTCGGCAATGACCTCGAGCAAGAAGCGCATGCGCGCGTCGAGCGAGCCACCATACTCGTCGGTACGCTTGTTATAGAGCGGGGTCAAAAAGCCGCCAAGCATGCCATGGGCGTGCGCCGCATGGACCTCGACGCCATCGACGCCGGCCTTCTGCATACGCACGGCAGCGTCGCCAAACTGATGCGTGAGCTCGTGGATCTCATCGACCGTGATGGGGCGCGGCGCCTCGCGGGCATAGGACGGGCCCACAAAGGACGGAGCGATCAGGCGCGGCGTGCCCGGAACGTTAAAGGCCATGTAGGCGGGGTGAAAGAGCTGCGGCATGATCTTGCAGCCGTACTCGTGGACGGCCGCGGCGAGCTTTTCCCAGCCGGGAATGAACGTGTCGTCGTAACAGCACATATCGCCCGGCAGATAGGTATAGGTGGGCTCGACCGTCACGACCTCGGTGATGATCAGGCCCACGCCGCCCTTGGCGCGGGCACGGTAATGATCGACCAAATCGTCGGTCACATAGCCATGGTCGGCCAGGTTGGTAGACACCGGCGGCATAAAGACGCGGTTCTTGACCTCGGTCGTACCGACCTTGATCGGGCTAAAGAGCATCGGGTAGGCGGATGACTCCATACAGGCTTCCTTTCGCTTGAGCCGCTCGGCGGCAGTTGCTAACGTACTTATCGTATCAGCAACCGCCGCGTCCGTACCCGCTCGCACTCCCCCGCCTTTAATCCGATCCCCACAAAAAGTTGCGGTGAGATACGGGGCGGCCGAGGCTTTTGACAGCCAAAACAGTCCGTATTTCACCGCAACTGATGGGTGGGGTGGACTTGAGGACTCAGATAGTCAGTCATGCCCTCATCTGCCACTCCCTCACCTACAGCGCGCCGTCCAGCATAAGGTTCACCTTGAGCACGTTGACCGTGGGCTCGCCGAAGACGCCCAAGAATCGGCCCTTGGTGCACTGGGCGATGATCTCGCGCACCTCGCCTTCGCTCTTGCCCGTGGCCTTCGCCAGGCGCGGTACCTGGTACTCGGCGGCATCGGGGGAGATCTCGGGGTCGAGCCCTGAGCCGGAACACGTCACCAGGTCGACGGGCACGGCGTCCATGTCGGCGTCGGGGTTGGAGGCGCGAATCTTCTCGACGCGCGCGTTCACAAGCTGCCGGTACTCCTCACTCGCCGGGGACAGGTTGGACGGAGCGCCGTAGGCCATGAGCCCGCCGTCTTCGCCTTCGACAATTGACACGTTCTGGATGCGGCCCCACATGTGGTCCTCATTCTCGAAGTTCTGGCCGATGAGCTCGGAGCCCACGATCTTGTCGTCGACCTTGATGAGCGAACCATTCGCCTGATACGGGAACGCAACCTGGGCGATGCCGGTCACCACGAGTGTGTATCCCAGGCCGCAGACGATGGTAAACAGCGCGAACACGCCCAGTGCGCGCGATGCAACACCTTTGAACATACAAACCTCCACTTACATAATGCCGCAGAACGCGAGCAGCATGTCGATGAGCTTGATGAATACGAACGGGGCAACGATGCCGCCCAGACCCCACACGAGCAGGTTGTGGGTCAGCAGCTGTCCGGACGGGACCTCACGGTACTTAACGCCCTTCAGCGCGGCCGGAATCAGCGCGACGATAACGAGCGCGTTATAGATGATGGCCGAAAGAACCGCGGACAGCGGGCTTGCCAGGCCGAGGATGTTGAGGGCGTCCAACCCGGGGTAGATCGGCGAGAACAGGGCCGGGATGATAGCGAAGTACTTCGCCATGTCGTTGGCCACCGAGAAGGTCGTGAGTGAGCCGCGGGTCATGAGCAGCTGCTTGCCAATACGCACGACCTCGATGAGCTTGGTGGGGCTGGAGTCGAGGTCGACCATGTTGCCGGCCTCCTTGGCAGCCTGGGTGCCCGTGTTCATGGCCACGGCGACATCGGCCTGGGCCAGAGCGGGCGCGTCGTTGGTGCCGTCGCCGGTCATGGCGACCAGGTGGCCCTCACGCTGGAACTCGCGGATCTTCTCGAGCTTGCCTTCAGGGGTGGCCTCGGCCAGGAAGTCGTCAACGCCGGCCTCGGCGGCGATTGCCGCGGCGGTGAGCGGGTTGTCGCCCGTCACCATGATGGTCTTGATGCCCATCTTGCGCAGGTCGGCGAACTTCTCCTTAACGCCGGACTTGATGATGTCCTTGAGGTACACAACGCCCAGCACGCGGCCGTTCTTGGTCACGACCAGCGGGGTGCCGCCGGCCTTGGCGATTCGCTCGACGGCCTCGTCGCACTCCTGGGAGAACACGCCGCCGGCTGCCTCCACATAGGTGCGCACGGAATCGGCAGCGCCCTTGCGGATCTCATTGCCCTCGTAGTTCACGCCGGACATACGCGTTGCCGCGGTGAAGGGGATGAACTCCATGCCCTTATCCTCGAGCGTGCGGCCGCGCAGACCGAACTGCTCCTTGGCGAGCACGACGATGGAACGGCCCTCGGGGGTCTCGTCGGCCAGCGAGGAAAGCTGGGCGGCATCGGCCAGCTCCGCGGGATCGACGCCGTCGACCGGGATGAACTCGGCGGCTTGGCGGTTACCCAGGGTGATGGTGCCGGTCTTGTCGAGCATGAGGATGTCGACGTCGCCGGCGGCCTCGATGGCGCGGCCGGACATGGCCAGCACGTTGGCCTCGTTCAAACGGCTCATGCCGGCGATGCCGATAGCGGACAGAAGGGCGCCGATGGTAGTGGGAGCCAGGCACACGAGCAGCGCCACGAGCGTAGTCACGGCCGTGGGGTTGGCCATGTCGTTAAGACCGACCGAGAAGCAGGAGTAACAATACAGGGCCAGCGTGACCAGGATAAAGACGATGGAGAGGGCCACCAGGAAGATCTCCAGAGCGATCTCGTTAGGGGTCTTCTTGCGCGCGGCACCCTCGACCATCGCGATCATCTTGTCCAGGAAGCTCTGGCCGGGCTCACTGGAGATCTTGACGATGATCCAGTCGGATAGCACCGTGGTACCGCCGGTAACGGCAGAGCGGTCGCCGCCGGCCTCGCGGACCACGGGGGCGGACTCGCCGGTGATGGCGGACTCGTCAACGGAAGCAGCGCCCTCGATGACATCGCCGTCGCCGGGAATCTGCTCGCCGGCGCGTACGATCACCAGGTCGCCGCGCGTGAGCTCGGTGCCGGGAACGACGGTGAAGTGCTCCTTGTCCTCAACGGACTCGATGCGATGGGCCTCGACATCCTTCTTGGCCGCACGCAGGGAATCGGCCTGGGCCTTACCGCGGCCCTCGGCAAGCGCCTCGGCGAAGTTCGAGAACAGGTCGGTGAGCCACAGGATGACCGCGATGGCGACCACATAGTAGGTGGGCACACCCGCGTCCTGCACACCGAAAATGGAAGCGACGGCCAGGACGGAGGTCATGACGGCGGAAAGCCACACCAGGAACATGACCGGGTTTTGAATCTGGACGCGAGGATCCAGCTTGGCAAACGAGTCGCGGACCGCGCGGCCCATCATGTCTTTTTGCATAGTCATAAATCTGCGCCCTCCTTTACGCAATCATCTGGAAGAACTCGGCAACGGGGCCAAGCGCCAGGGCCGGGAAGAAGCTCAGGGCACCGATCAGCAGAACGATGAACACGAGCAGGAATACGAACATGCCGTTGGTGGTAGACAGGGTACCGGCGCTCTCGGCGACCTTACCCTTCTTGGCCAGCGAGCCGGCGATAGCCAGCGTACCGATGATGGGCATGAAGCGGGCGAACAGCATCTCGAGGCCGAGCATGACGTTGATCCAGGGAATGTTGCAGTTCATGCCTGCAAACGCCGAGCCGTTGTTGCCGCCGCATGAGGTGAAGGCATACAGCACCTCGGAGAAGCCGTGTGCGCCACCATTGTTGAGCTGGTCGGCAAGACCGGGCACCATGCAGGCGATGGCCGAGCACACCAGAATGGCAAACGGAGTTGCCAAGCACAGGACAACTGCCCAGCGCATCTCGCCCGGCTCGATCTTCTTGCCCAGGAACTCAGGCGTGCGGCCGACCATGAGGCCGGCGATAAACACCGTGAGGATGGCGAAGCCGATCATGCCGTACAGGCCACAGCCCACGCCGCCGAAGACGACCTCGCCCAGAGCCATCTGGAGCATCTGGACAAAACCGCCCAGCGGGGTGTAGGAGTCGTGCATGGAGTTAACCGAGCCGTTGGAAGCAGCCGTCGTGAAAGCGGACCAGATGGAAGAGGAGGCGATACCGAAGCGGCTCTCCTTGCCCTCCATGTTGCCGCCGGCCTGGCCGTCGGTCATCTCGATATTGACCGCTCCGCCATCGGCCAGCTGCGGGGTGCCCGCATGCTCGTTGACGGCGATGATGCCGGTGAAGATCACCAACAGGATGAACATGGCGGCAAAGATAGCCTTGCCCTGCTTGGTGCTCTTGACGCCGATACCGAAGGTGAAGCAGCAGGCGGCCGGGATCAGCAGCAGGCTGGTCATCTCGATGATGTTGGTGAAGGCACTGGGGTTCTCATACGGATGGGCTGAGTTCACGCCGAAGAAGCCGCCGCCGTTGGTGCCGGACTGCTTGATGGCGACCTGAGGAGCCGCGGGGCCCTGGGGCAGGAACTGCTCGGTGACCACGTGCGCGCCCTCGATAACCTTGCCGTCGACCTTGACCGTGTCGCCCTCGATCTGGGCGCCGTCGATGACGCTCCAGCCGCCGTCTGCATTAGGCTGGACAGCGACGGGCTCTACGAGCTCGGCCTTCTGAGCCGGCTGGAAGTTGGAGATGACGCCACCGGCAGCCAGGCAGATGCCGAACACGAGGTTCAGCGGGATGAGCACATACAGGACGGTGCGGGTGAGGTCGACCCAGAAGGAACCCAGACCCTGATCCTTGACCTGACGGAAACCGCGGATGAGCGCGAACATGACCGCGATACCGGTGCCAGCGGACAAGAAGTTTTGCACGGTGAGGCCCATGAACTGCACAAGATAGGACAGGGTGGTCTCACCGGAGTAGGACTGCCAGTTGGTGTTGGTTATGAAGGAAGCAGCCGTATTGAACGACAGGTCCCATGGCACATCCGGCAGGTGCTGGGGATTGCCTGGCAAGAAGGACTGAAGCGCCTGGAGTGCCACAAGAGCCACGAGGCCGATCCCCGAAAAGACCAGCACGCTCGCCAGATAGCGCCTACACCCCATCTGTTCTGCCGCGTCAATGCGAAGCAGACGATAGACGCCGCGCTCCACAGGAGCAATCACAGGCGACAGGAACGTATGCTCACCATCCATGATATGGGCCATGAACCGACCGAGCGGAACGGCCAGGACGACGAGCACGGCAAAGTACAAGATGTACTGAATCGCAGCGTCCATAGTTTACGAATCACTCCTCATCAGAATGTAGATGTAATAGATAAGGAGTCCAATGCAGACGACTCCGATGATGGGAATGAGGATGTTCATTCACCGCCCCTTTCACGCGCGGTCCGATGCCTCGGACGCCTGCTCTCGCAAGCGCCCGGGGACAGTAAACGCTTCTAGGGATTAAAGAGGCGTGAGGGCTGGGGCTCACGACCTTAAGATGCCGTAAAGATGCAGGTAGAAAGCACTATTGCTGCTGCAGTGCGCCTATACTCGACCTCGCGAGCATACAGCGGCGTCCTCACCGCGTATGCACGCATGGACAACGCTTCAGAAAGGCTACGCTATGCAGCGCGACGCATCGGACACTCGCGTCAATCCAGACCTCATCCTCAAGGCAATTGAGAAAGACGAGGTCGCCGATGACGCTCGAACCAGCCGGGGACACCTCAAGATTTTCTTTGGCTACGCTGCTGGCACGGGCAAAACCTATGCGATGCTTCAAGCCGCCCGCGCCGCCAAGCGGCGAGGTGTCGACGTCGTCGCGGGATACATCGAGCCGCACGAACGTCCGGCAACTGCCCATCTTGCACAAGGGCTTGAAAACGTGCCCTGTAAACTCATCGAGCACAACGGCATTGCGCTCAGCGAGTTCGATCTAGATACGGCTATCGAACGCGCCCCTCAGCTCATCCTTGTCGACGAGCTCGCCCATACGAATGCGCCGGGGTCTCGCCACGACAAACGTTATCAAGACGTCGAGGAACTTCTACATGCGGGCATCGACGTCTATACGACCGTGAACGTTCAGCATATCGAGAGCCTAAACGACATGGTTGCATCCATCACCGGCGTTGTCGTGAGCGAACGAATCCCCGACCGTATCTTCGATGATGCCGACCAGGTCGAGCTCGTCGACATAGAGCCCGAAGACCTACTCGAGCGCCTTCGCACCGGCCTCGTCTACCGTCCCGCACAAGCCGACCGAGCGCAACAGCATTTTTTTACCGTCGAGAACCTCACCGCACTCCGAGAAATCGCGCTGCGCCGCTGCGCCGATCGCACCGGCCACCTCACAGACGCCGCACGCGTGCTGGGAAACCGTGACTACTACACCAGGGAGCGTATCTTAGTCTGTGTCTCCCCGGCGCCGACCAATCCCCGCATCGTCCGCGCCGCCGCACGCATGGCGAAAGCGTTTCGCAGCGAGCTCGTCGCCCTGTTCGTAGAGAGCCCGCGCACGCAAGCCATGAGCGATGATGAGCGCGCCAAGCTTGCAGCCAATATCGCCCTAGCCGAGCAGCTCGGAGCACATATGGAAACCGTCTATGGCGACGACGTCGCGTTTCAGATCTCCGAGTTCGCGCGCCTGTCGGGTATTTCGAAGATCGTCATGGGACGCACGGGCGAGCGCAGCAGCGTCCGTCAGGCCCTCTTCGGCCGCAAATCTCTCGTAGAACAGCTCATAACATTCGCCCCGAACCTCGACATTTACATCATTCCAGACCAGTCGACTCCGCCCTCCCGGCCCAAAGGACGCCGCCGTGCGCTCGCCCTGCAGCCGCCCAGCAGCCGAGACGTGCTTCGCACGCTGGCCCTCTCTCTTGTCGCCACGGCGATCGGCACGGCTTTCCGCCATCTGGGATTTGCCGATTCCAGCATCATATCCCTCTATATCCTCACGGCCCTGCTGACCGCCGTCACCACGACGGGGCGTATCTGCACGATCGTATCGAGCGTGCTCTCTGTAGTGCTTTACAACTTCTGCTTCGTCACGCCTCTGTTTTCGCTCGCCAGCTACGACCGAAGCTATCTGGTCACGTTCGGCATCATGTTCGCTACCGCTATGGTCGCCGGCGAGTTAACTGCGCGCATCGCCGACAACGCCCGCACCTCCGCCGAGAACGCATTCAAAACGCGTGTACTCCTCGAAACGAACCAGCTCTTGCAGCAAGCCCATAGCGCGGAGGAGTGCGCCCGCGTCGCCATGAACCAACTCATCAAACTGCTAAAACTCGACGTGGTCTTCTACACCGCCGAACACGGCACACTCGGCAAGACGCTCTATGAGTCCGCCGGCACCGAAAACCGATCCGCGTCGCTGCTCACCGACTACGAGCGCGCCGTTGCAACCTGGACCTACACCAACAACAAGCGTGCGGGCGCAGGCACGCGGACCCTGCCTGAGGCGCGCTGTCTCTACCTCGCGGTTCGCACCGGCGACAAGGTATTCGGTGTCATCGGCATCGACCTGGAGGGGCGCGAGATCGAAGCCTTCGAGCATTCGATCGTCCTATCTATCGTAGGTGAATGCGCCTTGGCGCTCGAAAGCGACCGGGCGGCGCAAGAGCGCGAAGAGGCTGCGGTCTTGGCGAAAAACGAGCAGCTGCGCGCCAACCTTTTGCGCTCCATCGGCCACGATTTGAGGACACCCCTCACGGCTATATCCGGATCTGCGGCAATCCTTCGGAAGAGCGACGAGAAGCTCAGCCTCGAACAACGCTGCGATCTTGCCGATGCCATCTACGACGACTCCCTCTGGCTTATCGATACCGTGGAGAACCTCCTCGCCATCACACGCGTCGAGGACGGCGCCATTCGCCTCAACTTAACATCCGAGCTCATCGACGAGGTCATCGAGGCCGCCCTCAGCCATGTCGCCCAAGCATCGCATGGACGTGCCGTCACCATCGAGCACACTGACGACATCCTGCTGGTACGCATCGACGTCCATCTCATCATGCAGGTGCTTACGAATCTCATCATGAACGCCTTCAAATACACGCCCGAGGACTCGACTGTCGCCATCAGCGCACGTCGCGAGGGTGCGTTCGTCGTGGTGAACGTCGCAGACGATGGACCGGGTGTGGCAGACTGCGACAAGCCTCATATCTTTGAGCGCTTCTTCACCTCAAGCAATACGCGGCCCGTGGATTCGCGTCGAAGCATCGGCCTTGGGCTGTCGCTCTGCCGCTCCATCGTGGAGGCGCATGGCGGCGTCATCGAGGTTCGCGACAACCACCCCCATGGGGCCGTCTTCCGTTTTACCCTGCCCGCCGAGGAGATCGAGATTCATGAATAATGCCGCTAAGCCACGCGTCCTCCTGGTCGAAGATGACCTGACCGTTCAAAACCTCGTTTCGACCGCGCTTGACCTCCACGGCTATGTCGTGAGCAAGGTTTGCGACGGCCAGGCCGCCATCATGGATGCGGTGTCGCACGGCCCCAGCCTCATCATGCTCGACCTCGGCCTTCCCGACATTGACGGTATCGAGGTCATCACGAAGATCCGAAGCTGGTCGGCAGTCCCCATTATCGTCATTTCGGCGCGCACCGAAGATTCCGACAAGATTGCAGCACTTGACGCAGGGGCAGACGACTACCTCACCAAGCCCTTTTCTGTGGATGAGTTGCTCGCGCGCGTCCGTGCGAATTTGAGGCGCTCCTCGATGGCGTCGAGCGAGTCGACAGAAGCGAGCACGTTCGACAACGGTCCGCTGCATATCGACTACGCCGCGGGATACGCGACGAAAGACGGACGCGAGCTCTCGCTCACCCCAACCGAGTACAAATTGCTCGTCCTTCTGGCGAAAAACGTCGACAAGGTGCTCACCCACACCTTCATCACCCGCGAGATATGGGGCACGAGCTGGGACAGCGATCTGGCGAGCCTGCGCGTGTTCATGCGCACCCTGCGCAAGAAGATCGAGGCAGACCCCTCTCACCCCAAGATGATTCAGACGCACATGGGTGTCGGGTACCGCATGCAGCGTCTCTAGCCCACCCCACAAAAAGTTGCGGTGGAATACGGAGTAGATAAGGCCTTTGACAGCCAAAACAGTCCTTATTTCACCGCAACTGATGGGTGGGATGTGTTAGAGACCCAAATAGGCAGTCATGCCTTCGACGGCGAGCTTGGCGCCTGCCACGGCATGAACCACGGTGAGCGGGCCGTTGACCACGTCGCCGGCGGCAAAGACACCGGGCACGGTGGTCATGCCGTTCTCATCGACCGAAAGAAGGCCGCGATGGTCGGTCTCCAAGCCACCCGTCGTAAGCACAAGCTTGTCCTTGGGCACCTGCGAAGCCGCAATCACAACCGTGTCGGCAGACGCATGGTCGAGCTCTTCCTCGTAACCCACCACGTTGTTGTCCTCGTCAAAGATAGCCGTCTCGAACACCGGACCGTTATCGTCGATGGCGCAGATCGCCTTGCCGCACACAATCTCGGCACCGTCAAGCTCGGTCAGCTCGACCTCGTCGTCGATAGCCGAGATATGGCGCGAGCGGGCATACACGGTAACCTTGCGCGCGCCCGAGCGCAGCGCCGTGCGGGCTACATCCATGGCCACGTTGCCGGCGCCGATAACCGCCACGTTCTGCCCGATCGCCACACTCGTGGGATCGACCAGATAATCGATGCCAAACAGCACGTTGCCGCGCGACTCGCCGGGAATACCCAGCTTGCGGGCGCGCCAAGTACCGGTACCCACAAAGACCGCATCGTAGCCGTCGCGCAGCAGGTCGTCGATATGCAGCGCACCGCCGATGGTGGTCGAGGGACGGACGCGCACGCCAAGCGAGCACATCACGTAACGGTACTTTTGCACGAGCGCACGGGGCAGGCGAAACTCGGGGATGCCGTACTCCAGCACGCCGCCGATCTCGGGGCGCTGTTCAAACACCGTGACGGCACAGCCCAGCTGGGCAATCTTAATGGCCACGGTAATGCCGGCAGGACCGGAACCGACCACGGCAACCTGCTTGCCGCACGACGGCGTGGGCTTCCACTCCTTGCGGTCCAAATATGCAGTCGAGATATAGTTCTCGATACTCGAAAAATGCACCGGTGTGCCCTTACGGCCCTGGATGCACGCGCCCTCGCACTGGCCCGAATGGTTGCAGATCATGGAGCAGACCGCGCTCATGGGATTGTTCTGGAACAGCAGCTCGCCCGCCTCTTCCAGACGACGCTGTTTGAACAGGTCAATGACCTGCGGGATAGGTGTCTGAACCGGGCAGCCTTTAAGCTGGCAGAACGCCCTTTTGCAACCTAGGCAACGATTCGCCTCTTCGACAATGTGGATAGCCACGCAACTCCCCTTTTTGATGTAATCCAATGAGACGACGATAAAGACCCTTCACCGTCGCCCCCAGTCAGGCAAGCTCAATTTGCCGCCACAGCAAAAGCCAATGCTATAACTCGCGATGCGAAGCCCCGCAGCGAGCGGACATGTGCTCGAGTGTCGCCAGGCAGTCAGCCGCCGTCGCCGGCACACTGTTCTCGACCACGCAGGGAATCCCAGGGCAGGCGGCAGCCGCCCAGGCCACCACGGGCTCAAAGTCATAGCAGCCCGTCTCGCCCACGCCGTGGCACACCAGGCGCGAGCCCGTGCCGTCGCACCAACCGGCCTCGTCCTCGTTGTAGACGACTTCAAAATCCTTGGCATGCAGCACGCGGATCTTGCTGCCGCATAAGTAGAGCATACGCGCGGTGATTTCTTGTGCCTCGCCAACGACGCTGGGATGCAGCAGCGACACCGGGTCGTAGATCATGCCGAGCGCCGGGCTCGAAACGCGCTCCAGCACCTCGCGGCAGCGATCCGGCGTGCTGACCGTCTCGTTCCAGCCAGGCTCGATCAGTATTTGCCCGCCCACGGCCTCGGCGCGCTCGCAGACGCGTGCGAGTCCGTCCATAAAAGCCTCAAGCGCCTCATCGGTCATGCGGTCGTCAGCAACGCGGTTCTGCGCATTGGGGCGACCGGTCTCGGTACCCACCGGGCAGCCGCCGAGCATCTGGGCAAAGTTCAGGCATGCCTCGTACTCGGCAATGTTATCCATAAGCTGTTGGCGATCGGGAGTCGCCAGGTTTTTATAGCAGCCGAAAACAGCGACCGAAACGCCTGCCTCGTCGAGCACCGCGCGCAGGTGGTCGGCAAGCTCGCGCGTAAGGCCCAGGCGGTTGATGCCCATCGACTTATAGAGCACCTTGCTCGGCAGCTGGATGCACGAAAAGCCCAGCTCGCCCGCCATGCGAATGCGCTCCTCGACCGTTCCCTGCGGAAGGTCGTGCAGGCGCACGCCCGGAGTAATGGCTCCCACGCTATTCACATCCCTTGCAAGCATTGATGCCCGGGGTGTATCCGCCAAACGGGTCCTCGATGGAGCACACGCCCGAGGGGGCGAGCGGATCGCGCTTACCGGCCAGCTTGTCGTGATGCATGGTCTCGATATAGGCAAGCACCAGCGGCGCCACACCCTTTGCATCATTTTTGACCACGGGCTCGCTCATGTAGTAATCAAACGTGCCCTCGCGGTGCGCGGTGTTGCCCAGGCCCGCAACCAGGCAGATGTTGTCGAGCGCCAGCTGCCCGTCATACTCGGACAGGCAGGTCTCGCAGATGCCGTCGAAGGCGCGACGGCCGTACTGGTAGTAACGCTCGCCCAGCACGCCCAGACGCACACCCTTCATGATGGCATTGGCAAAGATGGCGCTGCCCGACTCCTCCAGGTAGTTGGGGGCGATATTGGGCAGGTTGATGACCTGGTGCCACATGCCGGTCTTCTCGTCCTGATACGGCAGCATGGCGTCGATCAAATCGTGGAACATCTTGCGGATCTCGTCCTTCTCGGCTGACATCGAGGGCGGCATGAGCTCCCAGGTGTCGATGAGCGCCATGGCAAACCAGCCCTCGGCGCGCAGCCAGAAGTTAGCCGAAAGACCGGTGACCGGGTCGCACCAGAACTGTTTGCGGCTCGCGTCGTAAGCGTGATAGTACAGACCGTTGAGGGGGTTGCGCATCAGGTCATGCACGACCTGGAACATATGGAAGCTGTCCGAGCAGGCACGACGGTTGTGGAAGCTCAGCTCGTACTGCATGTAGAACGGCTGTGCCATGTACATGCCATCGAGCCAAATCTGGTTGGGATAGACGGCCTTGTGCCAAAACACGCCCTCTTTGGTGCGCGGCTGGGTCTCGAGCTGGCGGTAGATGGTGTCCATGGCGGCACGGTACTTGGGCTTGCCCACCAGGTCATACAGCTTGTAGAGGGTCTTGCCCGCATTGACGTTATCGAGGTTGTACTCCTGCGGGTTGTAATGCTTGATGGTACCGTCGTCCTGGACAAAGAAATCGATGTAGTCATCGGCGAACGTCAAGTAGCGCTGCTCACCCGTGATCTCGTACAGTTCGATGAGCGCCTTGATCATGCAGCCATCGATGTAGTTCCAGGTGTTCTCCTTACCGGCACGGAGCTTTTCGATGTTCCAGGCCGGCGCCTGCGGCGTCGAGGTCTCGATCAACTGCTCGATATAACGGTCCAGGATTTGATTGCAACCCATTGCTGTCCCCTCTGACATAAACGATAGGTGAACGTTACCCCTAGTGTAACGCGAACGGGGAATATAGGGTGAACGTTAACCCTATATTCCCCGCAAACGGCAGACTTTTAGCGGCAAACGGCGGTGAGACCCGCGGCGATGCGATGCGCCAGGCGCTCATAGCCAGCCGGGCTGTAGTGCAGACCGTCCGGCATATAGAGCTCGCGGTGCTCCGGCAAAAACGGGCTGATACCGCTTTGCGCATACAGGTCAATCACCGGAACGGAGTAGCGGTCACAGACCTCGAGCATCGCTCGCACGTAGACGACCTGCGTCAGGCCCAAATGGTTCGCCTCATCGCTTGCCGGGATATCCTTCTCGTGCTTACCGCTCGTCTTGCACGGCGTCATAAACACGAGCTTTGCCCGAGGCGAGCGTGCCGTGATGGTTCGGATCAGGTAATCGAGCGCACCGTAGAACTCATGCACATCGGTACTGCCCAACTCGCCGAGCGGCACGTTGCGGCTAAAGTCGTTGACGCCGCCAAAGACAATGTAGATATCGGCCGCATCGTCGATACCGTCCAGGCGCTCGACAAACGAATCGGTACGGTCGGCCTTGATGGCGATACGCGAACCCTTGATGCCAAAGTTCTCGACAGTCGCACCGCCCAGCAGCGCGCCCAGGTGCGTGGTCCAGGAGATGTCGTTGCCGCCTGCGCCGCATCCGTTGTCACCCCATGTGGTCGAATCGCCAAAGCAGCAGATGGTCGATTCGCTCAAGGCCTTCGTCGGTTTCATGGTTATACTCCTCCCCGCCCAAACGGCGGTCTTTGGTCTTGTCAGTCACTTCCGTTTGCTCGCTGCGGCGCCCAGGCCCTACGCACGGGCCCCGGCAGCACGCTCATCAAGCCACTCGATATCCTCGGCAAGGTGTGCAACGCCCAGATGGTGCCCGCCTGGGCAGACCTCGTGTGACAAGTCGCCGGCATGCCCCACAAGCTCATAGGCGCCGCGAACGATATCGAGCTGCTCGTCCACGTTCGCAAGCCCACGGGCACCGTTAAGATGATCGCCCTCGCAGCTCTGCACCAACAGCGGGCGCGGAGCGATAAGCGAGGCGATGTCACCCATATCGAGCAGGCGCCACAGCCCCGGCACATAGTTGCAGCTGCAGTTGCCGTTGAGGTGCAGCAGCGAATCGTCGACACCGTACAGATAGCCCGAGACAAACGCCTTGCGCACGCGCGGGTCGAGCGCCGCCAGGTACAACGTCATGTATCCGCCGCCCGAAAAGCCAAAGCAGCCCAGGTCGTCCATGGCAATGTCGCCGCGTGACTCCAGGTAATCGATCAGACGCATGTTGTCCCAGGCGTTGAGGCCCGCAACGGTAAGGCCCAGCGGCTCGGCCATGCGTGCCTGGTTCAGGCACGTGCCGCGCAGGAAGCTATTCTCGTCATCGCCCTGGCCCTTCCAGTCGCGACGGTATCCCCAGCCGCGTGCGTCGGGGCAGACGGTCACATAGCCCATGCGTGCCAGGCGCAAACCGTAGTCGTAGTTGAACTTACGCACGGCATCGTCGACCGCCGGCACGCCCGTCACGCCCGCAACACTTGCGGCGCCGGCACCCTGGTGGCCATGCGGGCAGATATAGCAGCGCTTGCAGCCGTGCGCATCGAGCTTAGGGGTCTGCGGCTCGAGCAAATAGAACGGCATCCAAACGTTGTGCTCCACCTGCAGCATCGCATGGGTACGCACGATACCGCCGGCAATCTGTGCCCGATCGAGCTCGCGTACCTCAATCGGCATGCGATCCATAAGCGTTAAGCCCATCAGGTCAAACAGCCGAGCCCTCGTCGCAATCTGCCATGCCTCAAAGTCACCAGGCGTCGTGCCCTTAAATGCGGCAGAGCGACCCTCACGCTTCAGGCGCTCGCGAAACGCCGGTTCGTCTTCGTAATAGGTATCGATGTGCACTGTGCGACCGTTATCGGAAAGACTAGCAGTCTCCACGGTGTTGTCCGAGCCACCCTCGGGATCCCAGCCGTCTGCACCGGCAAGCACCTGTTCACGAGAGTACCGGGCAGCGACCGTCGCATCGAGCTCGTGCGCCCATGGTACCCAGCCGGCAGCATCGCCCACCGGCCCATGCAAGATTGCACCAGCGTAGCGTGCCCTCTCGTGCGCCGCCGGCTTATTCCAATCCCACCAGCCTTCGCGCTTGATGTGCTGGCCAAGCCAGCAATCGATCAGCACGGTCTGCGCCCACTCGCGCCAAGGACGACCCAGGTAGACCGAATCCGGTGCCACGTCCTGCGAAGCCGTAAACGAGCAGCCGTGGAACACAAAGCCGTACGGCTCTCCCTCGGGCGTCGAAGCCGCCGTCACGTAACCGTTCACGTCCATATTTCGGTTGAGCGAGCGGATCTCGCACCCCTCAAAATAGGCACGCGCGCCGCCAAAGATAAAGTCGACATCACCCTCGATTCGGCAACGTCGGAAATACTGACGGCCCACCCGGCGCGGCGCAAACTGCTTGGGTCCAATGAACCCGCCCGGTTTGACTTCGCGCGGCGGAAGCGGGCCCAAAAACAGCGTGTCCTGGCGGCCCGTAATGCAGCAGGCGTCGACCACCAGACGATCGCCGTCGGCGTACAGGGCAATCGCCTGCCCCACCTCGCGACCGTCGCCGGCGTCGTTTTCAATCGTGAGGTTCTCGAGCCGCACGTCATCGGCATCGACCAAAACGGTATAGGTCCTAAACGTGCCGAGCGTGCCGTCGACACCCGAGCCATCACTCGAGGGCATCTTGGCCCCCAGGCCTCCCACGATGCGCACGCTGTCAGCCGTCTCACCCACCAGCGTCACATGCGGTCGATGAATTTCGACCCGCTCGCGATACTCACCCGGATCGACGTGAATCACCACCGGTCGCTCAGCATCCGGATAGAGCTGATCGGCTGCCGCCAAGGCATCGGAAATGCTGCGATATGCCCCCGCACGCTCGGTCGATACTTTAAAAACTTGTTCTTCAATCATCATCAGTTGCCACGCCCTTTCGTCGCGGACCGTCTACACTGCAGCTCCGGCATATAAAGAGCACGTGCGATGGGTCGGGAAGGCCCCGTCCATCGCACGTCACAACATGCCGGATTCGATTGTTTAAGAGCAAACGCTTACGCGCGCACAACCTTGTCAACGTTTTGGAGTTGCAGCTCCTCGCCGTCCTGGCCCTCAACAACCACGTTTTGCAGGTCGAGCACCTTGACGTTTTGAGCGATGATGCCCTGGCGCACCATGGGCTCAACACCGCAGGCCATGGCCGGGACAAAGGGCTCGGCATCCTCCGCGAAGGTCACGTGGACATCCTGGAACGTCAGGCGCGTCACCTTGCTCTCGGGCAGGCCCGTGATGTAGGCCGCGGCGGCATGGCAGTTGGTGGCCTCGATATCGCGGAACGTCGTGGCACCAAAGCCGGGCGTGCGGTCGTCGACGGGCAGCGCCTCGCGGTTCTGGACGTAGTCGGTCTTACCGTCCTTATCGCAGAAGTAGAACGAGTTGACCACAAAGGGCGTGAGCACCTTGTCCATGCGAATGTGCTCGAAGGTGATGCCCTCGTTGACGGCGTCCTTGCCGCGGCCGCGACGGGTCTTGACGCGCAGGCCGCGGTCGGTGCGCTCGAACAGGCACTTGCTCACGGTGAGGTCCTTGATGCCACCGGCGGCCTCGGAACCCAGGACCACGGCGCCGTGGCCATCGTGCATGTAGCAGTGCGAGATCAGCACGTCGTGCGTTGCGGGGCGAAGCTCGGGCTCAATGCCCAGCTTGCCGCTCTTGATGGCGATGCAGTCGTCGCCCACCGAGAACTGGCAGCCCAGGATGCGGACAAAGCCGCAGCTCTCGGGATCGAAGCCGTCGGTGTTATGGGAGTTCTTGGGGCCCTCGATGGACAGGCAGAGCGCATCGACGTGCTCGCACAGGATGGGGTGGATGTTCCACGCCGGGCTGTTGCGGACGGTGAAGCCGGCCAGGCTCACGTTCTCGCACTCGGACAAGAAGATCATGCGCGGACGGGCGACCTCGCGGCCCTCCTCGGGGCGAAAGATGTTCTTAAAGTCCTTGTTCCACCAGTTGTCCTCGGCAAAATCGGTCTGACCGTCGATGGCACCGCGGCCATAGATGCACACGTCGTGCACGCCCAGACCCGTAAAGGTAGAACAGTAGGTCGAGAAACTCTCGCCCTCCCAGCGGCCCAGGGGCAGCATATCGGTGCCGGCATACCCAGCGCCCTCGTCGCCTGTGACCGTGCCCGGAATGTAGGCAAGCGCCGCGCGGTCGTGACGGGCCAACAGCACCGCTCCCTCGGCGAGCTCGATGTTGATATTGCTCTTAAGGAAGAGAGACTTGATGCGATAACTACCGGCGGGGATCAGCACGCGCCCGCCCTTGGGGCAGGCCATGATGGCAGCCTGGATGTTGGTGGTGTCGTCGTGCTCGGCATCGCCCTTGGCGCCACAGTCGCGAACGTTGATAGTAAAGGGCTCAGCCGGCGTGGTGACGCCCACGCTCAGCTCGCGCTCGCCGCAGACAAAGCGGATCAGGTTACGCTTGCCGGGGGTCAGGCCGTCGACATAGGTCTCGACCGTATTCGTGGTACCAGCGGGCTCGTCGTTGACAAAGATCTCCCACGTATCGGCGCAGGTAAAGTAACCGCCGTCGTCAAGCTCGATAACCGCCGCGCGCGCGTTGCGCCAGATAACGTTCGTCTCCATGGGTTTCTCCCTCAAAAAGATGCTCTAAAGGCAAATTGTACGCTGTTGAAAAAGGGCCGTGCCTGCCGGCGGAGTTCCGGTGGCACGGCCCTGTGATTTGGACGATATGTCGGCCTTACTCGGCGGGAGTTACGCTACCGTCCTGGAAGCCAACGTTGTTGTGGGCAAAGCAGTCCTCGTACTTGAAGCCGGAGAGCTCCTCGCAAAGCGCCTTGACTTCGGGCTTGACGTCGGCCATCTTGCCACCCTCCTTGACGCGGTGAATCTCGTCGCAAAGGATGTCGCACTGTTCCTTATCGATCTTGATGCCGCGGGCAAGGACGGCCGCAAGCAGGAAGAAGCCGGCGCAGCCAATGAGCATGTAGCCGCAGATGTACAGAGGCACGGTGGCGGGCTGGGTCACGGCGTCGCTGTTACCGGCGGTCTGAATGAAGCCGGAGGCAGCGAGGACGATAGCCCAGGCGTTTACAGCGATAGCCTGAGCAATCTGCTGGCAGAGCTGCTGAGCGGAGCTGTAGATGCCCTCGCGACGACGCAGGGTGATGAGCTCATCGACATCGGGGATGTAGTTGAGCAGAACATCGGGCAGGTACTGGAAACCAACGTAGAAGAACTTCCAGATGGCGAAGATGATGGGGTAGGCAATCATGGCGATGGCGACCGTGGAGGTGCCGTTAATCTGACCAAAGGCGAAGTAGTTGTAGGCGATGATGCACGCAGCGCAACCGACGTTGGCCAGGTACCAAGACTTGTGGAAGCCCTTCTTGGCCATGAGGGCAACCCAGATGGCGGTGCAGACGATAGCGACGACCTTGCCGGGCATCTCCATCACGGACTCATAGGACTTAGGAATCTGCAGGCAGTAGACGATGAAGAAGGACAGGCAGGCAGACCAGCAGGCAGCGGCGAGCTTCGTGGAGACCTGTGCATACAGGACCTTGCGGAAGGACTTGTTGCGGAAGGTAGAGACAACGTCGATGAAGAACTTCTTGATACCCTCGCCGACGCTCTCGATCTTCTCCTGAGCCACTTCCTCGGGGGTGTGCTCCCACGTGGACAGGTACACGCACAGCAGCGAGATTGCCATGACCGAAGCGTTGACCGTAGCGATGATGAAGTAGCTGAACGGGTTGGTCTCGCCGAAGGTGCCAAAGCCAAAGCCGACGAGTGCTGCCATCAGGAAGCCGGCGGCGTTACCAAAGAGGTGCTTGTAGCCGGTGAGGTACGTACGCTCCTTGAAGTCGTCGGTCATCTCGATGGTAAGCGGCGACAGGTTGGCGGTGCAGAACGTATACGCGACGTTGTAGATCAGGTACAGCACAAAGTAGTACGGGAAACCAAACGGCGTAGCCACAAAGATGAGCGGCTCGGCGACCATCATCGGGATTGCCAGCAAGATCCAGAAACGGCGGCGGCCAAAGATACGGCCAATCTTGGTAGCGTAAAAGTTATCGGCCACAAAGCCCATGAGCGGGCACAGAATGGCGTTGAGATAGATGGCGAACGAGCTGATCAGCGCAGCCTCGCCTGCGGACAGGCCGCACTCCGTGGACAGGAACAGCACCATGTAGCTGTGCGTAAAGGTCAGGGCACCGGAGTTGAGCATGCCGCCCATACCAAAGCCCAAGCGCGTCCAGAATGTGATCTTGCGCTTTTTACCGATCTTGTTAGTCATCGAGCTCCCTCTCTTTTCTCGATTGTCTTGGAACAAGACATTGGAGTCCATACCGACGTCTGTCTGCATGCCGTTCAGGGTGAACGTTTAGCTAGATTATGCGCGATTCCTTACAAGAGGTGAACGTTCACTTGCATATTATCCCCGAACGGTCGATTTTTACCGCCGAACGGACACAATTGAGGCTCTAAGACCTATTGTCTGCTGGTAAAGGTGCCATGCTGGACACCCATGAGATAGGTGAACGTTTATTGTATTTTCCAATTTTTTCACTTAACCACAAAACGAAACCCCGCCGGGAACACTCCCGACGGGGCCGACGATATAGCGCTACGCTTGGGTGCATTTGCCACTACAGGCAGACGCCGTCCTTCCAGATGCTGATCTCGTGACAACCGCGACGCTCGGCACTCGTAAGCTTGCCGCTCGCCGTCTCCAGCACCAGCTGGTACAGGTCGCGGGCAGCCTCGTCGAGTGTGCACTCACCCGTAGCAATCACGCCGGCATTAAAGTCCATCCAGTTGGCCTTGTGGTCGCACAGACGCTGATTGGTGAACACCTTGAGCGTAGGCGCCGGCGCGCCAAACGGCGTACCACGGCCGGTCGAGAACAGAATCACGTGGCAGCCGGCAGCCGTCAGTGCCGTGGTGGATACCATGTCGTTGCCTGGGCCGCACAGCATGTTCAGGCCGTGTTTAGTTGCCTGGCCGGCATACGGCAGCACGTCGACGATGGGGGCAGATCCGCCCTTTTGCACACAGCCGCAGCTCTTGTCCTCGAGCGTGGTAATACCGCCGTCCTTGTTGCCGGGACTCGGGTTTTCATAAACGACCTCGCCGTGGCTGATAAAGTAGTCCTTAAAGCCATTGAGCATGTCGGATGCAGCGCTAAAGACCTGCTCGCTCTCACAACGATCGAGCAGGATGCTCTCCGCGCCAAACATCTCGGGCACCTCGGTAAGCACCGACGTGCCGCCACGGGCGACGACCATATCGCTCACGCGGCCGATCGTGGGGTTGGCGGTAATGCCCGAAAGACCGTCAGAGCCGCCACACTTAAGGCCAATAACCAGCTCGGAGGCCGAAATGGGCTCACGCTTGGCCTGCTTGGCCAAGTCAGCCAGCTCGGACAGAATCTTGTGGCCCTCGATCTGCTCGTCGGCTACATCCTGGCAGGTGAGAAAGCGAACGCGCTCGTGATCAAAGTCACCGAGCTCATCGAGTACCTGCCGGTGCGTGCAGTTCTCGCAACCAAGCGAAAGGAACAGTACGCCCGCAGCGTTTGCGTGACGCGAGAGCGCCACCAGCAGACGACGCGTCTGGGCATGGTCGGCGCCGGTCTGCGAGCAGCCAAAGGGATGCGGGAAGTAGTAGACGCCCTCCAACGAGCCCTCGACCAGATCCTGGGCCTGCTCGCACATGGCACGCGCAACTTCGTTGACGCAACCGACCGTGGGGATGATCCACAGCTCGTTGCGCGTCGCGGCACGACCGTCGGCGCGGCGGAACCCCATAAAGGTCTCGGGCTCAACCGACTCAACGACCGGATGCGTGGGGTTGTAAGTGTACTCAACCTCACCCGAAAGGTTGGTCTTAACGTTATGCGTATGAAGCCACTGGCCAGGTTGGATATCGCCCGTCACATGGCCGATAGGAAGACCGTACTTGATAACGTCCTCCCCCGCGGCAAT
>UQMV01000027.1 GCA_900542315.1 uncultured Collinsella sp.
AGCGCAGGTCGCGGCGGCTGAGTGACACGCTCGGCACCGGACGGCTCATGCGCTTGCCGGCAAGGCGGCGACTGAGCGACGGACGCGGCATGCTCGGCGCGGCATCGGCCACGCGGCGGGCGGCAAGCGCCAGGCCACGAGCACCATCCGAGATAAATGTCGGCATCGAAGCCTTCTCACGAAGGGCATCGAGCGTCGCGTCGCCCAGCTCCGCCAGCCATGCGTTAACGGCACGGCTGCGGATATGCGTCTGTGCCACCGAGTCGATCGCCGAATCGGGAATACGTTCGAGCATTGAGTCCGAGGCATCGGCAAGCGACTCATTGATGCGGTCGGCAAGGTCGGCCCGGACGCGCTCCAGCTGATCAGACAGACGCCGCCAGCTCGCCAACGAGCACACCGCGTCGACCATCATCGCGACCGCGACGATAAAGGCGGACAGCCGCACAATCAGCACCGGCAGATAGCCAAGCAGTCCCAGCAATGCCGGCTCCACTAAACGACAAATACACAACGCACCCAGGCCAAACGCGCATGCCAAGTACAGGCAGATGCGTCCGTGCAGGTTAAACGGCAGGTGCGAATAGTCCCAAAAGCGAGCGCCCGTTGTTTTTTCCAACAGCACGCCTACGCTGTACTCAATCACGCTGCATACGAGCGCTGCAGCGACAAACTGGCTCGAGGCATCCGGAATCCCACGCAACAGCAGCCAGCAGGCAATGCCGCCCGCGCCATAGATGGGGCAGCACGGCCCAAGCAAAAAGCCACTGTTGGCAAATCGTCCGTGATTGAGCATGGCGCATACTGTCGACTCCCATGCCCAACCGCAAAACCCGTAAAAGGCAAACGAGAGCACCAGTGCCGAGAGTGGGCAGGCGGCAAGCGTCGCGCCGCCAAACGCCATATCAATCGCGGTCCCCACCGTCTACCCTCTCCTCTTTTCGCTCGATTCGCCACTCACGTCATCGTCCGCCTCGTCCTTGCGCCGCAGACGACCGGCGACCGTCTCGCGCAGAGCGCACCATTTATCTGCCAGGCATACAATCCAAGCCTCACGACACGTCGGCGGCACTGGCACCAGCGGAAACATATGCCGCACGATAATATTCCGTTCGCGCGGCGTCAGCTCAAAATCTTCCTCCGCACGTGCCAGGGCAAAAAACGGGTGGCGAAAGCCATGCAGCCGATGGCTTGGGTCGGGATCGTGCCAGTCATAGAGAAAGTAATCGTGCAGCAGGGCCCCGCGCAACAACGAAGCACGGTCGACCGAAATGCCGGCACGGCCCAAGCGCTCGGCAAAGGACAGGCTCGCCCGCGCTACCGAAGTCACATGTGCATAGACCGTCACGTCGCCATGCTGGATAAACTCGTGCGTCAGGTCCAAGCGGCCCGCCTGGGCCAGCTGGCGGGCGGCATAGTCGACCTCGTGCGCGATTTTTTCGGCACGAACGGCATCGGACATGCTGCCTCCTTCCAGCGACTCACGGCGACAAGCCACGGCCTGTGCACAATCGATAAAAACATCATGGAACATATCAGTATGGCATCGGACAAAACGTTTTGCCCCACCAGTTGGCGAATTACCGCGCCGCCGTCACATATCAAACGCCAAAATGTGCGAGACTGTCTTGTGCAATTGTGCCGGCCGAGGGAGTGCCGGCGCACGATTCGCATGGAGTAACCCACAACGATGCTGCTTACGCAAACGACAACGCCCGAGGACGTCAAGGCTCTCGACCGCGCCGAGCTTCCGCTGCTCTGCGGCGAGATCCGTCAGGCAATCCTCGAAAGCTCCGCCGCCGTCGGCGGGCACGTTGCCCCCAACTTGGGCGTCGTTGAGCTTACGGTTGCGCTTCATCGCGTGTTTAACTCCCCCATCGACAAGATTGTCTTTGACGTTTCGCACCAGACCTACGCCCACAAGGCGCTGACGGGGCGTGCGTACACTTATATCGATCCGGAGCGTTATGGTGAGGCTTCTGGCTTTGCCAATCCCAACGAGTCCGAGCACGACTTGTTCGCCATGGGTCACACCTCCACGTCGGTGAGCCTGGGCTGCGGCCTGGCGCACGCTCGTGACCTGGCGGGCGATGCGTACAACGTCATCACCATCATTGGCGACGGCTCGCTTTCGGGCGGCCTGGCGTTTGAAGGCTTTAACAATGCCGCCGAACTCGATAGCAACCTGATCATCATCGTCAACGATAACGACCAGTCCATCGCCGAGAACCACGGTGGCCTCTATCGCAATCTGGCCGAGCTGCGCGCCAGCAACGGCACCTGCGAGCGCAACGTTTTCCGCGCGATGGGGCTCGACTACCGCTATCTGGACGCCGGTAACGATGTGTTGGCCCTCGTCGACGCGCTGCAGGATCTGCGCAATATCGATCATCCCATCGTGTTGCACGTCTCCACCGCCAAGGGCAAGGGCTTTGAGCCAGCCCAGAGCGACCCGGAACGCTGGCACCACGTGGGTCCGTTTGACATGGCGACTGGACGCAAGCTCTGCCCGGGCCATCCGAGCGAGCCTGCGCCGCGCACCTATGCCGACATTACGGGCGAGGCGCTCAGCGCCGCCATCGAGCGCGACCCGCAGGTCGTGGGCATCACGGCCGCCACGCCCTACATCATGGGCTTTACACCCGAGCTTCGCGCTGCCGCCGGCAAACAGTTCGTCGATGTGGGCATTGCCGAGGAGCACGCCGTGACCTTTGCCACCGCGCTTGCGCGCTCGGGCGCCAAGCCAGTCTTTGGTGTGTATGGCACGTTTTTGCAGCGCGCCTACGACGAGCTGTGGCACGACCTGTGCCTCAACGATGCCCCCGCAACCATCTTGGTGTTTGGCGCGTCGATCTTTGGCACCACATCTGAGACACACCTTTCGTTCTTTGATATTTCCATGCTGGGCGGACTTCCTAACATGCACTACTTGGCGCCGGTCTGCATGGAGGAATACCTGTCCATGCTGAGCTGGTCGCTCGACCACCGCGAGCATCCCGTGGCGATTCGTGTACCTGGTATTGGCCTGGTGAACCGTCCCGATCTGGCGCCCGCTGAAGACACCGACTACAGCGCCGTTCGCTACAACGTGGTGCGCCAGGGTCACGACGTTGCCGTGCTCGCGCTCGGCGATTTCTTTGAGCTGGGCGAACGCGTGGCAAACCGCTTGGCTGCCGAGTACGGCATCGAGGCCACGCTCGTCAACCCGCGCTTTGCAACCGAGCTCGACCGCGAGTTCCTCGACAGCCTTGCCGCCGAGCATCGCGTTGTCGTCACCCTCGAGGACGGCATCTTGGACGGCGGCTGGGGCGAGCGTGTCGCGTGCTACCTGGCCTGCACGCCGTTGCGCACGCGCACCTTCGGCATCGCCAAGGGTTTCCCCGACCGCTACGACCCCAACGAACTGCTCGCGCAGAACGGCATGACGGTCGAGAACATGGCCGCCGAAGCCGTAAGGCTACTCAACGAGTAAGAAAACCTCCACAAGGGAAGCACCCCTGCGGAGGTTTTTATTTTCGCGACGCGATTATCTCAATCTGTAACATCTAGGGTCCGAATTCCCGTCTATCTGTTACAGATCGAGACAAGACGTCTTAGTCCCAGACCTTTGTCTCAATCTGTAACAGATAGGGACCTTTTGGCCGTCCAGATGTTACAGATTGAGACATTCGAATTCCCCTGAAGAGAAAATCTCAATCTGTAACTGTTACTCGGCAAAAATGGCTGCAGATGTTACAGATCGAGACAAAACAGCAAGCTAGTTAGCGGTAGCTTAGCTTGAGAATTTCGACGACGTCGGGGTCGGTCAGCGTCACGGGGTCGTGGCTGAACAGGACGCCGTTGGTCGTCAGAGCGTTGTGCGCGATGGCTGGCAGCTCTTCGGCCGTAATCCCCCATTCGCTCATGGCGAGGTCGGCCACATGGCAGGCCTCCATCAGGCGCGTGAGCTCAACTACAAAATCGTGCGGATCGCTGGCAGTGGCATTGCCCATCAGGCGCGTCATGTCGATATAGCGCTCGGGTGCGGCACCGTGATCGATCATCCACGTGTGATAGGCGCGGGCGATCATAATGAGGCCGGCGCCGTGCGGCAGGTCGTGATGATGCGCGCTCATGCCATGTTCAAGGCCATGCGAGCCCGTGGTGCCCGAGGCATCCATGGCATAACCGCCGAGCGTGTTGGCAAACGCAAGGCTCGAGCGCGCCTCCAAGTCATCGCCATTATTGACGCACGTAGGCAGCGCCGTGGCAGCACGCCGGATGCCTTCGCGACAAACCATGTCACCCATGGGCGTATTGGTATTTGAGATGTAGCACTCAACGCAATGGAACAGGGCGTCGAATCCCTGATAGGCAGTCAGACGCGCCGGGACGCTCACCATGAGCTCGGGATCAACGATTGAAAGCACCGGAAACAGACGCGGATCGCCCAAGCGAAGCTTCTCGTCATTTTCCTCGCAGGACAGAACACCGCCCGCATCGACCTCGGAACCGGTACCCGCCGTGGTGGTCACGCAAACAAGCGGCAGCGGATCGTTGGGGATGGGCAGGCCGAGCGCAGTGCCGCCATTCACAAAGTCCCAGATGTCACCGGGGCATTCGTTGCCCTCGGCATCGGTATGCGGGTTGGTCGCCACCGCGCAGATGCCCTTGCTGCCGTCCATGACCGAGCCGCCGCCGAGCGCCAGGACAAAGTCGCAGCCATGGGCACGCGCCATCCAGCCACCTGCGTTGACGGTCTCGCGCAGCGGATTGGGCTCAATGCGATCGAACAGCTCATGCGCCACGCCGGCGCGATCGAGCTCAGCCTCCACGCGTTGCAGATATCCAAAGCGCTTGACCGAGTTGCCGCCGGTGGTAACGATGAGTGCTTTGGTGCCGGGAAGCTTCTGTGCGCCCAGCTCGCCCAACTTGCCCGCGCCAAACAACACCTTGGTCGGTGCGAAAAACGAATAACCATTCATACGCGATCTCCTTACTTATATATGTGTCGCGTTGCCGCCATTATAGCGACCGCTGCGAGCGCCCGCCCCAGCTAAAAGCTAGCGTCCCAGCTGCAATAATCGACCCTTGATTATCATTTTCATTGCAACAGCCTCAGGACTCAGCGCAACGCGTTGCGCTGAGTCCTGAGGCGCGAATCCGGGTAGGCAACCCCAGAGGGGCCGGAATCCCCCGGCCCTCGATGGAGGGAGGCCGGCATGTCCAGACCGAGACCGTCCGGAAGGTCGTACGGGAGGCTCACGAGGCACGAGAGGAACGCGATCGAGAGAATGCTCGACCGCAACCGAAGCGCCCGCGAGATCGCCGCGGAGCTCGGCAGGTCGCCCTCGACCGTGACCAGGGAGGTGGCGGCGCACCGCTACGTCACCGCGCCGCGGCCGCGCTACGGCGAGCCCGCGCCCGAGGACCTCTCGGGGGCCTGCCCCAGGCTCGCCGCATGGCCGAGGTGCTGCAACGGCTGCTCGCACAGGAAGGGCTACGGCTGCTCGAGGAGGCCCAGGGTGTTCTACAGCGCCAGGAGGGCGCAGGAGGCAGCCGACGCCGAGCTCTCGTCGAGCAGATCCGGGATAGACGAGACCGAGGAGGGCGCCGCCGCCAAGCTCGCGGCCATCAGGGGCGGCCTCGCGCGCGGGCTCTCCCCGCAGCAGATAGCGACGACCCCCGGCCTCAGCGCCTCCACCGTATACAGGTGGGTGGACGCCGGCTACGACGGCATGACGAACATGGAGCTCAGGCGCAAGGTCGGCTACAGGCCGAGGTCGCACCGGGCCCCGAAGAGGGCGACGCACCACTCGGCCCGCAGGTCGCACGCGGCGTTCCTCGCGCTCGGCGAGGACGCCTGCGCCGCGGCCTGGGAGATGGACACCGTCGAGGGCGCCAGGGGCGACTCCGCCAGGCTCCTCACGCTCCTGCACCGCCCGAGCCGCTTCCAGCTGGCGCTGCCGCTGCCGGACGGCTCGTGCGCCTCGGTCCTCGCGGCGCTCTCGTCCCTGCGCGGGGTCCTCGGCGAGGACGGCGCGAGGCGCGCCTTCGGCGCCGTGCTCACCGACAACGGGAGCGAGTTCGCCGACGAGGGCGCCATCGCGGCGCTGCTCGGCGAGCGCGACGGCGAGACCAGGCTCTTCTACTGCGACCCCCGGCAGAGCCAACAGAAGGGCGCGTGCGAGAAGAACCACGTGGAGATCAGAAAGCTGCTGCCCAAGGGCGCCGGGGTCAGGTTCGACCGGCTGACGGCGGCGGACTGCGCGCTGCTCATGTCGCAGGTGAACTCCGAACCGAGGGGGGCGCTCGGGTTCCTGACGCCGGCGCGCGTGCTGCGGATGGCCCTCGGGGAGGATGCCTCCGCCCTCATGGACGCGTTCGGGGTGGAGGAGCTGGCGCCCGGCGAGCTCGACCTCACGCCCGGCTGCATCGACAGGGCCAGGGCCGCGAGGGGCGAGGGGCCGCTGGCGGGATAGCCGGCGCGCCAGGGCATGGGCCGGAGGGCCCGTTGCGCTGAGTCCGGAGCGGCTGCGCGGCGGGCTGGCGGAGCATGCCGCGGCAGGGCGGGGACGCCGGCCTCCACAGCCTCTCCACCTGCGGAAACGAGGCGACGGCCAGGTGCCGGGAGCTAGTTCCGCGTTGCGCTAGCTGCGGAAACGCGGGGTCCGTTCAAGCTGTTGCGTTGAGATTGAAAATCAACCTGCAATAATCGACGTTTGCCCAGATGAAACCTGCCAAAATAAACCTGTTCCTTTTTGGCAGGTAGAATAACCCATAAGGTAAGTATGTTTCTGAGTTATTTCGTATTGACCCATCTGAGCGCAATAGGGTATAACTCTACTCAACCACTAGGATTTTTTGAGAAAGGTGTTCTCCTATGAGCAAGAACCTCTCCCAGCAGGTCGTTCTCGACCGCCGCGGCTTTGTCGCCGCCACTTTCGCAACCGTTGCCGGCCTTGGTCTTGCCGGCTGCTCCGACACCAGCGCCGAGGCCGACAAGGGCTCCGCCGCCTCTTCCAAGAGCCCTGATGACACCAAGGCTTCCACCACGCTCGACGCCAAGGCATTCGACAAGCTCGTCGACAACGGCCCCAAGGCCGACGACGATGCCATCGCCGCCAGCACCTGGGCCACGGCCGTCAAGAATGCCGGTGTCTTTAAGATCGGCAGCGTCCAGACCTCCACGCTCTTCTCTCTCCTCGACGAGAAGGACGGCAAGACCCGCGGCTTCGATGCCGGCATCGCACAGCTCCTGTCCAACTACATCCTGGGCGAGAACAAGGTCGAGATCACGCAGGTGACCTCCGACACGCGCGAGTCCGTGCTGCAGAATGGCCAGGTCGACGCCGTCTTTGCCACCTACACCATCACCGATGAGCGCAAGAAGCTTGTCTCCTTCGCCGGCCCCTACTATTACACGCAGCAGGCCATCCTGGTGCTCGCCGACAACGACGACATCAAGAGCGTCGACGACCTGGCCGATAAGAACGTCGCCGTCCAGTCCGGCTCCAACGGCCCCGCTATCCTGGAGGAGTTTGCCCCCAAGGCCAGCCAGCAGGAGTTCAAGACCGACGAGGAGGCCCGCCAGGCACTCCAGCAGGGCCGCGTTGACGCCTACGTCATCGATAACAACATGCAGCAGAGCTCCCTGGTCCGCGAGCCCGGTAAGTACAAGATCGCCGGCAAGCCCTTCGGCAACAAGGAGCCCTACGGCATCGGCCTGCCGCTTGATTCCGACGGCGTCGCCTTTGTCAACGACTTCCTTAAGAAGATTGAGGACGACGGCACCTGGACCAAGCTGTGGCAGATCTGCATCGGCGACCGTACGGGCGACACCAATGTTCCTAAGCTGCCCGAGGTCGGCGCCTAGGCAGCGAGCCTGGTAACGACCGCAACGAAACCATACAGAAACGCACGATGTGCTTTATTGCGGTAAACTGTTTCCTCACTGAGTTGTCGGGGCTTCCGTACACACGGGAGCCCCTTTCCTTATCGGCGGGAGGTCCGCATGAGTCTCTCCGAGCTCTGGTCGCTCTATGGCCAGAACTACATTGACGCGCTATTAGCAACCTGGGGCATGACGCTTGAGTCGTTTGCCATCGCCATGGTGCTGGCCGTTGCCGTCACCGTGATGCGCGTGTCGCCGCTCAAGCCGCTGCGCGTCTTCGGCGACCTGTATGTCCAGGTCTTCCGCAACATCCCCGGCATCGCGCTGCTCATTATCGTCGTCTACGCATTGCCGCCGCTCAAAGTCGTCCTGCCCTACCGTACCTGCGTTATCGTCGCCACGGTCCTTTTGGGCTCGGCCTTTGGCTCCGAGAACTTTATGAGCGGCATCAACACCGTGGGCGTGGGCCAGGTAGAAGCCGCCCGCTCGCTCGGCATGAACTTCAACCGCATCCTCGCCAAGATTGTGATCCCGCAGGCACTGCGCTCGAGCGTGCTGCCCATGACCAACCTCTTTATCGCCGTCATGCTCACCACCGCGCTCGGCAGTCAGGTGCCGCTTAAACCGCAGGAGCTCACCGGCGTGGTGAGCTATATCAACACGCGCTCGCTCGGCGGCGTCGCCGCGTTCTTTATCTCGGCGCTCGGCTACCTGGGCACGGCCTTTGTGGTGAGCCACATTGGCAACTACATCGATAAGAAGGTGAGGATCCTCCGATGAGCAAGCACTCCTCTCCCGCGCTCACCATGCGCGATGCGCTCTACGAGGCTCCCGGCCCCAAGATGCGCGCCAAGATTCGCATCGGCACCGCCATCTCGCTGGTTGCCGTCGCCGCGCTCGCCGCCCTGGTGTTGCAGCGCTTTTATGTGACCGGTCAGCTTTCGGTCCACTATTGGTATTTCTTTACGCACCTCACCACGTGGAAGTTCCTACTTGCCGGTTTTGAGGGCACCGTTAAGGTCGCACTCACCGCTGGCGCCATCGCGCTGGTGCTCGGCCTGGGCCTTATGCTCGGCCGCACGAGCGACATCAAACCGCTGCAGCTGCTCTGCCGTGTGCTCACCGACTTTTTCCGCGGCGTGCCGAGTCTGCTGTTTATCTACTTCTTCTTTTTGGTGCTGCCCCAGTACAAGATTGCGCTGCCGTCGTTTTGGATGCTCACGCTTCCCGTCGCGCTTGCCGCAGCCGGTGTACTTGCCGAGATCTTCCGCGCCGGCGTCAACGCCGTGCCGCGGGGTCAGGTCGAGGCTGCCCAGGCGCTCGGTCTCTCCAAGGCCAAAATCACCTTTAAAATCGTGCTGCCACAGGCGATTCGCTTTATTATTCCGTCGTTGATTTCTCAGCTCGTAGTCGTGGTCAAGGACACCACCGTCGCCTACGTGGTGAGCTACCCCGACCTCATGCAAAACGCCCGCGTGCTCATTACCAACTACGACGCCCTCGTGTCGGTCTACCTGGTTATCGCGGTCATCTACATCCTCATCAACGTCGCGATCAACAAGGCCGCCATCTACGTTTCGCACAAGACCGGCGCGACCATCATCCGCTAACGCTTTGCCATTTCGAGTCATAAGGAGCCGAGCACCATGGCACAGAGCACCTCTTCCACCGGCAATCAGCCGCTGATCGAGCTCAGACACGTCGATAAGCACTATGGCGATCTACACGTCCTCAACGACATCAATCTCTCGGTCGACCGCGGCGAGGTCGTCGTTGTGATCGGCCCCTCGGGCTCGGGCAAGTCGACCATGTGCCGCACCATCAACCGCCTGGAAACCATCGACTCAGGCGAGATCCTCATCGAGGGCGAGCCCCTGCCGCAGGAAGGCAAGGACCTTGCCCGTATGCGTGCCGAGCTGGGCATGGTGTTTCAGCAGTTCAACCTGTTCGCACATATGACCGTCCTGCAGAACGTCATGCTGGGACCGGTCGACGTGCTGGGCGTCTCCAAGGACGAGGCCCGTGAGCGCGCCATGGACCTGCTGAGCCGCGTGGGCGTGGCCGAGCAGGCCGACAAGGTACCCGCACAGCTCTCGGGCGGCCAGCAGCAGCGCGTAGCCATCGCCCGCTCGCTTGCCATGCAACCCAAGGCCATGCTTTTTGACGAGCCCACGAGTGCCCTTGACCCCGAGATGATCAACGAGGTGCTCGAGGTCATGGTGCGCTTGGCGCAGCAGGGTATGACGATGATCGTCATCACGCACGAAATGAACTTTGCCCGCCGCGTGGCCGACCGCGTCGTGTTTATGGCCGACGGCCAGATCGTGGAAACCGGCACACCCGACGAGTTCTTCGACCACCCCAAGACCAAGCGCGCCCAGGACTTCCTCAACTCCATCAAGGGCCACTAACCCAATTGCCATGTTCGCTCGCCATGACCATCCAAACTCGAAAGTTACACCTATGATCGGAACTCGCACTTCATCGTCATACACCCCGCACGTCGACGTCGCCCCCGCCGACCGTCCGCTCATCCTCGTCGCGCCGCGCTGGGAAGAGGCAGAGCCGTTTTTAACCGAGATGCTCTCTCCCAACGAGGAGATCGCCAGCGTCTTTGTCGATGCCATCCTTGCCGCCGGCGGCCTGCCACTGCAGATGTCCATCACCGAGGACATTGAGGTTATCCGTCATTACGTCGATATCGCCGACGGCATCGCCATTCCCGGCGGCCCGGACGTCAACCCCAAGCGCTGGGGCGATGATCGACCCTACGACCCCACCCTCTGCTGCGAGATCCGCGATAGCTTTGAGTTTAAGCTGGTCGACGAGGTGCTCCGCGCCAAAAAGCCGCTCTTTACCACCTGCCGCGGCACGCAGTTGCTCAATGTCGCCACTGGCGGCACCCTGTGCATGGACGTACCGAGTCTGGGCGCGCGCGAGGGCCGCACACAGTGGCGTCACACCCACGTGCTCAACGACCCTGTGCATCCCGTCGAGGTCGTACCGGGCTCGCTGCTCGAACGCGCCGTCGGCGGGCACAGGCTCATCCAAACCAACTCAGCGCACCACTGCTGCGTCGATCGTCTGGGTAAAAGCACGCGCTTAGTCGCCAAGGCAACCGATGGCGTTCCCGAGTGCATCGAGGTCGAAGGCCAGCCTTTCTGCCTGGGCGTGCAATGGCACCCTGAGTACACGTGGAAGACGCTCGAGACCGACTTTAACCTGTGGAAGTCGTTTGTCGAGGCAGCGGCAAAGGTTAAGCAGGCTCGCTAGCTCGCGAACCGCATAACAGATAAGGGCGCCCCGCCGGCCACATGGTCCGGCGGGGCGCCCTTTTGCCTATACGCGGCAGGCACACAGCCCAAGGCTCACAACCTCTTACTCGCCCGCTTCGCGCAGGGCCGACATCGTAGCCGCATATTGCTGCTGCAACGCATGCATTCCCTCGCGGGCGCCGTCAACGGCATCGGCGCCGCGCAGTGCTTCGGTCACCACAACCGCCGGCTCGTACAGATTATCGAATCCCAGGTTCTGGCTCACGCCCTTGAGCGTGTGCGCTGCCATAAACGCACCTTCGGCGTCTCCTGCCGCCATGGCGGCCTCCAGCTTGTCCATGCTCTCGTCATCCAAAAACTTGAGGGCAAAGCGGGCAAGCATTTCCTCGCCCATCAGCCGAGCGCACGCGTCATCATAATTAGCGCCGATCTTCTCATACGCCTCACGCATGGAAATCATGGATTAAAAACTCCTTTGTTCAAACTAAATCGTGGGAAACGCGACAACGTCGGCGGGGCGTGCCAACGTCTCGGCAATACGGTCTTGTACCTCGAGCAGGCAGTCGA
Source organism: uncultured Collinsella sp. (assembly GCA_900542315.1). GTDB lineage: Bacteria > Actinomycetota > Coriobacteriia > Coriobacteriales > Coriobacteriaceae > Collinsella. Next base: position 11,716 of record UQMV01000027.1, read on the forward strand.
GCAACAATGGGTTAAAGGTACCGCACTTACCGTCCAGGATCATCTGGATCGCCTCCTTGTGCGGGATAGCGTCCTTGTACACGCGCACGCTCGTCAGCGCATCATACACGTCGGCCACCGAGACCACCTGCGCGGCGATGGGAATCTCGTCGCCCTTAAGGCCATCGGGATAGCCCTTGCCGTCCCAGCGCTCGTGATGCCAACGCGCAATCTGGTACGCATATTCCATAAGCGCATTGCCGACGTGATGGCGGCCCAACTCAAGCAACATGTCGGCGCCCATCGTGGTATGCGTCTTCATAATCTCGAACTCCTCGGGCGTAAGGCGCCCGGGTTTGTTGAGAATTGCATCGTCAATCGACATCTTGCCGATATCGTGCAGCGCCGAAGCCAGGGCAATCGTGGAGCGTTCCTCATTGTCGAGGGAGATCGTGCCGCTACGCTGGACCAGACAGCCAAGCAGCAGCTCGGTCAGCTTTTCGATGTTCGTAACGTGCCTGCCGCTCTCGCCGTTGCGAAGCTCCATGACGCCGGCCATGATGTCGATGAGCATGCGACTGTTCTTGACGCGCTCGTTGTACTGCTGGGACAGCAGGCTCGTTAGGCGGCGCTGCTTGGCGTATAGACGGATGGTGTTGCTCACACGGCGGCGCACGACACGGGAGTCAAACGGGCGGCTGATATAGTCCGAGGCACCTAGCTCGTACGCGCGCAGAACCACATCATCGGAATCTTCGCTCGAAATCATGATGACAGGCAGATTGTCGATAACCGATCGGCGCGACAGATCGGCCAGCACCTCAAAACCGCTCATGCCTGGCATGAGAATGTCCAGCAGCACGAGCGACAACTCATCGCCATGGCGGTCGACCATGTCGAGCGCCGTACGACCGTTATCCGCCTCGAGGATGCAATACTCGTCCTTGAGCATCTCGTTGAGAATGGCTCGGTTCATCTCGGAGTCATCGGCAATAAGTACCAAAGGCTTTTCGCTTTGGAAGGCCTCGATGGAATCGGCATGGGTCACGACCGTACCGGCTTTTGCCTTAGCACGGCTCAGTAACTGGACAGCGCGGCCAACGCCCTCATCGACCGTCTCGCCATGAATGCGAACGCCACCAACACAGGCCGTCAAGCTCACGTGCTCATGGCCCGGAATAATCGTGGAATGAACAGCGTCGGATACCTGACGCAGGCGACGGGCGAAGTCATCGGAGGGGATATGGGGCATAACGGCTACAAACGTATCGCAGCCATAGCGCACAAGTTCGTCAGTCGAACGAATGCCGCTGCGTATGGCTGTCGCCACAGCACCGAGCGCAAGGTCGCCGGCATGGCGGCCACACGTATCGTTGAAAACCTTAAAATCATCAAGGTCGATCACCGCCACGCCTGCCTCCATGCGGGCGCTACGAAGCTTTTCCTCGTAATATCGGCGATTGCGCACACTCGTCAGCACGTCGGTGTACACAGGGTCCTCTTTTGCGGCCTCTTGCTCATCAATCGGACGTACCATCAGCAAGACGTGAGGCTCGCCCTCGACCCTTAGAGGGCGCAGGCGAGCGCGGTACTCAGTACCATCGTCGAGCAGCCGCTCCGATACCTCATCGGAGCCCGCCAAGGCCTCAAGGCTTGACTGGCGCAGACAAGGACACCGATCGCCGGCGAGCAAGCAGTTAGGCTCGCTCTTAATCTGATCGGCCGACAGCAAACGCACCACGGGGTAGGTCTTCGCGACGCGGGCGACCTCGGCGGCAGCCTCTTCGTCGGTTAGATTGACCTCGTGATTATTGAGCATATGGGGTCCTTTCTATCGTTACGCACGGCAACGGTACATATCAAATGGAACAAGGGTAACATCTAACAGCTGCAGGCAAACGCGCGATTATCGTTACATTTTTATGACCTGGCAAACGGCGGCAATGGAGCCGCGGGCGCGCGGTTATGGGCGCATTCGTTAACAATGACGAAACGCTAACAGTCCACCTCCCCGCAGGTCATCGAACGTGCTAGCGATTCAAGGCATCGTGAACGGCGTTTGCCGCCGTAACGGGACGATCGCGCAGACCGTTATGCGCGCCCGGAATCGTCACGAGAGGGCAATCGAGATATTCGGCAGCCGCTCGCGCACCAGCCTCGCGGGGCGTACCGACCGAAAGCTCGCCCAAAAACACGGCCGACACCGCCTTTGACGCGCGGATGCGCTCCCAGTCGGGAGCATATGTCAAATTTGTCCCATATTCATTGGCCATAAAGCAACGACCATTGCGCAGGGCATGTTTGGCTTCCGCTTCGGTCGTCCCAGGAGCCTCGGGGTCCAAGTCGCCGAGGGCTCCCAAGAAAAGCCGGAGCGCCCTTGAAACCTTTCCAGCCGCAATCATATCGAGCAAAACCGGAGCTGCGCCCATGCCGATGCCTTCGGCCGATACAGCCGGCTCATGCAGAATCGCACGGGCGACGAGATGGGGTCCAGTGCGAAGAAGCTCCAGTGCCACCAACGTACCGGCGCTGTGCGCAAGCACATTTGTCGGAGCGCCAACGTGTTCGATCACGGCCTGCAGGTCGGCGGCCTGAGCGGCAAGATCATAGCTGCCGTCTGCCGCTTCGCTGCTGCCACCACAGCCGCGGCGGTCGTAGGCAATTACGCGGTAGTTGCGACTGATCTCACAAGCAATGCTGTCGAAAAAAGTGCCGTCGACACAAGCGCCGTGCACGCACACCAAGGCAGGAGTATCAGGCGACACATCCGGGCCGGCATATTCGCGACAGGCGATCGTGGTGCCCGCATTCTCGACCGTAAAATCCATGTTGTGCCCCCATCATCAATGCCCATCCAATTGCACGTCAGTACGGCTGGATGGACCCGCATTGCCTTACGACTTGTTAACAGATTAACTGTACCCGACCCGAGGCTTTTCATGGCACGGCATAATGAGCGACGTGAAAAAACGAAACTTGTAAAGCAAGAGCCCGCACCTTGTTTTGGAGCCGATGCTATGCTAAGGCGCAATTGTCTTGAGGAGCATATGCCTATGTCTACGTTTTTGAATGCCAGCCCCATCTTTGGACCTGTTCGCAGCCGTCGCCTTGGTCTCTCGCTCGGCGTCAACATGATGCCGGCCAGCGGCAAAATCTGCACGTTCGACTGCATTTATTGCGAAAACGGCCTCAATGCCGAGCGCCCCTGCCATGAGCCACACAACACAGCTGCCGTGGTACTCGACGCGCTCGAGGCAAAGCTGTGCGGGATGGCAGCCGAGGGCGAGCTCCCCGATGTGATCACCTTCGCAGGCAACGGCGAGCCCACCGCCGCACCGGAGTTTCCGCAGGCCATCGCCGGGGCCGTCACGCTGCGCGATCAGCTTGCCCCAAACACCAAGATCGCCGTGCTTTCCAACGGCACGCGCGCCGACCGTCCCCAGGTGCACGATGCGCTCCTAATGGTCGACGACAACATCCTCAAGCTCGATACGGTCGACCCGGCATTTATCCAGCTGCTCGATCAACCCGTTGGCCCCTACGATGTGGAGCACCAGATTGAGACGTTCGCAAGCTTTGACGGTCACGTCATTATCCAGACGATCTTTTTGACCGGCGAGTATCGGGGCAAGCCCCTCGATAACACTAGCGAGGAGTACGTTGGCCCTTGGCTCGCGGCGCTTGAGCGCATTCGTCCGCAGGAGGCGACCATCTACACGGTGGCGCGCGAGACACCAATCGCCGGTCTTGCCAAAGCGGCGCCCGAGGTGCTCGACACGATCGCCGCACGCGTGCGCACCCTCGGCATTCCCTGCCAGGTGAGTTACTAGCAAAACCACGCAGCAGCTCGTGCCCGCCACCCCGCTCCATCAGTTGCGGTGATATAGTTCCTGTTTATGCTGTTAAACCGCTTAAATCAGAACTATATCACCGCAACTTTTATGGACGCGTAGGTGGGCTATACTAGCTGCGAATGAAAGGAAGTTAGCCATGTTTGACAACGGACCCGTGCCCGGCCGCAACGACGCTTGCTGGTGCGGCAGCGGCAAAAAATATAAGAAATGCCATAGCGCCTTTGATGAGCGCCTCGAGCGCTTGTGGGAAGAAGGCTGGGAGGTTCTGCCCCGCACGCTCTACAAGACACCCGCCGATATCGAAGGCATCAAACGCTCGGCGGCCATCAACGTGGGCGTGCTCGATTACGTAGGCGAGCACATCGCCGCGGGCATGACCACCAACCAGATCGACCAGATGATCTACGACTACACCGTCGAGCACGGCGGCACGCCGGCCGACCTCAACTACGAGGGCTACCCCAAGAGCGTGTGCACCTCGATTAACGACGTGGTCTGTCACGGTATCCCCTGCGATGCGGACGTACTGCACGAGGGCGACATCATCAACGTGGACTGCTCCACGATCTTGGACGGCTACTTTAGCGACTCGAGTCGCATGTTCTGCATCGGCGAGGTCTCTGCCGAGCGCCAGCGCCTGGTCGACGTCACCCGCGCCAGCGTGGAGGCGGGCCTGGCCGCCGTCAAGCCGTGGCTGCCGCTCTCCGTTATGGCCGAGGCCGTGCAGAAGACCGTCGAGGACGCCGGCTTTAGCGTAGTGCGCGAGTACGGCGGACACGGCATTGGCAAGGAGTTCCACGAGGACCCGTTTGTGGGCTTTACCACCGAGGCGCCCGATGTGGACACCATCATGGCTCCGGGTATGGTCTTTACCATCGAGCCTATGGTCAATGCCGGAGCGCCCGACATCAAGTTTAGCAAGGGCGATGGTTGGTGCGTGCGCACCAAGGACGGCAGCGATTCGGCCCAGTGCGAGGTACAGCTCGTGGTGACCGAGGATGGTTACGAGCTGCTGAGCTGGTAGCCGTGGATGCGCCGGATGCCGACGGGCACGCTCGTCTTGCATCCGGCGTTTTTATTTGAACGTTTTGCCTGATAAAACCTGCCAAAATAAACCTGCCCCTTTTTGGCAGGTCGAGCGGAGAGGACTGCTTGTGAACATCCTGGTTTTGTTGCCCGTCAACGACCGCCATCGCGCAATTCTTGAGTCGAGCGCTCCGGGCGAGGACTTTATCTACACGAGCGCCGACGCCGCCACGCGCGAGCAGGTCGCCGATGCCGACGTGATCTTGGGCAACATCGACCCTGACATGCTCACGGCATGCGAGCATCTCCAGCTGTTGCAATTGCAGACCGCCGGCTATGACGATTACTTGGCCGCCGGCACCGTGCCGGCCGACGCCAAACTGTCTTGCTCGGTGGGTGCCTACGGCCAGGCCGTAAGCGAACACATGTTTGCCATGGTCCTTTCCATGATGAAACGCCTGCCCGGCTACCAGGACCTGCAGCGCGAGCATCGCTGGGAGGATTTGGGGCCGGTCACCTCGCTCAAAAACGCCAATGTGCTGGTGCTGGGCGCGGGCGATATCGGCGGCCACTTTGCCACGCTCTGCCGCAGCATGGGCGCGCACGTCCGCGGCATCAAGCGCCATCCACTCGTCTACCCCATTGTGTTTGAGGACATGGACGGCATGGACGCCCTGCCCGAGCGCCTGGCCGAGGCCGACGTCGTCGCATCCTTTATGCCCAGCACACCCGAGACCCGCGGCCTGGCGAACGCCGAGTTCTTCGCCGCGATGAAGCCGGGCGCCTTCTTTGCCAATGGCGGCCGCGGCGATCTTGTGGTCGCCGACGACTTGGTTGCCGCCCTGGAGTCGGGACATCTTGCCGGCGCCGCGGTCGACGTCACCGGTCCCGAGCCGCTGCCTGCGACAAGCCCCCTGTGGGATGCGCCCAACATGCTCATCACACCGCACGTCTCCGGCTGGTTCCACCTGGCCGCCACGCTCAACAATGTGGTCGACATCGCCGCGGAGAACCTACGCCACTTGCAAGCTGGCGAGACGCTCCGCTGCTGGATCGAACATTAGGGTTCCGCCGTTCTACCGAACGGCGGACCGGTCGACGCTGCGCGCCGCCCAGAGCGACAATTTGTCATTCAAAAGGCAAGGCATGACCAGAAGGTCTATGCCTTGCCTTTTTCATGCCAACTTGTTCGCTCTGGACATCGCTCGCTGACGCTTGCTCAACCTGCGATGTCTTAACAATTCTGTCCAGTTGTTGGCGTTGAAGCATTTGCCCAGATAAAACCTGACAAAATGAACCTGTCCCTTTTTGGCAGGTTTTAGAGTTCCACGCTTTCGGCTCCGTTGATGGTTAGGTTGCGCTCGTAGAAGGCCGTGAGGGCGCGGATGGCGTACATCACGTCGCGCACGCCGCCGGTCTCGTAGCTCGAGTGCATGGCAAGCTGCGGCAGGCCCACATCCACGGCGTGCATGCTCGCCTGCATATTGGACAGATTGCCGAGCGTGGAGCCACCCGCCATATCGCTCTTGTTGGCGAAGGCCTGCGTGGCCACGTCGGCGTCATCGCAGATGGCCTGGAACACCGCGCGGCTAAAGGCATCGGTGCAGTAGTGCTGGTTGGCGGCTTCCTTAATGACGATGCCGCCGTTGAGCACCACCTGATTGCGGGCATCGCACTTCTCGGCGTGGTTGGGGTGCACGGCATGTGCATTGTCGCAGCTTACAAGCATCGAGGCGGCAAGTGCGCGATGGTACGATTCGTCGTCAAAGCCCAGCGATCCGTTGATGCGGCGCAGCGCGTCGGCCAAGAACGTCGACATGGCACCCTGCTTGGTCTCGGAGCCAACCTCCTCGTTATCAAAGCAGCAAAAGACCGAAACATCGTGCGCGTTCTCAGCACCCAAAAATGCCTGCAGCGAGGTGTAGGCGCAGGCCAGGTCGTCGAGCTTGGGCGTCGAGATAAACTCGTCGGCCCAGCCCCAGATGCGTGCATCCTGACGATTGACCAGGAACAGGTCGCGACCCAGGATCTGCTCGGGCTCAACATCCAGCTCTTCGGCGATCAGGGCATCGAAGTCACCCTGCTTAAGCTCGCCGGCGCTGATGAGCGGACACAGGTCAACGGCTCGGTTGGGAGCAAAGCCCTCGTTAACGCCGCGGTTCATGTGGATGGCAAGGCTCGGGATAATAGCGATCTCGCGCTCGGTGGCAAGCAGGCGGCTCTCAATACGGTCGCCCTCGCGCACCAGCACGCGGCCCGCGAGCGCCAGCGGACGGTCGAACCAGGTGTAGTCGATCATGCCGCCGTAGGCCTCGGTGTTCAGGCGCAGTGTCTCGCCCGCGCCATCGAGCTCGGGCACGGCCTTGACCTTAAACGTCGGCGAATCGCTGTGCGACGCCGTAAGTTGAAAATGATAGTCACCGGCAACGCCGTCCTCGCCCCACGTCGCGGCCAGGTCCTCGCCCACCTTAAAGGCAACAACGCTCGAGGTGTTGCGCTGCGTGTAATAACGCCCGCCCGGCTCGATGTCCCATGCCGCGTTCTCGGGCAGGTAGGTAAAGCCCACCTCGTCGAGCTCGGCCATAATGGTCGCCGCCGTATGGAACATGCTGGGGCATGCCTCGATAAAGTCGATAAGGTCGTTGGCAGCCTCGATATCGTCGGCCGTCACGTGCGCGCGCTCGGGCATTTCCTGATCCGTCATGCTCTCCCCTTTCGCTGGGTTGATGGTCCCCTCCAGCATACCCCGCCACGCCAGCGCCGCACTCTTCATTCCGTGCTTAATTCTGCGTTGCCCACCGGCTTGCGAATTTCTAACATTGCTTACATTTCTCTACGCTTGAGCTAACACGTTTTACCCCCGTATCAACAGTGTGCGGGGGTAAACTTATTCGCATGTTATAACTTGCCCAGAAGGATTCATCATGCTTAGGATCGGTCTTCTTACCAGTGGCGGCGACTGCCAGGCGCTCAACGCCACTATGCGCGGCATCGTCAAAACGCTTATGACCAATAGCGAAGAACCTATCGAGATTTATGGTTTTGAGGACGGCTACCAGGGCCTTATCTACAGCAGGTTCCGCGTCATGACGCCCGCCGATTTTAGCGGCATCCTCACCCGCGGCGGCACCATCCTTGGCACGAGCCGCACGCCGTTCAAGCGCCTGGATATTCCCGAGGCCGATGGCGTCGAGAAGGTGCCGGCGATGGTCCACACCTATCATAAGCTGCAGCTCGACTGCCTGTTTATGCTGGGCGGCAACGGCTCCACCAAGACCGCCAACCGACTGCGCGAAGAGGGCCTCAACGTTATCGCCCTGCCCAAGACCATCGATAACGACACCTGGGGCACCGAGCTGACGTTTGGCTTTACGAGCGCCATCGACGTCGCTACCAAGTGCATCGACGACATCCACACCACCGCTTCGAGCCATGGGCGCGTGTTCGTTATCGAGATCATGGGCCACAAGGTTGGCTGGATCCCGCTGTATGCCGGCGTCGCGGGCGGCGCGGATGTCATCTTGATTCCCGAGATCCCCTACGACATGGATAACGTCATCAAGACCATCGAGCATCGCATGGAGACCGGCAGCCGCTTTACGATCGTAGTCGTCGCCGAGGGCACCATCTCCAAGGAGGACGCGGCATTGTCCAAGAAGGAGTACAAGAAGAAGCTCGCCGAGCGCACGAGCCCGTCAATCGTGTACGACATCGCCAAGGAGATCGAGGCCAAGACCGGTCGCGAGACCCGCGTCGCCATCCCCGGTCACACGCAGCGCGGCGGCCAGCCCGACGCCCAGGACCGCATCTTTGCGACCCAGTGCGGCGTCGAGGCGGCACTGGGCTGCCTGCGCGGCGAGTTTGGCTACATGATTGCCCTGCGCGATGGCAAGATGTGCCACATGCCGCTCGAGGATGTCGCCGGCAAGCTCAAGTTTGTCGACCCCCAGAGCGATCTGGTGCGCGAGGCCAAGGCGTTGGGCATCAGCTTCGGCGACGAATAGCCTCGGCTGGAACCGCCCCATCGGAGGCCCCAGGGCTTACCTCCCAAATCGTCCTCGGACATGTCAGGACCCCACCGTGCGCTTCGCGCGGCGGGGTCCTTCCGTCCTGCGGAAAGATTTGGGAGGTAAGCCCTGGGGCCTCCTGCGGTAACTGGGGAAGCCGAGGCTATCCGTCTTCTTGCTGCGGGTGCCTGGTCTGAAATTCAGTTGCGGTGAAATGGTTCCTGCTTAGCCCGCAAATGGCTGAATCTAGGAACTATTCCACCGCAACTTACTGAGTGGGGGCTCTTAGCTGCTACCTGCACTGACATTTGTCCTGAAATGGCTGGTCGTTAGGGGTTGCTACCGGTAGTTGCGGTAGGGTTGGGGCAGATTCTAACTAGAAATGGTGGTCGCTACCGGTTGTTCTCGGCATACTCGGCTCATTCGATTACGGTCACCACATGAAAGGAACTGCCATGGATCTTGCGATGGCGCAGCGGCTCGTTGATCGCCGCAAGGCTGCCGGGCTTTCTCAGGAGGCGCTTGCCGCCCAGCTGGGTGTGAGTCGTCAGGCTGTCAGTAAATGGGAACGCAGCGAATCCTCGCCCGATACCGATAACCTTATTGCGCTCGCCGCGCTGTATGGCGTGTCGCTGGATGAGCTGCTGTATGGGGAGGCGGTGGATAGCACTGATGACTCGCAAGCTGATGATGAGGCACAGAACAGCAACGCCGGCACCAAAACTTCAGATGAGACCGGAGAGGCTGAGGCTTCTACTGAGCACGCTGGTTACAGCGATAAGCCACTTGTCGATATTTCCCTCGCGCGCGGCATCCACGTTATTGATCCCAACAAAGGCGAAGAGGTCCATGTTGGCTGGAGTGGCATCCATGTGGCTAACGAGCGCAAGGGCGAAGAGATCCATGTGGGGCCAGGCGGATTGCATATCGATACGCTTGAGGACGATGGGCATAGCGTGCATACCAATGACGACGGCACCGTCACCATCGACGGCGAGACGTTTTCCAGCTGGAAGGAAGCACACGACAAGCTCGACCATCATGGCAAGCATTTCCACACCAAGGTCGGACGTGCATGGAACAAATTCCCCTTCCCCGCACTTGTCACTCTCGCCTATCTGGTGCTCGGCATTGTCTACAGCACATGGGGTACGGGACTCTTCCTCGTCTTTTTGATTCCCGTCTATTACGCGCTTGGCGACTTTATCGACCAACGTCACTTATCTAAGCTGATCGATGTCGTCTATTCAGTCAGTGCCGAGGCATGGTTCCTCTACATGTGGCTCTGTTTGGGACAGCCCCATCCTGCATGGGTAATCCTCATCACCATCCCGGTCGTAAAAGCACTCATGCGTTGGTGCCGTAAACAATGGAAGCATCGCAAGCGAGCCTAAACCATCCCAGCCCAATAGCAGCGCCCAACTAGTACCCCCCCGCCCATCCCTCCTAAGTTGCGGTGATATAGTTCCGGTTTTAGCCTTGAGTAGTCGAGTTTAGGAACTATTCCACCGCAACTTACGAATGATCGGAGCGGCTACAGCACAAGCGTCGGCGTTCGTTTGATGGTTCGCCACGAAAAGGGGCCATCTACTACGTTTAACTCGGCGGGGCCAACCATGACCGCCTTTTTCGAAAATCGACAGGCCTTCTACCTGCGGTTTTATTTTTCGTTTTCCTGGCATGGTTGAGGGTATCCAATTTAACGTAGTAGATAGGCCCGTTTTGTGGCATACGACCCATTCAAGCCCAATCTCGAAGGCTAAGAGAGCCTCTCATCCGCACCTGCGAGCGAAAACCAAATAGAATGAAAGGCAAATGGAAAGCCCATTTGACGAGCGGAGGACATATGCGCGACGTAGCCGAAAGCGACTGGAAGCTGTTTAAGAAAATGCTTCCCCAATGGCAAGAACGTTATATGGAAAAGCTCATCGGCCAGTACGTTGAGATGCTGAACGGCGACAGCGAAGCGTCCAGTAGATTTTGGGCACTAGAAGAGCGCCTCAATAGAGACAAGCTGTCCTCAGGCGTAATTTCAAACAACATTCGCCGCAGCACAATGCACCGCGAGATAGCCAATTTGCTTATCGACAGCGTGATCACCCTTGACGACCTTGACGGTTTTACCGAGGACATTAAGAGCTATGCGCAACACTGGATTAGCCAGTAAGAGTACTGAACGACAAACATCCCCAGCAAAACGGGGCAAACGCCGGGCCACCTAATGGTTGTCCGGCGTTTGCCCAGATAAAACCTGCCAAAATAAACCTGTCCCTTTTTGGCAGGTTACTCGGCACTCTTGAGGGCACCGACCATGTCAATCTTGTTGAGGGTACGGTTGGTGGCGAGGTTGACGATAAACGTAAAGCCAAAGGCCAGCAGCACGGACAGCACGTAGCTCAGCGGCTCGACCTCAACATCAAAATACAGCGACGGCATCTGCAAAATGTAGGTAAAGCTTTCGGCCAGCAAGCCACCCAGCGGCACGCCCAGCGCGGCGCCAATCGCCGTGAGGATCAACGTCTCCTTGTTGACGTAGTGGTGCACCTCGCCGCGGCGGAAGCCCAGCACCTTGATGGTCGCCAGCTCGCGCTCGCGCTCGGAGATGTTGGTGTTGGACAGCGTAAACACCACCACAAACGACAGGCACGCCGCCATAAAGGTCACGAGCACCACGACCGAATTGATAATCGTAAAGTTCGCCTCATAGTTTTCCCAATGCTCGGCCGTACTCGAAATCGTAAGCCAACCGTCACTCTTAAGATTCTTGCTAAACGCAATCTGGTCGGCCGACAAACCCTTAAGCAGCACAAAGACGCCGTTAAGGCGTGCGCTTCGACCGAACGCGCGCTCATAGGTACTCTGCGTCATATAGAGCGTGTTGCCCAGATAGTTGAGCGAAATGTCACTGACTTTGACCTTGGCAACATTGAGCGACGAATCCTGGACGTGAGCCGTATCGCCCGGCTGAATCCCCAGTACCAGCTGTGAACTCTTGCTCAGATACACGTCTCCGTCACGCAAAGACAGCGGTTCTTTGGACTCATCCTCCAGGCGCACGCAATCGCCCAAGTCACCCGTACGGTCGTCGGGAATCACGATGAGCTGCACGGTCTCACTCTTGCCGCCGAATGTAAAGGTGACATTGTCGGTCATAATCGGCAGCGTCGAGGTCACGGTCACGTTGGAATCATTGGCCGCGCTGCGCTCATCCAATGCCGCGCACGTCTGCGAAAAATCGTCGGGATTAGCGACCGCCAGCAAGTCGTAGCGCGTGATATGCCCGTACTGCTTGGGCGAAAGCGCCACCGACGTGTCACGGATGCCCATTCCGCAGATCACGAGCGCTGTGCAGCCGGCGATACCGAAGATGGTCATAAAGGCGCGCTTTTTGTAGCGGAACAGGTTACGCGCCGCCACCTTGTTTAAGAAGCCCATGCGGCGCCAGATAAATCCGATACGCTCGAGCAGAATGCGCGAGCCGGCGCGCGGGGCCTTGGGGCGCATGAGCGAGGCTGGGGTCTCGGCCATCTCGTGGCGGCAGGCGATAATCGTAGCGCCCACCACGCCCACGGCAAACAGCGCCACCGACACGATTGAAGACACGATATCGTACGAAAGCAGCATCTGAGGCAGCGAGTACATGTCGTCGAACACCGTAAACAGGAACAGCGGCAGGCCCACAAATCCGATGATGTTGCCGAGCACGCCGCCGATCAGACACGCCCACAGCGCATAGTCCACGTATTTGGACAGGATACGCCCACGTGAATAGCCAAGCGCCTTGTACAGGCCAATGAGCGTGCGCTCCTCCTCGACCATGCGCGTGGCGGTGGTAAGGCTGATGAGCACGGCGACGATAAAGAAGATAAACGGGAACACGGTGGCGATGGCCTCGATCGAAGAACTGTCGCTCTCGACGCTCGAGTAGCTTGCGATGTTACCGCGGTCCTGAATGTACCAGGTGCATTCGCCCAGATCGGAAAGCTCGGCGCGGGCATCGGCAAAATGCTGGTCGGCGGCGGCGCGGCGCTGGTCCAAGTCGGCCTGCGCCTGAACGCGCTCCTCGCTGCCCTCGGCCATGCGGTTGATGTTATCCTGCTCGATTCCAAAGAGCATATTCGCCTCGCGCTCGGCCGTATCCAAGCTTGCCGGCGTGTCGACCGTCAGCTCCTGAGCGCGCGCCTTCTCACGCTCCTCGCGGATCTTCTCGATATTGCCTTTAACCTCGTTGATCTTTGTCGTGTAAGCATCTGAATAGGAGTTAAGACTCTTGGCTCCCTCGACGATCACGTGGACCGCGGAGTAGGAAGAAGATGTCGTGGCATCCTCGCTCACATAGAACTTATAGTCCGCCGCCGAAGCAGCGCGAAAGGCGTTGACTGTCGAGTCGGAGCTCACGTCGGTGGGGTCGAGAACCTCGGCCGTAATGGTGTAATCGCCCGCGGCAAACTGATCCTTGGCACTTTGGTTCGACGAGCTTGCGTCATTGGCGGCAAAACTCACGGTATCGCCGAGCTTTTTGCCCGAAGCCTTCAGGAACTTCGAAGTTACCGCCACCTCATCCGATGCCTCGGGCAGCGTACCGCTCACCAGCACCGGCTGATCGATGTTCTCCTTGGAAAGGCTCTGCACGACCACGCGCTCGCGCGTTGTGCCCACGGCGGTGTAGGCGGTCTCGGTGTAGATACCCTCGGCCGTCTCGACGCCGTCGACCTCTTGGATAGCCGCGAGATCGTCGCGCGTAAGGCCATAGGTCGACTGCACGTTAATGTCATAGACATTCTGCTGGTCAAAGTAGGCGTCAACCGAATCGCACAAATCCTCGCAGCCCGCCTTAAGGCCGCACATCACACTCACGCCGAGCGCGGTGATGGCCACGATGGACAAGAAGCGCTTAAGACTGCCCCGAATCGTGCAGTAGATGCCACGGCGAAATACCGTCGGCACCATATCGTTTGAGCTTTGGGCGGTACGGTAGGTCGCGAACTCCCGGTCGCGACTCACGTGATCCGTATCGTGATTTTGGCTGTTATGGCGATCTTGGTCCATGGGCGCTACCACTCGATCGTCTCGATCGGCACGGGATTTTGCTGGACCGTCTCGCTCTCCACGCGGCCGTTCTTAAAGCGGATTAGGCGGTCGGCCATGGGCGCCAACGCGGAGTTGTGGGTGATGATAATGATCGTAATGCCCTGATTGCGACAGGTGTCCTGTAGCAGCTGCAAGATCTGCTTGCCGGTTTTGTAGTCGAGTGCACCCGTGGGCTCGTCGCATAAAAGCAGCTTGGGGTTCTTGGCCAGTGCGCGGGCAATGGACACGCGCTGCTGCTCGCCGCCCGATAGCTGCGCGGGGAAGTTGGCGAGGCGCTCGCCCAGGCCAACCTGGCAAAGCGTTTGCTCGGCATCGAGCGAATCGGGGCAGATTTGCGCCGCGAGCTCGACGTTTTCGAGCGCCGTCAGGTTGGGGACCAGATTGTAGAACTGGAAGACAAAGCCGACGTCGGCGCGGCGGTACTCCACGAGCTGCGCCTCGTTGGCAGCGCTCACGTCACGCCCGTCCACCGTCACGGTGCCGGAGGTCGCCGTATCCATGCCGCCCAGAATGTTGAGCGCCGTGGTCTTGCCGGCACCCGAAGCACCCAGAATGATGGCGAGCTCGCCGCGCTCGACCGTAAAGCTTGCGCCGTCGAGCGCATGAATGCGGGCGTCGCCCTCGCCGTATGCTTTGATGACGTCTTTGAATTCGATATAGGCCATCGATCGCTTCCAATCTGGTCGGATAACTCTTTAGTATTACCCATTTCGCACCGACCAAAAAGGGACAGGTTTATTTTGGCAGGTTTTATATGGGGAAACGGCAGCTATAGATGAGGCGCCGGGGAGGCAGAGAAATCATCGACGGGGTCAGGCCGACCGCCAAACACAACGCACGCATCTCAATCTGTCAGCCAAATCATTCGAACAGCTGTTCGTTTCTATGATATGATTCAGCTATCTAAGCAGGCCAATACGCAGAAAGGCGGCCAACATGGCGTTCGACTTTAAGAAGGAATGCAAGGAGCTCTACAAACCTGCAAGCAAGCCGAGTATCGTAACTGTCCCGCCTATGAGCTACGTTGCCGTTCGCGGAAAGGGCAACCCAAATACCGAAGGTGGCGAGTATCAAAACGCCCTGCCGCTACTTTACGGCATCGCCTATACCGTCAAGATGTCGAAGAAAGGCTCAAGGAGTATCGAGGGCTATTTCGACTTTGTGGTACCGCCGCTCGAGGGTTTCTGGTGGCAAGACTCCCCGAGCGGCGACATCGATTATGTACGCAAAGACGATTTCAACTTTATCTCGTGCATCCGCCTGCCCGATTTCGTCAGCCGAGATGACTTTGACTGGGCAGTCGCGGAGGCCACGACCAAAAAGAAACTGGACTTTTCCGCCGTTGAGCTGCTTAAAGTTGACGAGGGCCTCTGCGTTCAATGCATGCACACCGGGCCCTACGACAACGAACCGGCGACCGTAGACGCTATGCATGAATACGCGACCGAGCTGGGCTATGTCTCCGACTTCTCAGGCACCCGTTTACATCACGAAATCTATCTCTCCGATCCACGCAAATGTGCACCGGAGAAACTTAAGACCGTGGTTCGTCATCCTATCAAGCGTGCTGAATAGCGTGGGGCATCATTTCACGCGCTAGGTTTTAAGCCAGCCAACCAGCCGCCTCCTAGGCCGTCCGGTAATAATCTTGACGCGGCCCGTCGCATCTTATAAGTTTGTTTTGCTAAAGCTGGAAGGCCTCTCAACGATGCGCAACTCCAGCTCTTTTTCTATCAAGAGAGCAAGTGTCGGAAAGCAAAATGTCAGAAAGCAGCGCATCGAGCAGGATTAAACGACTGGTCAACACCTATAGCGGCCTCGTGCTTATGGGTGCCGTCGGAATCCCTATCGGCATCATCGTTGGCGTCATCTGTGCCCTCTTTGGACGCGTGCTTCTGGCGATTGGCGTCTTCCGCGACGAGTACATCACCCTGCTTCTTCCCTTCCTCGCCCTCGCGGGCCTTGCCATCGTGTTTGCCTACCGTACTTGGGGCAAGGGCACCGACCGCGGCATGAGCCTGGTATTTGACGTAGGCCACGGGCGCGAAGACGTCATCTCCCCGCGTCTCGTGCCGCTCGTTATGCTGAGCACGTGGGGGACGCACCTCTTTGGCGGCAGCGCGGGACGCGAGGGCGTAGCCGTGCAGATCGGTGCAACCGTTTCGCACTGGATCGGCCGGCGTCTACCTTTCCGAAACCCCGGCAACACGTTTTTGCTTATCGGCATGGCTGCCGGCTTTGCCGGACTCTTTCGAACGCCACTCGCCGCCACGGTCTTTGCTATCGAAGTACTGGTCGCAGGACGCATGGAATACCGCGCGCTGTTTCCCGCGCTTACGGCCTCACTCGCCGCAAGTGTGACCTCGGGCGCCCTGGGACTCGAGAAGTTCGAGGTCGCCGTTACCGCCTCATACGCGCTTGACCTCCCCGGTCTTGGACGGCTTGCGGTGTTGGGCATCGCGTTTGGCATGGTTGGCGGCGCCTTTGCCTGGTGCCTTGCCCACGCCAAGACCCTTGCGGCGCGGCTACTCCCCAACCCCTATGTGCGCATCGCCGTTATGGGCATTGCGCTATCGGCGATTCTGTTCACACTGTGGCAGGGGCGATACTGCGGACTTGGTACCAACCTGATATCGGCAGCGCTCAACGGTGACGGCAAGGACGCCATCATGCCTTGGGACTGGGCGCTCAAATTCGCACTCACCATCGCCACGCTTGCCGCAGGATATCAAGGTGGTGAGGTAACGCCGCTGTTCTCCATCGGAGCAAGCCTGGGTGTCGTGCTCGCCGGAATTCTCGGCATGCCCGTCGAGTTCTGCGCCGCGCTGGGCTACGCCGCCGTCTTTGGCGGCGCCACCAACACGCTGCTCGCGCCAATCCTTATCGGTTGCGAGGTCTTCGGTTTCGGTAATCTGCCGGCGTTCTTCATCGTCTGCGTTGTGGCTTACCTATTCAACATGGATAAGTCCATCTACGCCCTGCAGGAGCGGGCGTAGATGGATGTCCAGGCAGGTGGTCTCAACCGGAAACGGCGTCCCACTCTGAGGCTGTATTCCGGGGCACGGTTTCCGCTCGGGACGCCATTCGGAAAGCGCATCCCGCTTTAAAACAGAATTCCGGGACGTGGTTTCCGTCTGAGCCTCCATTCGGAAAGCGTGTCCCGTTCTTTCACGGCATCTTGGCTATGCAAAGTGCTCGAGCGCTACACCTCGTACGCGCCCTCAAGCCGCAGCAGCCACTCCTTGCGATCAAGCCCGCCGGCATATCCGTTGAGCGATCCGTCGGCCGCCACCACGCGATGGCACGGCACGATAATCGAAATGGGATTACGCGCAACCGCAGCCCCCACCGCACGAGGAGACACAACGGGTGCCTCGTTTCCCGGCACACGATGTCGAGCCGCAACACGCCGGGCGATCTCGCCATACGTAGCGACCTCGCCACGCGGAATAGAAAGCAGCTCAAACCAAACCTCGCGCTGAAACGCCGTGCCAATCAAATGCAACGGCGGCGTAAACCGAGGTTCCTGCCCTGCAAAATAAGCATTCAGCCAAGCCCAGGAACGCTCAAGCACCGAAGACGCCGCACCATTTGCCGGACTCGCTGACGACATGCCGCCAGCACCAGAAACTGCATCGGCGCCTTCAACATGTTCGGGATCTTCTTTGAGAAGCGTGGAGCCAAAGTGCTCCTGTCCCTCAAACCAAAGCCCCGTCAGACCGCGGCCATCAGCGGCAAGCAAGATTTCGCCCAAAGGCGAAGCAAACGTCGTCGTGACCACCAGCGGCTCCTTTCAAAACTCCGCAACATAATACCGCGAACTGTGCAGACAACCCCGCAGATACGCATGGACAAGCCCGCGATTGCTTAAGTGAGGCTGTTTTCTTTTCAATATCGACCAGCACCCGAGCCATGCGCCCAAAAACACTAGCAGCAATAATGAAGGTGAATGGTTTTCCGAGAAGTGAACGAGTGAAATCGGGACCCCGAAGCATCCGCACTTTTTGATTACAAAACCGCAGGATTCATGTGGCAAAACTGCAGGAAATAACGGACATAACATGCCGATGCTTCGAGGACCCAAAATAGGTCGTTCACTTCTCGGGAAACCATTCACCTTCGATTCAGATCAGGTCGCGCGCGCAGACGTGGTGTAAGAGTGTCCTGAGGTCCGTCGCTGCAAGTCC
>UQMV01000028.1 GCA_900542315.1 uncultured Collinsella sp.
CCATGCCGCGGGCAAAGAGGTTATCGTCAGCCGCGGTGAGCTCGTCGAGATCGGTGGCAGCTTTCGTATTCCCGACGTCATGGCGGCCTCGGGCGCCAAGCTCGTCGAGGTCGGTGCCACCAACCGCACGCATTTGAGCGACTACGAGCGCGCCATCACGCCCGATACGGCCATGATTCTCAAGGTCCATCCTTCCAACTATCGTATCGAGGGTTTCCACGAGGAGGTAGGTTCTCGGGAGCTTGCGGCGCTTGCTCACAAGCATGGCCTGCTGTTCTACGAGGACCAGGGCTCGGGCGCGCTGTTGCCCGACGACATCTTGGTGCGCGGCGGCGAAGAAACCACGCCGGCTTCGGTCGCGGCGGGGCTCGATATCGTGTCATGCTCGGGCGATAAGCTGCTCGGCGCCGCGCAGGCGGGCATTATCATGGGTCGTCGCGATCTGGTCCAGGCCTGCGGGTCGCATCCGCTTATGCGTGCCCTGCGTCCGGGCAAACTGGCTCTGTCGGCGCTCGAGGCCACGCTGCGTATCTACATGGATGGCGCCGATGTTGCCCATCGCGATATTCCGGTGCTCAGCATGCTTACGCTGCCGCAGGCTCATCTGGAGCGCCGCGCGCGTAAGCTGCGCGAGCTGATGGTGGCGGGTCTCGATAAGGCCGGCTGCCCGTGTGCCGTGCAGGTGGAAATCGTCGAGGAGTCGTCGACCCCCGGTGGCGGTTCGCTGCCCACCGTTGAGCTGCCCACCATGTGCGTTGCCGTGCGTCTTGTTGACGAGCGCCTGACGGTCGACGCGCTCAAGCGCTCGCTCGTCCAGGATTTCGACACGCCGGTCGTCACGCGCGCCTCGCACGATCGCGTCCTGTTTGATGTGCGTACGCTCGTGGGTGACCGCGATATCGAGACGGCGGCATCGACGCTCGTCGCGTGCGTTAAGAAGGCGATTGCTCGATGAGTGAGGTTCAAGCGCTGGTGGAGTGTCCCGTTATCGTTGGCACGGCGGGCCACGTCGACCACGGTAAGTCGGCGCTGATCGAGGCGCTGACCGGCAAGAATCCCGATCGTCTGGAGGTTGAGCGCCGTCGCGGTATGACCGTGGAGCTGGGCTTTGGCGAGCTGGCGCTGCCGAGTGGCAAGATCGTTGGCCTGGTCGACGTGCCGGGCCACGCGCATTACTTGCGCGCCATGGTGCAGGGTGCGACGGGCATTGATGTTGCCGTGTTGGTGGTATCGGCCGTCGAGGGCGTGATGCCGCAGACGCGCGAGCACGTGCATGTGCTGGAGCTGCTGGGCGTCACACACATGGTGGTCGCGCTGACGATGTGCGACTTGGCCGATGCCGAGATGACCGAGCTTGCCGAGCTCGATGTCGATGACTTCTTGTCGGGTACCGTGTTTGCGGGCGCGCCGATTGTGCCCGTGTCGTCTAAGACGGGTGAGGGGATCGACGGGCTGCTTGCGGTGCTCGACGAGCAGGTTGCCGCTTGCTGGGATGCCTGCCGCGACCGTGCCGAGCGCACCGATGCCGCGCCTCGTCTGCCCATCGACCGCTGCTTTACGATCAAAGGCGCCGGTACCGTGGTGACGGGAACGTTGCACGATGCGCCCGTCGCGGTGGGGGATGAGCTCGTCGCGCTGCCGTCGCGTACGGTCTGTCGCGTACGTGGGATTCAGGTGCATGGCGATACGCCGCGGGCGTTGCCCGGTCAGCGTGTGGCGCTCAACTTGGTGGGCGATGCCGTCGCCACGCTCGATCGCGGTGAGATGCTCGGTGTGGCGGGCCGCTTTGGCCAGACGATGCGCTTTATGATGACGTTTACGTATTTGGGCCGCGAGGGAGCCAAGCCGCGTGTGCTCGAGTCGGGTGCGCGTGTGCACGTGATGGCGGGTACGGCCGAGGTTGTCGGTCGCATCATGTTCATGGAGGGCGAGGCCCCCATGGCGGTGGGCGAGACCCGTAATGTTCAGGTGCGCTTGGAAAACTCGCTGCCGCTACGTGCCGGGGACCATGCCGTGGTGCTGTCGTATTCGCCCGTTATGCTCATTGGCGGTGGGCGCGTGCTGCTTTCGCGCTGCCGTCGCTCGCGCGAGCTTGCCGAAGGAGAGCGTGCGCTGTATGCGGCGCTCGAGTCCGGCGATATCGCGGGCGGTGTGGGCGCTTGGCTGGCGCTGCAGACGCTGCCGGTTACGACGGTTGATATCGCCGAGGCTTTGGATCTTGGTATCGGCGAGGTCGATGCCGCACTGCGCGGGTTGGTGGCGCAGGGCGCTGCTTGCGCGCTTGCAGGCTCGGATGGCTCGCTGTATGCAGATTCTTCCGCGCTCGACGCCGCGATGGATGACCTGGCGACGACCCTGTCGGCCATGCACACGGCGGCTCCCAAGGAGACGGGCTTTACGCCCGGCGCCGTTGCCCATGCTGCGTGGTCAGCCGCTGATGAAGACGTTGCCGCGGCTCTGATTGCCGAGGGCTGCTCGCGTGGCGTGTGCGCCGCCGAGGGCGCCGAGGTATTCGATCCGCATTCGGCCGCTGCGGCGGCACGCGTGGTGCGAGAGGCTTGCGAACGGATCATCGCGCTTCTTGACGAGGCTGGCCTGGATGCACCGGCGCTTCCCGAGGTGGGCGAACAGCTGCAGCTCGGTCGCGACACCATGACGCGAGCCCTGCGCGAGCTATCGCTCAACCGCTCGATCGTTAAGGTCGAGCGCGACGTTGCCCTGTCCGCTGCCGCCGAGGCCCATGCGCGCGAGCTTGTTGCCGCCGCCATTGAGGCAGCCGGCGGTGCTGCCACCACGAGCGTGCTGCGCGAGGCCCTGGGCGTGTCGCGCAAGCGCGCCATCAGCATCTTGGAGCACCTAGATGCCGTGCGCTTTACGGTGCTCGACAAGGACGCCGGCGGCCTGCGCTCGCTGCGCTAGGGTAGTCATTTTGGGCGGATGATTTTTCTGGGACGGGGATTAAAAAATCATCCGCCGTCCCAAATTAGCTACCCTGGCGCCCTTTGCGGCTGCGGGCTGCCTGGTTTGGTAAAATACCGCCGCACTTGGGAACGGATGGGCTCCGGTGGGCTCCGCGGTCCTCAAAACCGTTGCGAGGCGTGCAAAACGTCTTGGATGTGTTCGATTCACATACGTTCCCGCCATACGCTACCAGCGCTTTTGTGCTCGCGGTCTTGCTGCGTGCCGCAAAGGCGCTGTTTTGTTTTTGCACGAGCTTTTCGTAGCGTCGCTATTTCGGCGGCGGTATTTAGCTTCGTGCACCGGGCTTCGAGCAAGCCGATGGAGGTGTTTTGCCGTATGACTACCGTAAGACGGGCCGATCTTTCTTGTGTCGTCCAAGCGGGCGGGCTGTCCTCACGCATGGGCTGCGATAAGGCTCGCATGGCGTTTTGCGGCGAGCCGCTCATCGAACGCGTGCTGGGTCGGCTGGCGCCAGTTGCCGGCGAGTTGGTCGTGACGACTTCGCGTCCCAGCGAGCTTGCCTACCTTGAGGAGCGCACGTTTGGCGGTCTGGTGCCGCGAATAGTGCCGGACCTTGAGGGGCCGGCGGGCGCCATGCGCGGCATCGCGAGTTCGCTGACTGCGGCCCGGCTGCCTCTCGTTGCTATCGTCGCCTGTGATATGCCGTTTGTCTCTTCGAAGCTAATCGGTGCCCTTGCCAGCTGTGTCGAGGCCGAGGCGCTCGACGTGTGCGTGCCGCGCGAGGAGCGGGGGATTGAGCCGCTTTGTGCCGTCTGGCGCCGTGACGCGTGTGCGCCGGTCGCCCAAGAGCTGCTCGCCTGCGACCGTCAGCGCATTCGCTGCCTGATCGACCGGGTGAACGCCGGGTATTTGGACGAGCCTCAGATTGTCGCGGTCGCCGGCTCGACGCTCTGCTTCGAAAACGTCAATACGCCCGAGGAGTTTGCGGCGGCCGAGTTACTCGCCTAGACGATTGGAGTTGCCATGTCTCACGATATTTGCCCCGATACCGGGGAACCTTGCACTTGCGATGGGTCCGAGCCTTGCACCTGCGGCTGTGGCGGCTGTGGACATACGGCCGAGGAAGAGGCAGCGGCGGCTGCGTATCGCGAGTCGCACCGCAAGGCCTCGTCCGGTGATGCCCCTGATCACGAACGCAAGATCATCGTTTCGTTCGATAGCACCTTCGATGTGATGGAATGCGAGCAGCTGTGTCTTGCTGCCGGCGTGCCCGGGCGGATTATGCCGCTGCCTGGCTCCATCACTGCCGGCTGCGGGCTGTGCTGGGCCATGCCGTTCTCGGGCGACGCCCTCGCCGCTTTCCGCGCCGCCACCGAGAGCCGCATAACTCCCGCCGACTACCATCAGCTCGTCCTCTAACCACCAGCACCACCACAAAGGTGCCTGTCCCCAATGTGGTGGTTTGGAACACGTGGACGAAACAGGTTTGAAACACGGGTTTTGCACGTCAGGCTCTCAAAAACGCTTCTACCTGCATCGTAATCAAAACGAAACATCCGCTCGTTGGCTTATGCGTAACTTTGCTGCAACAGTGCGATATTATCCATACTCGATAAAGCTCACGGCGCATGGGGCGCCGCGAACGACACCTTTCTTTTCCACCAATTGGAGGAAGCATGAGCTACACGCAGAAAGTTCTCGACGAGCTCAAGGCCCGCTATCCCGAGCAGCCTGAGTTCATCCAGGCCGCGACCGAGATCCTCGGCACCATCCAGCCGGCGCTCGACGCCCATCCCGAGTACGAGGAGGCCGCCCTGCTTGAGCGCCTCGTCGAGCCCGAGCGCATCGTTATGTTCCGTGTTCCCTGGGTCGACGACCAGGGCAAGGTCCAGGTCAACCGCGGCTACCGCGTCGAGTTCAACTCTGCCATCGGACCCTACAAGGGCGGCCTGCGCTTTAACCCGACGGTCACCCTGGGCATGCTCAAGTTCCTGGGCCTGGAGCAGATCCTCAAGAACAGCCTGACCACCCTTCCCATGGGTGGCGGCAAGGGCGGTTCCGACTTTGACCCCAAGGGCAAGTCCAACAACGAGATCATGCACTTCTGCCAGTCCTTCATGACCGAGCTCTATCGCCACATTGGCCCCAACACCGACGTTCCCGCCGGTGACCTGGGCGTTGGCGGCCGCGAGGTTGCCTACCTGTTCGGTCAGTACAAGCGCCTGACTAACGAGTGGACCGGCGTCCTTACCGGCAAGGGCCTCTCTTTTGGCGGCTCGCTCGCCCGTACCGAGGCCACCGGCTACGGCCTGGCCTACTTTGTGGACGAGTACCTCAAGAGCCGCGGCGACTCCTTCGAGGGCAAGAACGTCGTCGTTCACGGCTCCGGTAACGTCGCCATCTACGCGGTCCAGAAGGTCTCCCAGCTCGGCGGCAAGGTGCTGGCCTGCTCCGACACCCATGGCTGGGTCGAGGATCCCGACGGCATCGACTACACCGTGCTCGAGCATGTCTACAACAAGAAGCGCTCCGGCCACGACAAGGGCGTTACGCTCGCCATGTACGTCGATGAGAAGCCCAATGCCACGTGGCACGAGGGTGACGGCCGCGGCGTGTGGCAGCTGCCCTGCGACATCGCGCTGCCCTGCGCTCGCGAGAACACGCTGCTGCTCGAGGACGCCCAAGCGCTCGTCGCCAACGGCTGCAAGGTGGTCGGCGAGGGCGCGAACATGCCCACGACCATCGAGGCCACGACCTACTTCCAGGAGAACGGCGTCGCCTTTATGCCCGGTAAGGCTGCCAACGCCGGCGGCGTACTCGTGTCCGGCCTGGAGATGAGCCAGAACGCCGAGCACCTGTCCTGGACCTTCGAGGAGGTCGACGGCAAGCTCGAGCAGCTCATGCGCGGCATGTTCCACAACGTGGACGACACCGCCAAGGAGTACGGCCAGGAGGGCAACTTTGTCATGGGCGCCAACATCGCCGGCTTCCTGAAGGTCGCCGACGCCATGCTCGCCCAGGGCGTCTGCTAAATCTTCGCTCGACATAGCATGTGATAAGGCTCTCAGCCATCTTGGCTGGGAGCCTTTTTCTATGGCGGTGAGGGTCGTGCGTTCTCGTTTGGTACACTTAGAGGTACTGGACAAGTGAAGAGATGGGGGAGAACGTGCTCAAGTTCGGTACCTACGTCCGTGTTGGAAACGCGGCCGAAGCCTATGAGCTCTTGCAGAAAAACCGCAACAACAAGATTGTGGGCGGCGGCATCTGGATGCGCCTGGGATCGCGTCGCGTGGCGACGGCGATTGACCTTTCGGCCTGCGGACTCGATCAGATCGAGGAGACCGAGACCGAGTTTCGCATCGGTGCCATGTGCACCCTGCGCCAGCTCGAGCGTCATGCCGGGCTCAACGCGCTTGTCAACAATGTCTTTGAGTTCGCCGTCCACGATATCGTGGGCGTCCAGCTGCGCAACACCGCCACGGTGGGCGGCAGCATCTACGGCCGCTTTGGCTTCTCGGACGTTCTTTCGGCCTTTCTGGCACTCGATTCCTATGTCGAGCTGACGGGCGCCGGCCGCGTGCCGCTCGCCGAATTCGTCGAAATGGGCTACGTGCGCGACGTGATCGAGCACGTGGTGGTCGTCAAGCACGATTACCGTGCGAGCTACGAGGCCGTGCGCAAGGCTGCGACCGACTTCCCCTCGCTCAACGTCACTGCCGCTTGGTGGGATAACTCCTGGCACGTCACCGTGGGCGCTCGTCCGCTGCGCGCGACCCTGCTGCAGGGCGAGGCGTGCGGCGTCGTGAACGAGCAGCCTTCCGAGGACGAGCTTCGCGCCCTCGCCGTCTCCGTGCGCGCGCTGAGCTACGGCACCAACATGTGGGGCTCGGCCGACTACCGCCGCCGCATCTCGGCCCCGCTGGCGATCCAGGCCCTGCGCCGCGCCGCCGGCATCGAGCTTTCGGCCGCGCTTGCTCGCGAGCTCGAGACCGTGCAGATTCCCAAGTTCGCCACGGACGAGTATTCCTGCCGCCGCGTGCCCGGCGTCGATTCTAGCGAGGTGCGCTAATGGCTGCCAAACTCATCGATCTTTCCTTTACGCTCAACGGCCGCAAGGTCAAGGTTCAGATTGCCCCCGACACCATGCTCTTTGCGCTGCTGCGCGAGCAGGGCTGCGCGTCGGTACGCTGCGCCTGCGAGACCACCAACTGCGGTCTGTGCACGGTGTGGCTCGACGGCGACCCGGTGCTGAGCTGCTCGGTTCCGGCTGCGCGCGTCGAGGGCCGCTCCATCACCACGCTCGAGGGTCTCAAGGCCGAGTCCGAGGCGCTGGCCCGTGCGATGGCCGCCGAAGGTGCCGAGCAGTGCGGTTTTTGCGCCCCCGGCCTTATCATGAACGTGCTGGCGCTCGCCCGCGCCGCCAAGGAGGACCCGAGCCTCGTCGCCACGCGCGAGGAGCTCTCGCGCCAGCTCGCCGGCAACCTCTGCCGTTGCAGCGGCTACGAGAGCCAGCTGCGCGCCATCGTCCGCTTCCTCAACGAGTCGGGCGTGCAGGTGGGCTTCGAGATGCCCGAGCTGCCCGTCAACGACACGAGCTCCGACGGCGTCTCCTACAAGCAAATCACCCACAAGCAGCCCAAGAAGGATTCGAAGGCCCTGCTCGAGGGCCGTCCCGTCTACACGGGCGATATGGTGCCCGCCGGCGCGCTCATCGTCAAACTCAAGCGCAGCCCCTATGCCCGCGCCAAGATCCGTTCCATCGACACCTCGCGCGCCCTGAAGGTGCCGGGCGTCGTGGGCGTTTACACCTACGAGGACGTGCCCAAGCGCCGCTTTACCATCGCCGGCCAGAGCTATCCGCAGCCGAGTCCCTACGACCGCTTGATCCTCGAGAACCTCGTCCGTTACCAAAACGAGGAGGTGGCGATCGTCGCCGCTGAGACCGAGGAGGCCGCCGATAAGGCGCTCAAGCTCATCAAAGTCGACTACGAGGTGCTCGAGCCGCTGCTCGACTTTACCCAGGCACTCGATAACGACATCGTGGTCCACCCCGAGGGCGACGTGACCTTTATGTTCCCGCAGGGCGGCGATGTCCCGCGCAACCTGGTGTGTAGCGGTACCAGCGATTATGGCGATCTGGACGAGGCCTTCGCCCAGAGCGACATCGTCTTTGAGCGCACTTACACCAGTCAGGCCACCCAGACCGCGCCCATGGAGACCTTCCGTGCCTTCGCGACGACCGACGCGTTTGGCCGCATCTCGGTGACCACCTCTACGCAGGTGCCCTTCCACGTGCGCCGCATGGTCGCGCAGTCGCTCGATATCCCGCAGTCGCAGGTGCAGGTCATTAAGCCGCGCATCGGCGGCGGCTTTGGCTCCAAGCAGACGGGCTGCTGCGAGATCTTCGTGGCGTTCGTGACCCAGCAGACCGGCCGTCCGAGCTATTGCTGCTACACCCGCGAGGAGACCATCACCGCGGGCAACTCGCGTCACCAGATGCAGATGACCGTCAAGCTGGGCGCCATGAACGACGGCACCATCACGGCTATCGACCTGCACACGTTGTCCAATGCCGGCGCGTACGGCGAACATGCCACCACGACGATCGGCCTCTCGGGACACAAGAGCCTGCCGATCTACAACCATGTGAAGGCGAGCCGCTTTAGGTGGGACGCCGTCTACACCAACACCAACCGCGGCGGCGCGTATCGCGGCTACGGTGCCACCCAGGGTCAGTTTGCCGTGGAGAGCGCCGTCAACGAGCTCGCCGACATGCTGCACATGGACCCCGCCGACCTGCGCCTTAAGAACATCGTGCGCGAGGGCGAGGTCATGCCGCAGTACTACAACGAGAAGCTCAACGCCTGCGCGCTCGACCGCTGCCTGCTGCGCGCGATGGACATGATCGGCTGGCGCGACAAGCCGCTTGCCGTGGACCTGGGCGACCGCGTACGCGCCCTGGGCTGCGCGCTCACCATGCAGGGCTCGGGCATCTCCAACGTGGACATCGCCGGCATTGACATGCGCCTGGAAGAGGACGGCTTCATTACCATCGGCACCGGCGCCACCGATAACGGCATGGGCGTCGACACGATCCTGGCGCAGATTGCCGCCGAGGAACTGGGCGTGGAGAGCTCGCTGATCGTGGTGCGCGGCGTGGACACCGATGTGTCGCCGTTCGACGCCGGCTCGTACGCGAGCTCGGGCACGTACGTGACGGGCCTTGCCGCCAAGAACGCCGCGACCGAGCTACGTGAGAAGATCTGCGTCAAGGCCGCCCAGATGTGGGATGTGGACGCCGCCGATGTGGTCTTCGATGGTCAGTACGTGCGTCTGTCCGACGAGCGCGCTGCGCGCGAGCAGAACCGCTACCTCACGCTGCGCGACTTTGCCAACCTGTGCGTCAAGAACATTGCGGGCGGCGACGCACTGACCTCGCACGCCTCTGCCTGCCTGCCCGTTTCGCCCCCGCCGTTTATGGCCGGTATTGCCGAGGTCGAGGTTGACAAGGCCACCGGCAAGGTGACTGTTGTGGACTACGCGGCTGCCGTCGACTGTGGCACCGTGATCAACGAGGCGCTCGCGCGCGTTCAGGCCGAGGGCGGCATTGCCCAGGGCATCGGCCACGCGCTCTACGAGATTGTCGAGCATGACGATCGCGGACGCCTGCGCACCGGCAACTTTATGAGCTACAAGCTGCCCACGCGCCTGGATATCGGCAGCATTCGCGTGGCCTTTGAGCCGAGCTACGAGCCGACGGGTCCGTTTGGCGCCAAGTCGATCGGCGAGGTTGTCATCAACACGCCGCTCGCCGCCGTGGCCTCGGCCGTCGCACACGCCACCGGCCACCAGGTGCGCTCGCTGCCGATTACGCCGGAGAAAGCGCTGCTTGGGGAGTAGCGGGTCAGCGAACAAGTCGTAATGGGCGGGGCGGGGCAACTCGCCCCGCCTTTCGCACTCGTGGTGAGGTCGTGAGCCTGTAAAACGTGTGCGTGCGCTTGCCGTTCGTATCTGCTATCATTCCTAGTCTGTGCGCTCATGCGGGCGTGGCGGAATTGGTAGACGCGCCAGATTTAGGTTCTGGTGGGATTCCCGTGAAGGTTCGAGTCCTTTCGCCCGCACCATCGCACCTGCGTCGGCTCCCGCCGTCGCGACTCTTTGTTGCATAAAGGTACCAGCACCTCAGATAAGCTGGGCAGTATGAGGAGGAACGTGTTGAACATCACCGCTTCTGACGTCAAGGACGCCAAGCTCACCGCTACGGTCACCATCCCGGCCGCCGACGTCGACGCCGCGATCAAGAAGGCCTACAAGGACACCGCCAAGAAGTACCGCTTCCCGGGCTTCCGTGCCGGCAAGGCTCCCCGTCCGGTCATCGACTCTGCTCTTGGCGCTGAGGCTACCCTCGCTCAGGCCACTAACGACCTGATCGCCGCCAACGAGCCCGTCGTCCTCAACGAGCTGGACATCGTCCCCACCAAGAACGGTGACTACAAGGAGCTCGACCTCGCCAAGGATCACGAGGACTACACCTACACCGTCGAGTTCTCCCTGCGTCCTGCCGCTGAGCTCTCCTCCTTCGACGCCGTCGAGATCGAGATGCCTCCCGCGGAGGTCACCGAGTCCGAGATCAACAACCAGGTCGAGATGCTTCTCAACTACCGTGCTACCTTCGAGGACGTCGAGGGTCGCGCCGTCGAGGCTGACGACTACGTGACCGTCGACCTCAAGGCCGTCGAGAACGCCGACAACTTTGCCGCCGAGGGCCGTATGCTCATCGCCGGCAGCGACAGCAACCCCAAGGAGTTCAACGAGGCCCTGATCGGCGCCAACGTTGACGACGTCAAGACCGTCACCTGGACCGACGAGGTCGAGGAGGGCGAGGAGGCCGAGACGCACACCGTCGAGGTCACCGTCAAGGGCATCAAGGTCCGCAACACCCCCGAGCTCACCGACGAGCTCGTCAAGTCCGACTTTGGCTTCGACAGCATCGACGCTATGCGCGACGCCATCAAGATCGAGATCGAGCAGGATAAGGCTTCCCGCCTCCCGGCCGAGAAGGAGAACCGTTGCGTCTCCGCTCTCGCCGAGCGTCTGCAGCTCGACGAGATGGACGCCGACTACGAGCAGTCCGTCTTTGAGGAGCTCGGCCAGAACTTCCTGTCCAACCTCGCTGCCCGCGGCATGACGCTGGACACCTGGCTGCCCGCTTCCGGCCTGACCATGGAGCAGTTCATCGGCGACCTGCACAAGCAGGCCAACGACGTTGCCCGTGAGTCCCTGGCTCTCGACGCCCTCGCGCGTGAGCTCAAGATCGAGGTCACCGAGGACGACATCAACGCCGAGTTCGAGAAGGCCGGCGTCAAGGACGTCGAGGCTTCCAAGGCCGAGTTCATCGCCGATGGCCGCATGCCTGCCGTCCGCGAGTCCATCCGTCGCTCCAAGGCCGTCGACCACCTGGTCGAGAACGCCAAGGTGACCGAGGTCGACGAGACCGCCAAGGACGCCGAGTAATTCTCGCCACCTTTTCCGCGAGCGCATGGATGCGCCCGTGATGGGGTAAAGTTATAAGCCGGTTATCCGGTTGCTTCGTACGGTGCCAGCCAATGCATAGCATGCGGGCACCGTACGTTTGTCTAGAACCACTATTGGTCCGTAAGAGAAATGGAGATGCGTATGATCGCTAAGTTCGATTCCGCCCTCGTGCCATACGTTATCGAGCAGACGCCGCGCGGCGAGCGCAGCTACGATATCTATTCGCGCCTGCTCAACGACCGCATCATCTTCTTGGGCGAGGAGATCAACTCCGTCAGCGCCAACCTGGTCGTTGCCCAGCTTTTGCATCTTGAGAGTCAGGATGCCGAGAAGGATATCTCGCTCTACATCAATTCGCCCGGTGGCGAGGTCTACTCCGGCCTGGCGATTCTTGACACCATGAACTTCATTAAGCCGCAGGTCTCCACCATTTGCGTCGGTATGGCCGCGTCTATGGCCGCCGTGCTGCTTTCGGCCGGCGCCAAGGGCAAGCGCTTCTGCCTGCCGCACTCCAAGGTCATGATTCACCAGCCCAGCGGCGGTGCCCAGGGCCAGCAGACTGAGATCGAGATCGTGGCCGAGGAGATCAAGAAGACCCGCCGCGAGCTCAACCAGATCCTGTCCGACGCCTCGGGCCAGCCCATCGAGAAGGTCCAAGCCGATACCGAGCGTGACAACTACCTGACCGCTGCCGAGGCCCTCGACTACGGCCTGATCGACCGTATCGTCACCTCGCGCGATCTTGCCGCGAAGGACGCCTAGGATGGCCGGTAACATGCAGGACAACTTTGACGAGAACGGCAACCCCATTCGCTGCTCCTTCTGCGGAAAAGAGCAGGGTCAGGTCCGTCGTCTCGTAAAGGGTCCGACCAACATCTTTATCTGCGACGAGTGCGTCGCCGCCTGCTCCGAGATCCTTGAGGAGTCGCTGGCTTCGGACTTTATGGACGCCGCCCGCAACGGCAATCTCCCGGGTTTCCTCAACGACCACGGCCAGGCTGCGTCCCAGCCCGCCGTTGACCCCGAGGCCGAGGGCTTTGAGCTCGAGGACGACCGTCAGGTCATCACGCACGTGCCGACGCCGCACGAGATCTATGACGAGCTTTCGGCCTATGTCATGGGTCAAGAGGACGCCAAACGCGCCATGTCGGTTGCCGTGTACAACCACTATCGCCGCGTGATCGAGGGTGGCGCCGCGGTGTCCGCCTTTGACGAGGCTGACGGTATGGGCGGCCAGTTTGATGACGATATGGACGAGGTGGAGCTCGCCAAGTCCAATATTCTGCTGCTTGGCCCCACCGGTACCGGTAAGACGCTGCTGGCCCAGACGCTCGCGCGCATCCTCGAGGTGCCGTTTGCTATCGCCGACGCCACTGCGCTCACCGAGGCTGGTTACGTGGGCGAGGACGTGGAGAACATCCTGCTCAAGCTCATCAATGCTGCCGATGGCGATATCGAGCGCGCGCAGGTTGGCATTATCTACGTGGATGAGATCGACAAGATCGCCCGCAAGGCCGAGAACCTCTCCATTACCCGTGATGTCTCGGGCGAGGGCGTTCAGCAGGCACTGCTTAAGATTCTTGAGGGCACGGTGGCCAGCGTTCCGCCTACCGGCGGTCGCAAGCATCCCCAGCAGGAGCTGCTGCAGATCGACACGACGAACATCCTGTTCATCTGCGGCGGTGCCTTTGTGGGTCTGGATAAGATCATCGCCGATCGCGTGGGCAACAAGGGCGTGGGCTTTAACTCCGAGATCGCCGGCCCCACCTCGGTCGACGAGAACGACCTGCTGCGCCAGGTGCTCCCGCAGGACCTTAACGCCTTTGGCATGATTCCTGAGTTTGTGGGACGTACGCCCGTCGTCACCCAGACGCAGGCGCTCGATGAGGACGACCTGGTGTCGATCCTGACCGAGCCCAAGAACGCCGTGGTGCGCCAGTACCGCAAGATGTTCCAGCTCGAGGACGTTGAGCTTGAGTTTGAGGATGCCGCCCTGCACGAGATCGCCCGCATGGCGCTTGCCCGCAAGACCGGCGCCCGCGGCCTGCGTGCCATCTGCGAGGACGTACTGCAGCAGACGATGTTCGACCTCCCCAGCGAGGAAGGCGTTGCCAAGGTCGTCGTAACCGAGGCCGCCGTCAAGGGCGAAGAACAGCCCCAACGCATCTACGGCTAGGCCAGCCTAAAACGTGTCTGTAAATAGCCTCCGACCACCAGCGGTCGGAGGCTATTTTATATATACGCAATAACCCCAACTACCTGTGTTATTCTGTGTGTTTGTTTAAGCCTCAGCGAAGTCATATCAGACTGAAGTAATCGATACCTAAGGGGAGGAATGCAGACCCTGGCGGGCCTACATTCCTCCCCGGCGGGACAGGGAGAGATATATGGAAGAAATGCCCAAGAACTACGATCCGTCGACTAACGAGCCGGCGATCCTGCAGAAGTGGCTCGACGGCGGTTACTACAAGCGCCGCGAGGGCGTGGGCGATTGCACCGTCACCATTCCGCCTCCCAACGTGACCGGCAAGCTCCACATGGGTCACGCCACCGACGACTCCATCCAGGACGCCATCATCCGTATGGCCCGCATGCGCGGCAAGTCCACACGCTGGGTGCTCGGCACCGACCACGCCGGTATCGCCACGCAGACCAAGGTCGACAAGAAGCTCAAGAGTGAGGGCATTAGCCGCCTGGAGATCGGTCGCGACAAGTTTGTCGACGCCTGCTGGGACTGGACCCACGAGTACGGCGGCATCATCGTCGAGCAGATCAAGCGTATGGGCTGCTCCGTCGACTTCGACAACGAGCGCTTCACCATGGACGAGGACTATGCCCAGGCCGTGCGCAAGGTCTTCTGCGACTGGTACCACGACGGCTTGATCTATCGCGGCAAGCGCATCGTCAACTGGTGCCCCAACTGCACTACCGCTATCTCGGACGACGAG
Source organism: uncultured Collinsella sp. (assembly GCA_900542315.1). Lineage (GTDB taxonomy): Bacteria > Actinomycetota > Coriobacteriia > Coriobacteriales > Coriobacteriaceae > Collinsella. Next base: position 14,406 of record UQMV01000028.1, read on the forward strand.
GCCGAGTACAAGGACGAGAAGGGCCACCTGTGGCACCTGCGCTATCCGCTGACCGAGCCGGTCAACGGCCAGGACTACATCGTCGTCGCCACCACGCGTCCCGAGACCATGCTCGGCGACACGGGCGTCGCCGTCTCCCCGAAGGACCCCGAGAAGGCCGCCTTTGTGGGTAAGACCGTCAAGCTCCCCATCGTCGACCGCGAGATCCCCATCTTTGAGGATTGGCACGTCGATGCCAATTTTGGTTCCGGCTTTGTCAAGGTTACCCCGGCCCACGACCCCAACGACTACGCCATGGGTCAGGCCCACGACCTGCCGCAGATCAACATCTTCGACGAGCATGCGGTGGTCGTCGAGGGTTACGGCGAGTTTACCGGCATGAACCGCGACGAGTGCCGCGAGGCCGTCATCAAGTGGTTTGAGGAGCACGACCTGCTCGATCACGTCGACGAACTCGATCACTCTGTCATGCACTGCTACCGTTGCGACTCCGCGCTGGAGCCGTGGCTTTCCGAGCAGTGGTTTGTGGCCGTCGATAAGCTCAAGGGGCCGGCGCTCGACGCCGTCAACTCCGGCAAGGTCACCTTCCACCCCGCGCGCTGGACGCAGACCTACACCACCTGGATGGAGAACCTTAAGGACTGGTGCATCAGCCGTCAGCTGTGGTGGGGCCACCGCATCCCCGTGTTCTACTGCGAGGACTGCGGCTGGGAGGACGCCCTGACCGAGGACACCGACGTGTGCCCCAAGTGTGGCGGCCATCACGTGCATCAGGACGAGAACGTGCTGGACACGTGGTTTAGCTCGCAGCTGTGGACCTTCGCCACGCAGGGCTGGCCGCAAAAACCGGAGCTGCTCGAGGGCCATCACCCCACGACCGCGCTCGTCACCGCGCGCGACATCATCGCGCTGTGGGTCGCCCGCATGGTCATGAGCTCGCTGTACTTCCTGGACGAGGTACCGTTTAAGGACGTCGTCATCTACCCGACGATTCTTGCCAAGGACGGCAGCCGCATGTCCAAGTCCAAGGGCAACGGCGTTGATCCCATGGACCTCATTGGCATGTACGGCGCCGATGCCATGCGCTACAACCTGCTGACGCTGTGCACCAACAACCAGGACGTTAAGTTCGACGCGAACATCGACAAGAAGACCAAGAAGCTTATCGACAGCCCGCGTACCGACCAGGCCAAGTCGTTCGTCACCAAGATCTGGAACGCCAGCCGCTTCCTGCTCATGAACATGGAAGGCTACACGCCCGGCGAGCCTGTCGTGGAGACGCCGGCCGACGCCTGGATGTTCAGCCGCCTGGCCAAGGCCGTGAAGATGGTCACCGAGGGTATCGAGAACTACACCTTTGGCGACATGGCCCGCGGCGTGCAGCAGTTCTTCTGGAATGAGGTCTGCGACTGGTACGTCGAGGTCACCAAGGCCCGCCTGAAGGGCGAGGGCCGTCTGCAGGCTCAGCGCAACCTTATCTTTGTGCTCGACACCTCCATTCGCCTGATGCACCCGCTCATGCCGTTTGTTACCGAGGAGATCTGGGACAACATGCCGGCGAGCGTGCTCGACTTGGATGCCGAGGGCAACGTTGACCGCGCCGAGGCGCTCATGATCGCCAAGTGGCCTGAGCCCACTGACTACGCCAAGCATGTTGACGAGGACGCCGAGCGCGCGTTTGAGCTGTGCCGCGCCGTCGTGTCTGCCGCCCGCGCTACGCGTTCGCGTTATCGCTTGAGCCCCAAGGCCGAGCTCGACGTGGTCGTGCGTGCCGGTGCCGAGGACATCGAGAAGCTCGAGAGCCTGCGCTCCACGATTGAGCCGCTGGCCAACACGGCTTCGCTGGTCATGGGCACCGACGTTGAGAAGCCGGCCGCGAGCATCGCCGTTGTCGACAGTGGCGTTGAGGTCTTTGTGGTGCTTGAGGGCAAGGTTGACCTTTCGGCCGAGAAGGCACGCCTGGAGAAGGAGATCGCCGCGGCGCAGAAGGAGCTCGCCGGCTGTGAGAAGACGCTCGCCAACGAGGGCTTTGTGGCTAAGGCCGCGCCCGCGGTGGTCCAGAAGAAGAGGGACCGTGCAGCTGAGCTCAAGGAGATCCTGGCGGCGCTGACTGCTCAGGTTGCTGACTTCTCGTAGGCGTTACTGGGGGACGCGGTTTGGGGCATTGCTCGCTACTGCGGACCCCTATTCCGCCGTTCTAACGAACGGCGGCTGGCTCGACGCTGCAAACGCCTCTGATGGCCAATCTGCCGTTCAACTTCGGGCGCATTGGCATAAGCCCTATGCGCCCTTGTTTCACGGCACCTTGGCTCATCAGAGGCGTTTTCGCTGACTATCGTCAACCTATACTGTTTTATTTTTCTATGAATGGCGGTTCTGAAAATGCCTAAGCGTTCTGGCTTGTATACCGTTCCTTTTGAGTTTGATTTGCTTTCGTTTGGTGAGGCTGTGGGACTTGCTGCTGATACGGGGCGGATTTCTGGGGATGCTGGGCCTCTGCTTGAGACGGTTGTCGATATGCTCGATGAGCTGGGACGTCCGGACGAGTATTTCGATTGCATTCAGGTTGCCGGTACTAATGGCAAGACTTCGACCACACGTTTTTCGGCTGCCATTCTTCGTGGTGAGGGGTTAAAGACCTCGCTGTATACGTCTCCGCAGTTGGTGCGCTATCCCGAGCGCATGGAGGTCGATGGGCGCGTCGTGAGCGATGAGGCGTTTGCCCGTGGCGTTTCTGCCGCCGTCGAGGCGGGGCATCGCGTGAATGCTCGTCGTGTGGCGGCGGGGGAGCGCGCCTATACCATTACCCCGTTTGACCTGCTGACGGCTGCCGCACTGGTGGTGTTTGCCGAGGCTGCAGTGGACGTTGCCGTGCTCGAGGTTGGCATGGGCGGCCGTTGGGACGCCACGAGTGCGACCGACCCCGTCGCCGTTGCCATTACGGGTATCGGCCTCGATCACACGCGCATTTTGGGCGACACGCTTGAGGCCATTGCGGGGGAGAAGGCTGCCGTCATCAAGCCCGGGCGCCTGGTTGTGCTGGGCGAGGGTACGCATGAGGCGAGCGTTCAGCGCGTGATGGATGCCCGTTGCCGCGAGTGCGGTGTGGTGCCGCTCGTGGTGAGCCACGCCACGATCAAGGTGCCGGAGCACGTGGGCGATACGGTGGAGTTCAGCTGTACCACGCCGCGCGCGATCTATACCTCGAGCATGGTCAAGCCGGCCTATCAGCCGCAGAATGCCGCGTGCGCGATTATGCTGTGCGAGGGGTATCTGGGTCGCGAGCTCGACCACGACAAGCTCGACGCTTCGCTTATGAGCTGCCCTACGCCGGGTCGCTTTGATGTACTGGGAACCGATCCGCTCAAGCTGATCGATGCCTGCCATAACCCTCAGAGCTGCGAGAACTTTGTGAGCGCGCTGGACGAGATCGACCCGTGTGTGGAGAATCGCCCCACGCTGCTATGCGCCGCGCTGGCCGACAAGGACGTGGCAGGTATCGTCGATGTGCTGATTCCGGCCTTCCCGCGCGTTGTCGTAACGCAAACCGATTCCGATCGTGCCCTGCCGGCAGAGGAGCTCGCTGCCCTGGTGGACGCGGGCAAGCTCGCGGGCGTGTACCCCAGCGTTTCCGAGGCCCTCGCAGCTTTCGAGGCCGCGGGCGAGCCCTTCGTAGCAGCCGGCACCATTACTCTAGCCGGCGAAGTAGCGGGGCTGCTACGCTAGAACCTTTCCGCAGGGCAGCTAGTTGACCTGCTCGCCACGAAATGGGCCTATCTACTACGTTTGACCGGCTACCCTCAACCATGCCGAGAATCGCAAAAATAAAACCGCAGGTAGATGGCTTGCCAATTTTCAAAAAAGACCCGCATGGTCGACCCATGCGGGTTAAACGTAGTAGATAGCCCGCTTACGTGGCGCATCTCTAGACTTTCAAATTGGTCGACTTGGCTCCTTGGCAATTGCGGTGAAATAGTTCCTGGATTATGCCCCCGTGGGCCAATCTGGGAACTATTCCACCGCAACTTATTGAGGGGCTATTAGGAAGGGGCTAGTCTAGGCGGACTGGGTCGTGGGGGTAGGCGTTGAGAATCTCGACGCCGGACTCGGTGACCAGGACCAGGTCTTCGATGCGGACGCCGGTGCGGCCGGGGAGGTAGATGCCCGGCTCGATGGAGAACGTCATGCCCGGCTCTACGACCTGCTCGTTGACAAGCGAGACATCGCCTGGCTCATGGTCCTGCAGGCCGATTGAGTGTCCCAGACGGTGCGTAAAGAACTGGCCATAGCCCGCATCCTCAATCACGTTGCGCGCGGCTCGGTCCAGGTCGCACATGCGCACGCCCGGTGCGATGAGCGCCTCGGCGGCCTCGTTGGCGCGACGCACGATGTCGTAGATGCGTGCTGTCTCCTCGTCCGGCTCGCCCCAAAAGAACGTGCGTGTCATGTCCGAGCAGTAGTTGCGACGACGCCCGCCAATGTCGAACAGTACCACGTCGCCGCGCTTGAGTACCGTATCGTCGGGCTCGTGGTGCGGGTCGCCGGCGTTGGCGCCAAAGCTTACGATGGGCGGAAAGCTAAAGCCTTCGCAGCCGTGATTGCGGTACAGACCGAGCATTTGGTCTGCAATTTCGCGCTCCGTCACGCCCTCGTGAACGAGCTTGATGGCGTCGGCCATTGCGGCATCGTTGGCGGCCGAGGACACGCGCATGAGCTCCTGCTCGGCCTCATCCTTGTGGGTGCGTGCGGCGGTGACGGCAAAGTCGCCCAGGAAGAACTCGCTCGCGGCGTGACGATCCATAAGGGGCATCAAAAAGCCGGAGCGCATAACGGTATCGATGCCGAGGGGCTTGGCAGGATTGACCTCGCGTGCGATGGCGTCGGTCACGACGTCGGTATCGGTGTGATACGCGACGCGGGCATTGTCATACTCGGGCAGCTGATGTAGCGCGTTGACCAAGATCACGGGCTCGCTGTCGCGCGCGAGCAGCACGCCACAAAAACGCTCGAACATATCGGCATAAAAGCCGGTCAGATAGTAGATCGACCACGGGTCGTTTGCAAGCAGCTGCGCGCCGGGGTGCTGAGCCTCGAGCGCATCGAGCACGCGCGCCACACGCTGGTCATCGACATGTGCCATACATCGTCCTTTCGCTAGGTTGCTACCATGGTATCCCATGCCCGGCAGTTAGGGACGTTCCTTTTATGCCGGCACTTCGGGACACTTCTTGGCATGGCCAGCCTAGCGAACGTTCGGGCAAAAGCAGTCATAAGAGGTCCGTCCCAAATGGGCTGGTTTCAAAAGTAGGCGGAAATCAGGAACTATTTCACCGCAATTGAGGAGGGGCGGGATGGATGGCGAGGTAGGTAAGAGAGCCCCGTCCCAAATTAGCTGCTTAGGCTGGGTCGATGTCCATGCTGGCGATGAGGTTGATGTTGGTGTTGAGGAGGTTCTCCAGCACAACGTCGCCCATGCGGATGGGGGCGTCGACGACCAGGCCGCGAATGAGGTCCATGGCTTGGGCATGGAGTGACAGCGGGATGGCTTCGGCCGTGCGCACGGGCAGCAGTGCCTCGTCGCCGCCGGATACGGCCACGGTAGTGGTGAGCACACGCATGGGGCAGGTGAGTTCCTGGCGCGCGAACGTATCGCCGCGCAGGCAGCTGTTGCCGGTCACGGAGCGCACCTCTACCACGGCGCCGTCTGCGTCGCGCTCCACCTCTACAGTCAGGAGGCACTCGGATGGGCAGGTGGTGCAGTTGAAACGCAGTGTCTCGATCGTGTTTGTGCTCATGGCCTTACGCCTCCTCAACGGGGTCGACGGACAGGACAATCTCACTAACACCCAGGTCGAGTACGCGCTGAATCACCTTTGTCGGCAGCGGGAAGCTTTCCATTACGCTCGGTTTAAACGGGCGGACCTTGCCTGCGAACAATTCCTCGTCGCCTGCCAGAATGCGCACACGGGCAGAATCGACCGGCCGGCGTACGCGGAAGTTGAGTTTGGTGAGCGCCACAGCCGTAATGCGGCCCGGCAGGGCGTAGCCTGCGATGCCGGTGGGGGAGACCGTGAGCTCGCAGCTCGTGTCCGCCACTCCCGCCGCGGTGCCGACAGCCTCCAACGCCCACGCCGCCGCGGCCGCACCGGCGCGCTCGGACTCGGTCGTCACGTTATCGGCCAGGTCGTGCACGTGCAGCACGTTGCCGCAGGCGAAGATGCCCGGCACGCCCGTCTGCAGGCTCTGGTCAACCACGGCGCCGCGCGTGCGGGGGTCCAGTTCCACGCCCGCGCCCACCGAAAGCTCATTCTCGGGAATCAATCCCACCGAAAGCAGCAGCGTATCGCACGGAACGATGCGCTCGGTCCCCGGAATAGGCGCGAGGTGCTCGTCAACTTGGCTCACCTCGACTGCCTCTACGCGGTCGTGTCCGATCACGCGCGTGACCGTGGTTGATAGATGCAGCGGAATGCCAAAGTCGTCCAGGCAGTTCTTCACATTGCGGCGCAGGCCGTTGGCGTACGGCATGAGCTCATACACGCCCTCGACCGAAATCCCCTCGAGCGTGCAGCGGCGCGCCATGATAAGCCCGATGTCGCCCGAGCCCAAAATGACGGCGCGCGAGCCGGGCTTGAGGTTTTCGATATTGATGTACCGCTGCGCCAGGCCGGCCGTAAACACGCCGGCTGGACGGCTGCCGGGAATCTTGATCTCGCTGCGGGTGCGCTCGCGGCAACCCATGGCAAGGACGACCGCACGCCCGGTGAGCTGCAGCATACTGGCGGGGCTCATGAGCGTGACGGTGTGGACCTCGGCGCCGCTCGCACCTGGAGTGTCCGAGTCCCCATCAATCCCGATCACCATGCTGTCCAAGAACAGCGCGATGTCGGTCGCGCGTATCTGGTCGATAAACCGCTGCGCGTATTCGGGGCCGGTGAGTTCCTGTTTAAAATGCGACAGACCAAAGCCCGGGTGGATGCACTGGCGGAGGATGCCGCCCAGATGCTGCTCGCGCTCCACGATGGCTACGCGCGCGCCGGCCTTATGTGCGGCAAGTGCAGCCGCCATGCCGGCGGGGCCTCCACCGATAACGACCACGTCGAAGGCCTGCGTCGGTATGGCGCCGACCGCAGCTACACTCGCAGCGTCGCGCCCGGCGTCCATCTCGATATCCGTCGCCATCCTAGCGCACCCCCTTCAGCGGTCCCTCAACCAACCAAGATCCGGCATCCTCCAACAGCACCTCGCTGGGGTCGCAGCCCAGTTCGCGCGCCAGGATTGTCACCACACGGCTCTGGCAAAAACCACTCTGGCACCGACCCATGCCTGCACGGCAGCGACGCTTGACGCCCTCGACCGAAATCGCGCCCGGTCGGCGTCGAATTGCGGCCACGATCTCTGCCTCGGGCACCGTCTCGCAGCGGCAGACGATCTGTCCCCACGCGGGCTCGGACTCAATGAGCTCCTCTTTGCGCGCGAGCGGCGCACGGTCAAAGTCGTCCGGTGCGCGGCGAATCGGATTCCAGTCAGCCCGTTCGTTCAGCTCAACGCCAGCATCGCACAGCACCTGCTCCATGCGCTCGGCAATGGCCGGGGCGCTCGCTACGCCCGGTGATTGAATGCCTGCCGCCTGGAACAGCCTCGGCACCACGGTCGACTTCCCAATAAAGAAGTCGTTCGTCCCCTTAATAACCGGACGTCCGCCGGCAAACGCGCGCACCACGCGGCGCGTATCCAGATCGGGCACCAGCTTGCGCGCACCCGCTAGCAGCGCGTTCACATCGCTGGCGTAGGTCTGCGTGTCGCCTGGCTCGCGCACAGCGGCGGTCGCGGTGATCACGGTGTTGTCATGCACGGTGCCCGTCACGATGACGCCCTTCGACACCGGCGTGGGAACGGGGTAGAGCGGCATGAGTGCACGCGGTTCCTTGTCCAGTACCACGATGTTGCCCTGGCGCCAGACCATCTGGAACTCCTCGGCGCCGGCCATATGCGAGATGTCCGCGGCCCCGTTGCCTGCTGCGTTGATCAGGTAACGGCAGTGCACGTCTCCGGCGGGCGTTGCCAGCGTAAAGCGCGCAGCGTCGTCGCCCGAGCCCGCGACCTCAATCGCCTCCACCGGCGCCGACCGCATAAACGTCACGCCGTTAGCCACCGCGTTCTCCAGCGCAGCAATGGCTACTTCAAATGGGTCAACGTAACCGGTCGAAGGGCACCATAGCGCGCACGTGGCCTCGGCACTGGCGCGCGGCTCAAGCTCGAGGATGCGCTCGGGGCCAATGATTGACAGCTCGGGCACGCCGTTGGCCAGGCCATTCTGACGTAGCTGCTCCAAGTGCGCACGGTCCTCGTCGTTAAAGCCCAGCACCATCGAGCCGGTGCGGCGGAACAAGAAGCCCAACTCCTGGGACCAGGTGCCATACAGATCGCAGCCGCGGGCGTTGACCTGCGCCTTTACGGTTCCCGGTGCCGGATCGTAGCCTGCGTGCACCAGGCCGCCGTTGGCCTTCGAAGCTCCCAGCGCGATGTCGTTTACTGCCTCGACCACGCAAATGGATAGGTCATAGCGCGCGAGCTGCCTCGCGATGGCGCACCCGGTAATGCCCGCGCCCACAATTGCGATATCAAACGTTTCTGCCACGGTGCCTCCCAGACAAGTTGACAGGATGTCAATAAGACCATCCTACGGTCTGCACACCCCCAGCGCAGCGGCAATGCGGCGAACAGCCCTGCAACACCCGCCAACGGCAGGCGAGGGGAAGCTCGGTGATGTCGACGTCTTTGTCTGCTGACCCCGGTGCCGGAGGTTTGTCTCGATCTATAACAGTAAGAGGGGTTTTGGAGCCCAAGTTGTTACAGATTGAGATTGAAGCCGGGGAGAGATTCTTCTGTCTCGATCTGTAACATCTAGGGACCGTTTTGGGGTCTAGATGTTACAGATTTAGATGAACCAATCAGTCGATTTCGAATGTCTAAATCTGTAACAGTTAGACCTGTTTTTGCCGAGTAACTGTTACAGATTGAGACATTCGGTTTGGACGGTCTTCTTTGTCTCGATCTGTAACATCTGGGGACTGTTTTGGGTTCTAGATGTTACAGATCTAGATTGAAGTTGGGGAGGGACCCTTGTGTCTCGATCTGTAACATCTGGACCCGGATTCCGCTCCCACCTGTTACAGATTGAGATGTTTGTGTCCGCGCCAGCCCCGTACCCAGCCGTGGTCCCATATAAACAAACCCCGTGGTAAACTTGACCGGACTGTAAATATTCCGAAAGGTACACCTCAATGTCCAAATACATCAACGAGCTCATGTCGCCTCAGCTTATGGGCGTCATCTATGCCTTTGTCGGCTTCATCATCGCCCTGTATGTGCTGTCGGTCGTCTATGTGTTCATCGACGCCCGCCGCCGCGGCGCCAGCGCTTACGTGGCATGGGGCATCATCGCCCTCATCCCGTTTGTGGGCCTCATTGCCTACCTGGTCCTGCGCCCGCACTCCTACGCGGCCGACCGCGAGGAGCAGGAGCTGGACATGGCCCTGCGCGAGCGCCAGCTTGCCCAGTACGGCACCTGCCCGCAGTGCGGCGCGCCCATCGAGAAGGACTTTGTGGTCTGCCCCGTGTGCGACACCCAGGTTCGCAACGTGTGCCCCAGCTGCCATCGCCCGCTCGATGCGCACTGGAAGGTCTGCCCTTACTGCCGAACTCGCATTCAGTAACGCATCCATCGCCGGGCCGGTCGTAAGCCACGGGCACCGCGCGCCCCGCGCAAGCCGCACGCGCCACAAGCCGCACGCACCCTGCCCCCACACGATGAAGCATGCGTAGAAAATCGCCCGCCGTGCCATTAAGGTGCGGCGGGCGCTTGTATACCAAGGCAACCTGCCTATAATGATGCAAGTCAAAAACGCCGAGCGCATCGCACGCACTTGCATCAGACATCCGAGAGGAGAAAACATACCCATGAAGGCACTCTACAATGACGGTTCGGTGGCCGAGCTCCCGCAGGACGAGGTCACGCACGTCATCCGCCACTCTGCCGCGCACATCATGGCGCAGGCCATCAAGCGCCTGTACCCTCAGGCCGACTTTGCCTACGGTCCCGCGACCGACAACGGCTTCTATTACGACGTCGACCTGCCCGAGGGCGTCAAGATCAGTGAGGATGACTTCCCCGCGATCGAGGCCGAGATGAAGAAGATCGTCAAGGAGAACCTCAAGTTCTCCGTGTACGAGAAGCCCCGCGCCGAGGCCATCGCCCTTATGGAGGAGCGCGGCGAGAAGTACAAGGTCGAGCACATCGGCGACCTGGACGATGACGCCCGCATCACCTTCTACCAGCAGGGCGACTACATCGACATGTGCGTCGGCCCCCACATCTGCTACACCAAGGCGCTCAAAGCCTTTAAGCTCACCGGCGTCTCGGGCGCTTACTGGAAGGGCGACAAGGACAATAAGATGCTCACCCGCATCAACGGCGTCGCCTTTGCCACCAAGGAAGAGCTCGACGAGCACATGCACATGCTGGAGGAGGCCAAGAAGCGCGACCACCGCAAGATCGGCCGCGAGATGGACCTCTTTATGATGCGCGACGAGGCCCCCGGCTTCCCGTTCTTCCTGCCCAACGGCATGATCCTTAAGAACACGCTGCTGGACTACTGGCGCGAGATCCACCACAAGGCCGGCTACGTGGAGATCTCCACGCCGCTCATCATGAACAAGCAGCTGTGGAAGACCTCTGGCCACTGGGACCACTACAAGGACAACATGTACTCCACCGTCATCGACGACGAAGAGTACTGCATTAAGCCCATGAACTGCCCGGGCGGCGTGCTGGTGTACGCCTCCAAGCCGCACTCTTACCGCGAGCTGCCCATCCGCGCCGGCGAGATTGGCCTGGTGCACCGCCACGAGCTGCGCGGCGCCCTGCACGGCCTGTTCCGCGTGCGCTGCTTTAACCAGGACGACGCCCATCTGTTTGTGCGTCCCGACCAGCTGACCGACGAGATCGTGGGCGTGGTCAACCTCATCGACTCCGTGTACCAGAAGTTTGGCTTTAAGTACCACGTTGAGCTTTCCACCCGTCCCGAGGACTCCATGGGTTCGGACGAGGACTGGGCGCGCGCCGAGGAGGGCCTGCGCACCGCTCTGGAGCAGCTGCACATGGACTATGAGGTCAACGAGGGCGACGGCGCCTTCTACGGCCCCAAGATCGACTTCCACCTGGAGGACTCGCTCGGCCGTACTTGGCAGTGCGGTACCGTTCAGCTCGACTTCCAGATGCCGCTCAACTTTGACCTGGAGTACGTGGACGCCGACGGTACCAAGAAGCGCCCCATCATGCTGCATCGCGTGTGCTTTGGCTCCATCGAGCGCTTCATTGGTATTCTGATTGAGCACTTTGCGGGCAAGTTCCCCACCTGGCTGGCCCCCGTGCAGGTCAAGGCGCTTCCGGTCTCGGAGAAGAGTCGCGACTACGCCCACGAGGTGTGCGCCAAGCTGGAGGAGGCCGGCATCCGCGTGGTCTGCGACGACCGCGACGAGAAGATCGGCTACAAGATCCGCGAGGCCCGCAGCATCGACCGCGTGCCTTACATGCTCATCTTGGGCGAGAAGGAGGTCGAGGCTGGCAACATTTCCGTCCGCGATCGTTCCAACGAGACCGTTCAGATGAGCGTTGACGAGTTTGTTGCCAAGGTGCTCGAGGAGATCCGCACCCGCGCCTAGGGTAACCCAACAGAAACAATGAAAGGCGACCGTCCACAAAGGGCGGTCGCCTTTTTTAATGCCAAAACGAACAAAAGCCGCTGGTTGAGCGGCTTTTTTGTTGCACAAAAAGGTACAGCTTTTTGTATCTTTCGACGCGAGCCATTATACAAGTTTATTTGGACTGTTTTCCCAGATTGCACAAATTGCGGCGCGAAAGGACACATCTCCATAGCCCTCTACAAAAACCTGTACTTTTGCGACTGCGCCTAGCTGCGAGCGTTAAGGCTGTTCTAAACGCCCCGGCATTTGCGTGCGTCGCAAAGCCAGAAAAGGGGGCGAGAACATGGAGCAGACAACGCGGCGCCAAGAGCAGCTGCCGGGCGCATTCAGCGGCGCAACTACCAACAGCCAGCACGGCCGCGTCCGCTGGTATCTGGTTCACACCCCCAACGGTAAAGAGCGCGAGACCTGCGAAAAGGTCCGCCATATTATCCCGCACGAGCTGATGCAGGACGCTTTTGTGATGCAAAAGGAGTTCTGGTTTAAGCGGGACGGCGCCTGGTCGCTCCAAACCAAACCCATGTACAAGGAATATTTCTTCGTCGCCACGCACGATGCCGCAGCGCTCGATAGGGCTTTGGCCCAACTGAGCTTTGGCTGCCGAATCGCCGGCAGTAGGGAGCGGGCGTACATGCCCATGCCAGACGATGCACAGGACTGGTACCGCAGCGTGCTGGATGAAGACGGCGTAGTGCGCAACAGCGTGGCGCGCATAGAAGATGGCGTGCTGCACATAGAGCAGGGCCCACTTGTGGGACAAGAGGCCCGCGTTAAAAAGATCGACCGTCATAAGCGCTGGTGCCTAGTCGACGTAGGCGAAGGCGACTCCGCATTTAGGGAGCTGCTTCCGCTGGACGTTCCCAGCAAAACGTAGGGAAGTCGTTGCACCGGCTATTCGTTCGCATTTTTGAATATATCGATTGGGGGATCTCTGGGGGACAGGGACGTAAGTTTGATTTTGGCTGCTAAAGAAGTAACAGAGAGTAATGCGCCCGTGGGTGCGACGCTCATTGCTCAGGCTATGGACCGGCGCGAGGGCGCGGCGGGTTCTGGGGCCGGCGCTGCGGCAAGCACGAGTGCGGTGAGCCTCCCGGGCTCGCGCGAGTTCGTCGCAGAGTCCCGTGCGCTCGACACGCGCTCTTTCGGGTACCGCTTCGTGAAACGCGCCTTCGACATTGCCTTCAGCGCGTGCGTCTGTGCCGTGGGACTCATCCCTGGCGTGGTGCTCTGCGCGTTCATCGCGGTCGACACCAAGGGCGCTCCCATCTATGCTCACGAGCGTGCGGGGCGCTTCGGCCGTCCCATCCACGTGCTCAAGTTCCGCTCCATGGTCGCCGACGCCAATGACGTGGAGAAGTACCTTAGCCCCGAGCAGATCAAGGAGTGGCACCGCGAGCGCAAGGTCACCAATGACCCGCGCATCACCAAGCTGGGCCGCGTCCTGCGCAAGACCTCCCTCGACGAGATACCTCAGTTTATCAACGTGCTCGCAGGACAGCTCTCCGTTATTGGCCCTCGCGCCATCACCTACGAGGAGCTCGGGAACTTCACGCACGAGCAGCAGGTGCAGGTGCTTGCCGTCCCCCAGGGTATCACCGGCGCCTGGCAGTCGGGCCCTCGCAACCTCGCGACTTTCGAGAACGGCCTGCGCCAGGAGTTTGAGCTCGCCTACGCGCGCGGCGCGAACCTCAAAGGCGACTTGCGGGTCTTCTTCAAGACCTTCTCGGTGATGTTCGGCAAGAAGAAGACGGGGAGGTAGCGCATGAGTGCTGACAAGCCCCTCGTCTCTATCGTGGTGCCGACCTACAAGCGCGCTGACAGGATCCGCGTGGCTCTGGACTCGATTGCCGCGCAGGACTACGGTACGGAGAACATCGAGATAATCGTCGTCAACGACAACCGGCCGGAGTGGCCGGAGAGCGACGAGACCGACGCCAAGGTTGCTCGCTACGCCAGCGAGCTTCCGCACTTCAGACTGCTGCACACTGCCGGTCAGACCGGCGGCGGTGCGGCGCGCAATTACGCCTGTCGCCAGGCGACGGGCGAGTACCTCGCGTTCCTCGACGACGATGACGAGTTCCTGCCCGACAAGGTGTCCACCCAGGTCGCCTTCATGCAGGAAAACTCCCTCGACATGAGCTGGCAGGATGTCTCGTGGTATGACGAGCATGGCCGGCTCGTGGAGCACCGCAGGCTCGACCACTGCGAGGACTTCTCCGCCGAGGGCCTGCTGCGTGCGCACCTCCTAACGCCGATAAGCCCAACGGCCATCTATATGCTCAGACGCGACCTGTTCGACCGCACTGAGGGCTTTGGCGAGGTGGCGACCGGCCAGGACTGGTGGCTGATGCTGCGCTGCATAGAGGCTGGTGCCCGCATGGGCTACATGCCTGAGGTGCACGTGAGGCAGTATCAGCATTCCGGGGAGCGCCTCTCGCTGGGCCAGAACAAGATCGACGGCGAGGTAGCACGCCACGAGAAGGTGCGCGAGTACTACCCGCGGCTCTCGAAGCGCGACATCCGCTACATCGAGTTCCGTCACAACGCTGCGCTCGCATTCGCGTGCAAGCGCAGCGGGCGCATGGCGGACGCCGCCAAGTATGCATTGAAGACCATAGCCGCCTCGCCCGCGGACTGCGTGTGCAAGGGGCTCGACTACTTTGGGAAGGGGAAGCGGGCGTGACGAAGAAGCTCCTCGTGCTCACGAAGCACTTTCCCTACAACATGGGCGAGACGGCTGCCGAGTCCTACCTCGAGACAGAGATCGGCTATCTGGCCGAGGCGTTCGACGAGGTGATGGTCGTCGCTACTGAAGCGCCCGGGGACCGCTTGCCCGTGCAGGCGCTTCCGGCGAACGTTCACAGCGTCTCACTCGGCAACGTGCAGGCCATGGCCGAGAAGGGCGCTTGCCTTGTGGCGGGGCTGACGGCCCGCGGCGGGCTTGCGGTGGGAGCCATCCGTTCTGAGACGGGACTCTCACACAAGAAGGCCGCCTTCCAGCGCTACTTCGTGGGCAAGGCGGCCCGTAAGTGGGCCCGTCTGGTCCCTGCGCTGACGGCGACAGGTTTCGAGCCCACGCACGCCTATAGCTTCTGGTTCTATGACACGGCGCTTCTGGCCTGCTGGGCGAAAGAATTGTACCCGTGCGACCGCGCTGTCGCGCGGGCGCACCGTTACGATCTCTATCGAGATCGTAACGGTGCGCACTACCTGCCCTGCCGAGAGTACCTGCTTTCGAACCTGGATGCTGTGCTGCCCTGCAGCGACGACGGCGCGGAAACTCTCAAGTGCGAGTACCCGGCTTTTGCGGGAAAGGTGGTGCAGATCGGAAGAGCGTCGTGTAGGGAA
>UQMV01000029.1 GCA_900542315.1 uncultured Collinsella sp.
TTCCCTACACGACGCTCTTCCGATCTTGGTCACCGTCGTTATCGCCAAAATTTCGCTCGGTGCGATCTATGACCGCTTTGGCCTGCGCTTTGGCAATATCCTTGGCTCCGTTGCGTGCATTATCGCCTGCGTGGCGCTGTGCTTCCCGACGACGGACCTCGGTCCTATTGTCGCCGCTGTGAGCTTTGGTATCGGAACGTGCATGGGCACCATCACGCCCACGATCGCCGCGTCCAAGCAGTTTGGCATGGCCGACCTCGGCAAGGTCACGGGCACCATCACCTCGCTCGAGATGGTCGGCGGCACCGTGGGCGCTATCGTTTCGGGCGTGCTGTTCGATGCCACGGGTTCCTTTGCGAGCACCTGGATTGTGTGCTTGGCGTGCTCCGTGGTCATGCTCGTGTTCCTGCTGGTATCTGAGCCCATCGCCGCTAAGCTGCGTGCGAGCGTGGCAGGGGAGTAGGCGCCCGCCACTCTTTTTTCGTTTGCCCCGTTCTGTCCGTGGCTGCCCTGGAAGCCGAATGGATGCTCGTACCGTCATTCGGCTTCCAAGGCGGCCACGGGCCTACGAAATGATCCCTTTTCCTCCGTCCCCAAGGGATCAAGTGATCCATAGGGGACGGAGGAAAACGGATCACATGCCGCGGCGGCGCGTCTGGCCGAACGAGTCCCCATACCCTCGTTCGGTCAGACGCGCCGCCGCGTTTTGTTTTTGTGCCGTATAATGACCGTTACCTATGACGCGATACAAAAGAAAGGTGTTTGCCCATGCAGGCACAGAAGGCGGAGGGAACCCGCGACCTTATCGGCGCCGAGATGCGCGCCTGGCAAAAGATGCAGCAGATTGCGGCCGGCGTGTTCGAGCCGTTTGGTTTTAAACCCATCGAGACGCCCGCGATCGAGCAGGTGGACGTGTTTGTCCACGGTATCGGCCAGTCGACCGACGTCGTGCGCAAGGAAATGTTCCGCGTGTTCAGCGGTGCCAACCTGGAGCGCGTCTTTACCGAGGGCACCGACACCAAACTCAAGCCCAAGCAGCGCCTGGCCCTTCGTCCCGAGGGCACGGCCGGTGTGGTGCGCGCCGTCGTGGAGAACAACCTGGTGCCCCAGGGCTCCACGCCGTTTAAGGCCTATTACGCCGAGGCCATGTTCCGCGGCGAGCGTCCCCAGAAGGGCCGCCTGCGCCAGTTCCACCAGGTGGGCATCGAGTGGCTCGGCGCTCCCGATCCGGCGGCAGACGCCGAGTGCATCATCATGCTCATGGAGTTCTACAAGCGCCTGGGCTTCGACCTTTCCAAGCTTCGTCTGCTCATCAACTCGATGGGTGACGCCCAGTGCCGTCCGGCTTACCGCGAGCAGGTCAAGCAGTTCATCCTCGATCACGCAGACGAGATGTGCGATGAGTGCCGCGAGCGCGCCGAGCTCAACCCGCTGCGTGCCTTCGACTGCAAGAACGACCACTGCCGCGAGATCATGGCCGAGGCTCCGCTGATGGGCGACAACCTGTGCGACGAGTGCCGCGAGCACTACGAGCAGGTCAAGCGCTATCTGGATGCCGCCGGTATCGAGTATGTCGAGGATCCCACCTTGGTGCGCGGCTTGGACTACTACACCCGTACTGTCTTTGAGGTCGAGGCCCCCGGCGCCGGCGTCGGCTCCATCGGCGGCGGCGGCCGCTATGACGGCCTGGTCGAGCTCGAGGGTGGCAAGCCCACGGCGGGCGTCGGCTTTGCCGTCGGTTTTGAGCGCGCCCTGCTGGCCCTGCAGGCCTTTGGCAGCGATCTGGGTGCCGATGAGGCCCCGTGTGTCTATGTCGCCAACGCCGGTAAGGAGCTGCGCCAGAACGTCTTTGCCATTACGCAGGAGCTTCGCGCCGCAGGCATCGTGACCGAGGCCGACTATCAGGGCCGTTCGCTCAAGGCTCAGTTTAAGCAGGCCGATAAGGTAGGCGCCAAGCTCATCCTGGTCCTGGGCGGCGACGAGCTTGCCGCCGGCAAGGTCAAGGTGCGCGACATGGAGAGCCATGACGAGGTCCTTGCCGATCTGGTCAACGTTGTCGAGGCGGTTCGCGAGCGCCTGTAGCACATCTTTTTGAGCTGCGGGCCCGCTTGAGTGTCCCGTCCATTGCGAGCGATTGTTACGGGGGTGTTTCGCATTTATGCGGAATGCCCCCGTTTGTGTATGCCGTCTACCGAGAAATACGACCATTTAGAGCAAAAACCCTTGCAATGCAGAAAATACTTTTGTGTGGTAAAGCGCAATCAGTGTCGAAAGTATTTCTCAAGCGCCTATAATGAATACCGCATGTTACGTGCATAGAAGGAGGAATGGGAGGAAACGTGGCTGAGAACCTAAGCAACCAGTCTGTACCCGAAGCCGCGGCGCGCGTCGCTGCCGTGGTTAACCGCCTCGTTAACCGAATCGGCTCGAATGCCGAGTCCAGGGAGCGTCTCGCCGAGATCGAGATCCCCGAGGAGCTGCGCGACAATCTGGCGTTGTTCCTGCGCCTGGAGCGTCGTGTGCTTAGCGAGTATGATCCTGAGATCGCGGACCTGTTCGACAAGATCCTGTCGGCCGAGATTGTGGCCAATGCCGGCAACCCCGGTACCCGCGCTGCCGACGAGGCCGTCGACGAGCAGGGCGTGCCTACTGCCGATGAGTCCACCGCCGTGGCATTTCGTGAGGTCGTCGATCTGATCGACAGCCTGCCGCTCGATAAGCAGCAGGTCATTGTCCGCGCCTTTACGAGTTTCTTCCATCTGGCAAACCTGTCGGAGGAGAACTACCGTGTGGCGCAGCTGCGCGAGCGCGAGGCCGGTGCGTCGACCGATACCGAGGTCGATCCCGCCAACGAGCTCACCGTCGCCTATCACCAGCTGGTGAATGAGCTGGGCGTCGAGGGTGCCAACGAGCTGCTCGGCAAGCTCGAGTTCCACCCTGTCTTTACCGCACATCCCACCGAGGCCCGTCGCAAGGCCGTCGAGGGCAAGATTCGCCGTATCTCCAACCTGCTGGAGGAGCGTCCGCGTCTGGGCGGCTCCGACCTGGTGGAGAACGAGCGCCATATGCTGCAGGAAATCGACGCCCTGGTGCGTACGAGCCCCATCGCGCTCAAGAAGCCCACGCCGGTCGAGGAAGCCGATACCATCATCGACATCTTCGATAACACGCTGTTCGACGTTATCCCCGTCATCTATCGTCGCTTTGACGACTGGGTGCTGGGCGACAAGGCCGGCACCGTGCCGCCGCTGTGCCCGGCGTTCTTCCATCCCGGCAGCTGGATCGGTTCCGACCGCGACGGTAACCCCAACGTCACCGCCAAGGTGAGCCGTGAGGTTGCCGCCAAGTACTTTACGCACATGGTGCTCAAGCTCGAGGACAAGTGCCGCCGCATCGGCCGCAACCTCACGCTCGAGGCCACCTACAGCAAGCCTTCTGCCGAGCTCATCAACCTGTGGAACCATCAGGTCGAGATGAGCCCTCGGTACACGGCCCGCGCCGAGTTGATCTCCGAGCACGAGCCGCATCGCGCCGTCATGCTCGTCATGGCCGACCGTCTGAACGCCACCGTGCGCCGCATCACCGACACCATGTACCACAGCGCCGACGAGTTCCTGGATGACCTGCGCGTCGTCCAGCGTTCGCTTGCTGCCTGCGGTGCCGTCCGTGCCGCCTACGGTCCGGTCCAGACCATCATCTGGCAGGTCGAGTCCTTCGGCTTCCATATGGTCGAGATGGAGTTCCGTCAGCACTCCGTGGTGCACGCCCGCGCCCTCAAGGATATCCACGAGAACGGTATCCATGGCGACCTGCAGCCCATGACGCGTGAGGTCATCGACACCTTCCGCGCTATCGGCTCCATCCAAAAGCGCTACGGCAAGAAGATGGCGCACCGCTACATCATCTCGTTCACCAAGAGCGCCCAGCATGTGGCCGACGTCTTTGAGCTGGCCCACCTGTCCTTCGCGCACGAGGAGGACGTTCCCGAGCTCGACGTGATCCCGCTGTTCGAGCAGCTCGAGGACCTCGAAGGCTGCGTCGACGTGCTCGACCAGATGCTTACGTTGCCCGTGGTGCAAAAGCGCCTTGCCCAGACCAACCGCCGCATGGAGGTCATGCTGGGCTACTCCGACTCCTCCAAGGATGCCGGTCCTACCACGGCCATGCTCGCGCTGCACTCCGCGCAGGAGCGCATCGCCAAGTGGGCCGAGAAGAACGATATCGACCTGGTGCTCATGCACGGTCGCGGCGGCGCCGTGGGCCGTGGCGGCGGCCCGGCCAACAAGGCCGTGCTGGCGCAGCCCAAGGGTTCGGTCAACTGCTTCTTTAAGCTCACCGAGCAGGGCGAGGTCATCTTTGCCCGTTACGGCAACCGCACGCTGGCTCAGCGCCATGTTGAGTCCGTTGCCGCCGCAACGCTTTTGCAGTCGGCCCCGAGCGTCGAGAAGACCAACACCGAGACCACGCAGAAGTTCTGGGATATGGCCGAGAAGCTCAACACCGCAAGCCACGAGCGCTATCTTGACCTGCTGAACACCGAGGACTTTACACCGTGGTTCTCGACCGTGACGCCGCTGACCGAGGTCGGTCTGCTGCCGATCGGCTCACGTCCCGCCAAGCGCGGCCTGGGCGCCAAGTCGCTCGACGACCTGCGTACTATTCCGTGGATCTTCAGCTGGAGCCAGGCGCGCATTAACCTGGCCGCTTGGTACGGCCTGGGTACCGCCTGCGAGCAGTTTGGCGATCTGGACCAGCTTAAGGCCGCCTACCAGGAGTGGCCGTTCTTCCGCACCTTTATCGACAACATCGAGATGTCGATCGCCAAGACCGACCAGCGCATCGCCAAGATGTATCTGCACCTGGGCGATCGCCAGGATCTGTCCGAGAAGGTCTTTACCGAGATGCAGCTCACGCGTAAGTGGGTCCTTGCCATCGTCGGTGACGAGTGGCCGCTGCAGCGTCGTCGCGTGCTCGGCTGTGCCGTTCGCGTGCGCAACCCCTACGTCGACGCTCTGTCCATCGCCCAGGTCCGCGCCCTTCGCGAGGTGCGTATGAACCAGGACGAGATGGCCGAGGAGAAGAAGGCTGAGTACATGAGCCTGATTCTTTCGACTGTGACCGGCGTCTCGGCAGGTTTGCAGAACACGGGGTAATCGATAGCCCTGTGGCTCTCACCGGGACCCGTCGGGTTTCCCTCTGAATGCGTCCTCGCACTTGAAGCCCCCTTATCCTGCTCCTCTGGAGCTGCGGATAAGGGGGCTTCGTGCTGCGGAATGCATTCAGAGGGAAACCCGTCGGGTCCCTTCGTCCTCGGTCTTCGGGGATTAAAGCTGAGGAGAAGAATGGCGCGCTTCGCGCTTAATGTGGAGTGTGGCGAGGGCTTCTTGCGTCCTGCGGAGTGTGCCTAAAAGTAAACTAATGGCGGGCCCTACGATGTCCGGTCTTCTGCGGATTACGGGCTGAAGAAATATAGCGCGCTTCGCGCGTTTGGAAAGGGCTTCGTGCTGCGGAATGCATTCAGAGGGAAACCCATCGGGTCCTTTCGTCCTCGGTTTACGGCGGATCAGCCGCTGGGTGAGGGTGGTGCTTGGGGCGACGTGCAAAAAACGGAGTTTTCAGCAGCTAAAGATTGATGCATAAGGCAGTGGGTGACGTTCGCGGCCCTTGTTGATGCTTTTGCACGACGATTGGGCTTTGGCGACGATCATATATGGCTGGTTTCTCGCCGCATGCTATCCAGATGGGTCGAGCCATGAGGACTATCTACTTTTCGAAAGACTTTTGGCACCAAAATCTTATCCCGCGATGCTGAATACTCGCAAAAATGCACGCTCCGGAGGGTACCACCCTGTTACGGCTAGAAATCTATGCGCCATTTTATGCAATTAATTAACGCATTTATGCAAAATGGCTTACGTGCGTACGTCTCGGGCTAGATGTTTGCCTCGGCGTTGCGTAAATCATCCTGTCTATAGTGTCTTTGACAGGCGGCCGCGGTCCCGTTTGGGGTCGCGGCCGTTGTTTGTGGGTCAAATATGAACGTTGTGTTAATGAGTCAGTGGACGGTGATGTTTTTCGGTGAGCGGCGTATCCTTCCAACGGTTTATCTAGTGTGTCAGTTGAAAGGAAGAGGGCGCTCGACATTGTTTGAATGTGAACTGCCGTTTGACCACAAGACGTTGCATCTAAAGCTCGAGGATAAAAATTTCGCGGGTGTGATGGAAGGTCACCAAAACGAGTTTAAGACTACAAAATCGCAGGAAGAGCTGGTAGAGGAGTCGCTTGCCAACCCTTATGGCTCGCCTTCGCTCGAGGAGCTTTGTGCTGGCAAGAAGGATATTGTCATCATTAGCTCCGATCATACGCGTCCTGTTCCCTCGCGTGTGACGATGCCTATTCTGCTGCATCACATCCATACTGCTGCGCCTGAGGCTCGTGTGCGTATTTTGGTTGCGACGGGCATGCATCGTCCGTCGACGCACGAGGAGCTCGTCAACAAGTATGGCGAGGAGATCGTTACCAACGAGGAAATCGTCATGCATGTTGCGACCGATGACAGCATGATGAAAAAGATCGGCACCCTGCCTTCTGGTGGCGAGTGCATCATCAACAAGGTTGCCGCCGATTGCGATCTGCTGCTCGCCGAGGGCTTTATCGAGCCGCACTTCTTTGCCGGTTTCTCTGGTAGCCGCAAGTCCGTGCTGCCCGGTATCGCCAGCTATAAGACCATCATGTACAACCACAACGGTCAGTTTGTAAACGACTCCCATTCACGTGCTGGCAACCTGTGCCACAACCACGTGAGCGAGGACATGTTTGCCGCTGCCGAGATGGCTCACCTCGCCTTTGTGCTCAACGTGGTGCTTAACGGCAAGCACGAGGTCATTGGCTCCTTTGCCGGCGACATCCACAAGGCGCACGAGGCCGGCTGCGAGTTCGTGAAGAGCCTTGCCGGCGTTGAGCCCGTCGAGTGCGAGATTGCCATCACCACCAACGGTGGCTATCCGCTCGATCAGAACATCTATCAGGCCGTGAAGGGAATGTGCGCTGCCGAGGCCACACTTCCCGAGGGTGGCGTGATTATCGATGTCGCCGGTTGTGCAGACGGTCACGGTGGCGAGGGCTTCTATCACAACATCGCCGACAATGATCCGGCAGAGTTTGAGCGCGCCTGCATCGACCGTCCTAAGGACGAGACCCTGCCCGACCAGTGGACGAGCCAGATTTTTGCCCGCATCCTGGCGCATCACCCCGTGATCATGGTCACCGACCTGTGCGATCACCAGATGCTCAAGGATATGCACATGACGCCGGTCAACACTATCGAGGAGGCGCTCAAGCTCGCCTTTGAGATGAAGGGTGCCGATGCCAAGGTTGCCGTTATCCCCGATGGCCTGGGTGTTGTCGTCGCGCAGCACTAGTGTGCGGCCCAAACGAATCGTTTGTAACCGACAAGAAAGATAAGGTTTTATGCTTACCAAACTCCTCTGCGAATTCGGCGCAACGGCCCTCATGATCGTCTTTGGCGTGGGCGTGCACTGCGATACCGTGCTTAAGGGCACCAAGTATCAGGGCTCCGGCCACATGTTCGCCATCACCACCTGGTCTTTTGGCATCTCGGTCTGCCTGTTTGTCTTTGGCGGCGCCGTGTGCATGAACCCCGCTATGGTGCTTGCGCAGTGCATCGTCGGTCTGGTGCCGTGGGGCAGCTGCATCCCCTTTATGCTTGCCGATATGCTCGGCGGCTTTGTGGGCGCCGTGATTGCGTGGTTGATGTATGCCGATGAGTTCAAGGCCTCCGAGGGCGCCGTCGACCCCATTGCACAGCGCAATATCTTCTCGACCAACCCCACCACCGAGGGCACCAACTATGTCCGTAACTTTTTCTGCGAGGCTATCTGCACCTTTGTGTTCATCAGCGCCATCCTTGCTGCCGCTAGCCGCGCCGGTGAGAACGTTTTGATGCTCGCTATCTGCGTCGGTCTGATCGTTTGGGCTGTTGGTATGGGCATGGGCGGCATCACTGGCTTCGCCATGAACCAGGCTCGTGACCTTGGCCCTCGCATGGCCTATCAGGTGCTGCCGATCAAGAACAAGGCCGACAACAACTGGAAGTACGGCCTGCTTGTTCCTGGCATCGCTCCGTTTGTCGGTTCCGCTCTGGCTGCACTGTTTGTGCACGGTTTCTTGGGCATGTTCTAGTCCAAGGCTGCATAGTTGTCCGCTGGCCGTATGGGGTAACTTCCCAGCGCGTCCTCGGACATGAAAGAACCCCCGCTGCGCACTTCGTGCGGCGGGGGTTCTTTCGTCCTGCGGAATGCGCTGGGAAGTTACCCCATGCGGCCAGCTGCGGGATCTTTGCTGCGCTCGAGCAAGCAACCCAACATATATATCTGAAATTGGATGGGAGGGGCTTGTTGCTGTTGGGGGCGTTGAAGTGCGAGTGACACTTCGGGATGCGTGGTGCCCTGGGTTGGGGCGATGCTTTGGTATGAGCTTCTTACTTAGCTAAAGAGGGGCTTTATAGCCGAGAGGTAGTCTTTGGCGACGTCGGCCTTATCTGCTTGGAAGTTGTGCCAGGCCCACCATTGAACCATTCCTACGAAGCTTGAGGCTATGTGGTGTAGCAGGAAGCTTCGGTCCATGGTGCCAGCGGGGCCGTTTGGGTCGGTAGGGACGGTCTCGGCTGCTCGTGACATGATGGTCTTGCGTAAACAGTCGGCGAAGACGCGTGAGCCGGCGCCGGCTACGAGGGCTCGAACGCCCTGGCGGCGCTCCCAGAGGTTGTTGAGGATATGCTCGACCTGTACGAGTGGATCGTCGAGCGGTGTACCATCGTCGTCGAGGGCGTGGGTGCAGATGTCGCTCACGAGTTCGGACAGTAGGTCTTCTTTGCTCTTAAAGAGGCCGTAGAATGTCGCGCGGCCTACGTGAGCGCGCGCGATGATGTCGCCGACGGTGATCTTGCCGTAGTCCTTCTCGCGTAGGAGTTCGGAAAACGCCGTGACAATAGCGGTACGGCTTTTGGTTTTGCGGGTATCCATGGCTATGCATCTACGTGAACCAGCAGGCAACGGAGCGTGCCGGAGCAGCCCTCGTAGGGCCGCTTACCGGCGCCGTAGCCGACGGCCTCGATGCGGTAGCGGGCCGGCAGGTGCTCGGACGTGCGCAGTGCGGCGACGATGGCGGCGCCCGTGGGCGTCACGAGCTCGCCGGCGACCAGTGCGGGCGTGAGGGCGATATTGCCTGCTTGGCATAGGTTGACGACGGCGGGCACCGGGATGGGCATAAGGCCGTGGGCGCAGTGGATGGTGCCGTGACCCTCGGAGAGCGACTCGACGACAATATCCTCGATGCCCAGGTCATCGAGGCAGATGGCGACCGAGCAGATGTCAACGATGGAATCGATGGCGCCTACCTCGTGGAACATGACGGTCTCGGGCGTTTTGCCGTGGGCCTTGGCCTCGGCGGCGGCAAGCGCGGTAAAGATGGCGAGCGCGCGATGCTTGGCACCATCGCTTAGCTGCGAGCCGTTGATGATGTCGGTGACGTCCGCCAAAGAACGGTGGTGATGATGGTGGACGTGATGATGGCTCTCGTGCTCATGGGCGTGCTCATGACAGTGCTCGTGTCCATGCTCACCATGATCATGGTGGTGGTGCTCATGCTCATGTGTGTGCTCGGCAGTTGCTTCGTTGCCGTAGAGCCAGGCCATGTCGTGGTCGTGGTTCTCGAGCTCCTCTGCCAGCCGAACGTCAAAGTCGCAGGCGTCGATGCCATGCTTGTTTATGCGTGTAACGGCAATCTCAAAGCCGCCGACCGGAAGCGTGGTGAGCTGCTCGCGCAGATGCTCCTCGCTGGCGCCCAGGTCGAGCAGGGCCGCGACGGTCATGTCGCCGCTGATGCCCGAGGTGCCGTCGATGACGAGCGTGTGCTGATGGTTGGACATGAAATGCTCCTTAGCAGGCGCAGGACGTGCCGGCGCTCAGATGATTGATAAGACTCGCCTGATAGGCGGCGCCGAAGCCGTTATCGATGTTGACGACCGAAACGCCGCTGGCGCAGGAGTTGAGCATGGCGAGCAGTGCGGCCACGCCGCCAAAGTTCGCGCCATAGCCCACGCTGGTGGGGACGGCGATGACCGGACAGCTCACAAGGCCTCCGATGACGCTCGCCAGGGCGCCTTCCATGCCGGCGATGGCGATGATCACCTGCGCCTGGGCTAGTTCCTCAGCATGAGCGAGCAGGCGGTGCAGGCCGGCGACACCCACGTCGTAGAGGCGATCGACCTCGTTGCCGTAGAACTCGGCCGTCAGCGCCGCCTCTTCGGCGACGGGCAGGTCGCTCGTGCCGGCGCAGGCGACGACAATGCGTCCGTTGCCGGTGGGGGAGGGCTTGCCACCAACCAGGGCGAGCTGGGCGTCCGGGACATATCCCAGGTCAATGTCGTTGCCGAGAAGCTCAGCGGTGCGCGCAGCTTTTTTGGCATCCAAGCGTGTGACCAGGATGCGCTCCTGGTCTGCATCGAGTAATGCTTTGATAATGGCGGCAATTTGCTCGGCGGTTTTACCGGCACCGTAGACAACCTCACCGGCTCCCTGGCGCACTCCGCGCGAAAGATCGAGCTGCGCAAAGCCCAAATCGGCGGTCGGAGCCGTCTGGATGCGCGTAAGGGCGTCGGCAGGGGTGACTGATCCGCCGGCAACATCGCCCAGCAGCTGCTCAAGATCTCGCTTATCCATATATGTTCCCTTCGACGGCGCAAAGTCTAACACTCAAAGGAGATGTTTCCGAACACTAAGACAAAATTGTTCGGAAACTATAGGACAGACTGATTCAATTGTTAGACGGATCGGCTAGTCACGCAGGATG
The DNA here is from genome assembly GCA_900542315.1 of uncultured Collinsella sp. Classification (GTDB taxonomy): domain Bacteria; phylum Actinomycetota; class Coriobacteriia; order Coriobacteriales; family Coriobacteriaceae; genus Collinsella. Next base: position 10,873 of record UQMV01000029.1, read on the forward strand.
ATGTCCATGGCGAGCATCAGGTTGCGCTCATCGATGGCAAACGGGGCGGCTTCGCGCGTCTTGGGCTTGGCGCAAAACGCGATGCCCGTGCCCGCGGCCTGGATCATGGGAATGTCGTTTGCCCCGTCGCCAATAGCGACCGTGTGAGCCATGTCGACGCCGCACTCAACTGCCCAGTCCAGCAGCTGGATGAGCTTGGACTCCTTGGTCACAATGTCGGCAGCCAGCTTACCGGTGAGCTTGCCATCCACGACTTCCAGGCGGTTGGCCAGGCAAAAATCGATGCCCGCGGCGGCCACGATCTTGTCAGCGACCTCGTGGAAACCGCCGCTCACCACGCCGACCTTCCAGCCCTTGCTGTGTGCCGAGCGCACAAGCTCCAACGCGCCGGGGGTAAATGTCACGCGCTCAAAGGTGCGCTCGAACACGCTCTCGTCCAGGCCGGCGAGCAGCCCCACGCGCTCCACGAGTGCTTGCTTAAAGTCCAGCTCGCCGCGCATGGCGCGTTCGGTGATCTGTGCCACCTGCTCGCCCACGCCGGCTTCTTCGCCCAACAGGTCGATGACCTCCTGGTTGATGAGGGTGGAGTCGATATCCATAACGATGAGGCGTGCAGTCATGACGGGCCTTTCCAGGTACTGTTTTATTGGGGCACATTGTCGCACGTGACGAGCGCGGGCGGGTTCCGCGGTGCGTCAATTGTTTCGTCTCCGTCAAGTCTTTGGGCGGGAGCCACTTTTTCGCGGCACATCGGCACGGGTGCGATAAGATAATACGCCATGTCTGGCTGCGCGGTTTACGCAGGCTGGGCAAATCTGTACGACGCCGCCCGGAACGACACGGGGCGGCACAGATCCATAAAGGAGGATCACTGGTATGAGCCAGACCCGTCCCATCGACGAGCATTCCATGCACACCCGTACCTGCGGTGAGCTTCGCCGCGAGAACGTGGGCGAAGAGGTTACCCTCACCGGTTGGGTGAGCCGTCGCCGCGATCACGGCGGCCTTATCTTCTGCGACCTTCGCGACCGCGAGGGCATCACACAGCTCACCTTCGACCCCGAGCACTCCGACGGCGACGCCTTTAAGATCGCCGAGACCATGCGTCCCGAGTGGCCCATCAAGATCCACGGCGTCGTGCGCGCCCGTGGTGAGGAGACCACCAACGCCAAGCTCGCGACCGGCGAGATCGAGGTCCTGACCGACCACGCCGAGGTGCTCAACACGTCCGTCACCCCGCCGTTCCAGATCGAGGACGGTATCGAGACCAGCGAGGACACCCGCCTGCGCTATCGCTATCTGGACCTCCGTCGTCCCGAGATGATGGCCAACCTCAAGCTGCGCTCCGACTTCACCTTTGCCATTCGCGAGGCGCTGCACAACCGTGAGTTCATGGAGGTCGAGACTCCCTCCCTGTTCAAGTCTACGCCCGAGGGCGCCCGCGACTTCATCGTCCCCAGCCGCATCCAGCCGGGCAACTTCTACGCCCTGCCGCAGTCCCCGCAGCTCCTGAAGCAGCTGCTCATGGTCGGTGGCGTCGAGCGCTACTACCAGGTCGCCAAGTGCTTCCGCGACGAGGACCTGCGCGCCGACCGTCAGCCCGAGTTCACCCAGGTCGATATCGAGATGGCCTTCGTGGACCAGAACGATGTCATGAGCGCGCTCGAGGATGTCCTGTCCGATGCTTTCGGCCGCATGGGTGTCGAGATGCCCACGCCGCTGCGTCGCATGGACTACTGGGAGGCCATGGACACCTATGGCTCCGACAAGCCCGATACTCGCTACGGCATGCACCTGGTCGACCTGACCGACGTGTTTGTCAACTCCAAGTTCAAGGTCTTTGCGACTGCCGCGAACGAGGAGGGCTCTGTCGTCAAGGCCATCAACGCCAAGGGCGCCGGTGCCTGGGCACGTGCCAAGATCGATAAGCTCGCCGGCGTGGCCTCCACGTTTGGCGCCAAGGGCCTGGCCTGGATCGCTTTCCGCGAGGACGGCTCCATCAACAGCCCCATCGTCAAGTTCTTCTCGGACGAGGAGATGGCCGCTCTGCGCGAGCGCATGGACGTCGAGCCCGGCGACCTTGTGATGTTCGCCGCCGGCCCGCGCCTGCTTTCTGACGAGATCCTGGGCGGCATGCGTTCGCACATGGCCAATGCGCTCGAGATCAAGCGCGAGGGTCACGACTTCCTGTGGGTCGTCAACTTCCCGCTGTTCCATTGGGACGAGGATCGCAAGGCCTATGCTGCCGAGCACCAGCCGTTTACCCTGCCGACCGAGACCGATATCGCTAAGATCGAGGCCGATCCGCTGGCAGCCGGTTCGTGCACCTACGACTTTGTCATGGACGGCTTTGAGGCCGGCGGCGGCGGTATGCGTATCCACAACGCCGAGATGCAGATGTCCATGCTCAAGCTCCTGGGCTTTACCGAGGAGCGCGCCGAGTCGCAGTTCGGCTTCCTCATGGAGGCACTCAAGTTTGGTGCGCCCCCGATGGGCGGTTTTGCTCTGGGCCTGGACCGCGTGTGCATGCTGCTTACCGGCTCCGATTCCATCCGCGACGTCATGGCGTTTCCCAAGACGGCCAGCGGCTCCGACCTCATGTCTGGCGCCCCGAGTGCCGTAAGTGGCGCTCAGCTCAAGGACGTCAGCCTGCGCCTGATGTAGGCAAGCGGCTACATATTGCCTGTAACGAGGGAAGGACGCGTGCCTTCCCTCGTTTTTTTATACGCCGAGATTGTGAGGGCATGGGATGACCGGGCGTCGCGGAAAGTGCGTCCCGGAATCTGCGTCCAGAATGGGTCGCGCTTTCCCAAAGGGGGTCCTCTGGGAAAGCGCGACCCAGAATTCGGCAAAATAATGGGGCGCAGTTTCCGGTTGAGCTGTCTAACGGAAACTGTGCCCCAGAATGAGCGCTCAAAACGGGACAGGCTTTCCGCAACAACTGTCTGGCGGAAAGCCTGTCCCAGTTTCTTATAGTGAGTCTCTCTGGATCAGCTGCATGTGCATCACGGAAGTGGTGGGCTCGGCACCCTTGATCATGTCGAGCGCAATGTTGGCGGCCATGTGGCCTTCTTCGCGCAGGGGCTGGCGGACGGTCGTGAGCGCGGGGACGCAGCGCGCCGCAATCTCGTGATCGTCGAAGCCGACGACAGAAACGTCCGCCGGAACGGAGAGACCTGCCTCGTTGAGCGCGGTGATGACGCCAGCTGCGATACGGTCCGATCCGCAGAGCACGCCATCGAAAGCAATCTCGCGCGCGAGGATCTGGTGCATGGCCTGATAGCCGTCTCCGTTGTTCCAGCCGGTATAGATAACGTTTGCGTCTGGGAGGTCTTCGCCCAAGACGGCACGGTAGCCGCGCAGGCGGTCGACAACAGCGGGGTTGTCTTGCGGTCCCAACACGGCGACGATATCTTTGCGCCCGCGCTCCTTCATGGCGAGTGCCGCAAAGTGTCCGCCCTCTTCGTCGTCAGAGTAGACTGTCGAGAACACATCGCGATAGGGGTGGCCCTCGAGCTGGCCGCACAACACGGTGGGTACGCCCAGCTCGCGCAGCACCTCGAGCAGCTCGCTGCCCTTGTAGGGGGAGACGTCGATCACGGCGTCGAACGAGCGGCGCTCAAAGTGCTCGCGTGCGCGGTTGCGCTCATGCGTAGAAGACGCCTGCAAGATAACGGGCAGATAGGACGACTCCGACAGTTCCTCGGTAATGCCGCTCAAAAACTCGCTATAGGTGGGGTCGCTGAAGAGTTCACTTAGGGGCTCGGTCACGAGCACGGCGATGATTTCCGTGCGCCCGACAGCGAGTGCTCGGCCACGAGCGTTGGGGACAAAATTGACTTCCTTGGCCGCCGCGCGGACGCGCTTTTTGGTTTCCTCGCTAATGCGGGGCGAATCGTTGAGAGCGCGCGATGCCGTGGAGCGCGACACGCCGGCAGCTGCGGCAACCTCGGCAAGCGTAGGTGCGGTGCGAACTGGTTGGGTCATGGCGTCTCCTGGAGAATGCGGTCGAAGTTGTCGCTGATACGGGCTGGTGCGGATACAGCTTACTATAGTGCGCCTGAACAGCGTTCATGATATCCGGTGACCGGTGTCGTTTTGCAACCAAGCCGCAATCGAATACGTCTCGTATGGGTGAGATATCAGCGGGCGTGGCGGTTGCCTACGAGCTTAAGAACGATGTCTTGCGCTGAGTTTCGATACTCAGGGTGACATAAGTGTCGCGGTTGTACAACCGGTTGCACAGTTAACCCGACCAAATCGACCGTTCAACGGACAACCGGTTGCACAGTATTTTGCATCGCCCGTAAGATAAGGACAACCGGTTGCACAAGAATCACTACGATGACGAAGGAGCATCACCATGGACGCCATTAACGATTGGGAAAACCAAGCGCTCACCAACAGGAACCGCCTGGCACCCCATGCGTACTTTATGGGTTACGAGACCGCCGATCTCGCTGCTACGTACAGCCGCGAGCTTTCGCGCGGATTTGTCCAGCTGTCCGGCTCGTGGCAGTTCCGCCTCTTTGAGGGCCCTGCCGCCGTCTCCAACGAGGCACTTTCTACCTACGAGCCCGAGTGGGACCACGTCGAGGTTCCGCACCTGTGGCAGGTAGACGGCTACGGTAAGCTTGCCTACACCGACGAGGGCTTCCCGTTCCCGGTCGACCAGCCGTTCGTTCCCTCCGATGACCCCACGGGCGTTTACCAGCGCATCGTCAACCTTCCCGCCGTTCCCGCGGGCGCTCGCGAGATCATTCGCTTCGACGGCATCGAGAGCTACGGCGAGCTGTACGTCAACGGCCAGTTTATCGGCATGACCAAGGGCTCGCGCCTGTCCGCCGAGTTCGACGTGACCGACGCGCTCGTCGAGGGCGATAACCTGTTTGCCGTTAAGGTCCTGCAGTACAGCGACGGCAGCTATATCGAGGACCAGGACATGTGGTGGGCCTCGGGCATCTTCCGCGATGTCTACCTTATGCAGCGTCCCGCCGCGCACCTGGTCGACTTTAGGTTCCGCACGCACCGCGAGGGCGATGCCGCTCTGGTCACGCTCGATACGGTTGCCGAGGGCGCAAGCCGCGTCGTGTTTACGCTCAGCGACGGCGAGAACGTGGTTGCCGCGGGCGAGTGCGTCGACGGTCACGCCGAGTGCAGCGTGACCGATGCCCACTTCTGGAATCCCGAGGACCCCTTCCTCTATGGCCTTACGTTTGAGGTCTACGACGGTGACCAGGTCAGCGAGTACGTGCCGCATCGTCAGGGTCTCGCCGAGGTCACCGTCGAGGGCAACCATATCTACCTCAACGGCACTTACTTTAAGATGCATGGCGTCAACCGCCACGATCACGACGATCACAAGGGCCGCGCCGTGGGCCTCGATCGCATGCGCCGCGACCTGGAGCTCATGAAGCAGCACAACATCAACGCGGTGCGCACGTCCCATTACGCCAACGACCCGCGCTTTTACGAGCTGTGCGACGAGTATGGCATCATGCTGGTCGCCGAGACCGATATGGAGAGCCACGGCTTCGAGAATATCGGCAATATCGCCCTGGTCACCGACGACCCGGCATGGGAGCCGGCCTACGTCGACCGCATTGAGCGCCTGGTGATGCAGGAGCGCAACCACGCCTGCATCATTATGTGGTCGATGGGCAACGAGAGCGGCTATGGCTGTAACATCCGCGCGATGTACGCCAAGGCTCACGAGCTCGACGGTCGTCCGGTCCACTACGAGGAGGACCGCAACGCCGATACCGTCGACGTCATTTCCACGATGTACTCCCGTGTGTCGCAGATGAACGACTTTGGTGAGCATCCGTTCCCCAAGCCGCGCATCAACTGCGAGTACGGTCACTCCATGGGCAACGGCCCCGGAGGCCTGTCCGAGTATCAGGAGGTCTTCGATCGCTGGGATTGCATCCAAGGCCAGTTTATCTGGGAATGGTGCGACCACGGTTTGGCTGCTGTGACCGAGGACGGCGTTGCCTACGATATGTACGGTGGCGACAACGGCGATTACCCCAACAACAGCAACTTCTGCATCGATGGCATGGTGTTCCCTTGGCAGCAGCCGAGCCCGGGCCTCACTGAGTATGGTCAGGTCATCTGCCCGGTTCGCATGGCTTATGACGCCGAGGCGGGCGAGCTGACTGTCACCAACAAGCGTTGGTTTACCACCCTCGAGGATGTTTGCCTGTCGGCGGAGACCCTGGTGGACGGCGACGTGGTCTGCCGCAAGACGCTCATGCCCGGTGCGGTTGCCCCCGGTGAGTCCGTCCAGCTTCCGCTGGTGATTCACGAGGCCGCGGTAGGCGAGACCCTGCTGACTGTGCGCGCCTACACCATGGCCGCTCACGTCTGGTGCGAGCCGATGTTCCAACTGGGCGCAAGCCAGTTTGCCATCGCAAACCATCCGGCGCCGGCCATCGCTGCCCCCGCTCGTCCTGAGCTTACGGTCGAGGAGACCGAGCAGGAGATTCGCATTCACTCCCTCAACGGCGAGCTGACCTTCAGCAAGGTAAACGGTACCGTGAGCGAGTGGAAGACATCCGGCCGCGACGTCATGGCCTCTGGTCCCCAGGTTGGTTTTTGGCATCCGCTCGTCGATAACCATGCGCAGGAGTATGACTCCCTGTGGAAGGACAACTTCATCGATGTGATGCAGACGTCTACTCGCAAGCTTTCTTGGAAGCAGGATGGCAATGCGGTCGTCGTGACCGTGAGCCAGCGTATCGCTCCTCCCGTCCGCGCGTTCGGCATGCGCGTCGAGCTCGTCTACACCGTGCTTCCGAGCGGTCGTGTCGACCTCAAGGTTTCCGGCGAGCCCTATGGCGATTACTCGGATATCATCCCGCGCATCGGCATCTCCTTCGAAGTCCCCGGTTGCGATCGTGCCGTCGAGTGGTATGGCCACGGTCCGGGCGAGAACTATCCGGACTCGCTGCGCGCCAACCCGGTCGGTCATTACCGCACCACGGTCGACGACATGTTCACGCCCTACGTTATGCCTCAGGACTGCGCCAACCGCGAGGGTACCCGTTGGGTCGCCCTGCGCTCTAGCCACGGTGACGGCGTGCTGGTGACTCGTCCGGCTGACGCCGCCTCCAACCCGTTCTCGTTCTCGGCATGGCCCTATAGCTGCGAGGCCATCGATAACGCCAAGCACGTCTACGACCTTGTCAAGGGCGGCACGGTCACGGTCAACATCAACGACCAGCTGCTCGGCCTTGGTTCGAACTCTTGGGGTTCCGAGGTGCTCGATTCCTACCGCACCCGTTTTGAGAGCTTCAGCTTTGAGGTGTCCCTGCGACCGCTGACGTCTGCCGATCTGGCTCAGGCGCTGGCACCCATTAAGGAGGCATAAGCCATGCATGTCTTTAACTCGCGCGCCGATTTCGACGCCCAGATGAAGTCCGTCAAGAAGTGGATGCGCACCGGCCAGGCGCTCGATGGCGTTGCCGACCTGCAGCACGACGTGGCGTACTCTATCGGCGACTCGCTGGTGTACTGGTGGGTCTATGCCCGCGAGGCCGCAAACGCCGACCTGGTCGGTCACCGTCGCTACCATGCCGTGCTCGCTCCGCTCGACGGCGACCTGACCGTCGAGGTTGCCCCCAAGGCAGGCCTCACCTGCACCCGCGCTTACAGCGATATCGATGATCGCGAGCGCTTTGAGGGTGCGGGGGAGACCGTGACGATTCCCGCCGGCGGCGTTGCCGTCGCCGAAATTGACGAGGCCTACCGTGTCGTGGCCGATGCCGCGGATTCCCGCGTCGTGGTATTGCACGTGACGGTCGAAGGTTATTCCTTCCCCAACAAGTAGTATTCGTCCGCCTGGACGTTTGCTTCGCGCCGTTAAGGGGGATGGCTTTGTTGACTCCCTTTTCCCCATTCCCCTTAGCAGGTGCGCCGTCCGTGTTTGCACTTGCAGCTCGGACGGGTTTAGATGACATTTAATAGATGATTGGGAGGGCTTATGAGCTCTGAAAAACGAGGAACGATCGGTTCGTTCGCTCTGCTGGGCATGACGGTCGCCGCCGTGTTCGGTATCAAGAACATCATCAACAACAACGCGGCCATCGGCTTGGCAGCTGCGCCGTCGTTCTTCTTCGCCACGCTTTTGTACTTTGTCCCCTATACCCTGGTTACCGCCGAGTTCGTCGGCCTTAACAAAGACTCCGAGTCCGGCGTGTACGCATGGGTTAAGACCTCGATGGGTGGTCGCTGGGCGTTCCTGACGGCATTTAGCTACTGGTTCGTTAACCTGTTCTACTTTGCGTCCGTACTGCCCAATGTCATCATCTACGCGAGCTACGTGTTCTTTGGTGCCAATGCCGAGCTTTCGCAGCTGTGGATCACCATTATCGAGATCGTCGTCTTTGCTATCGCCACGTGGGTTTCGACCAAGGGCGCTAAGTGGATTGGCTCCATTTCCTCCTTCGGTTCGACCGCGGCTCTCGGCCTGACTGCCGTGTTCATCCTGCTGTCCCTGGCTGCTGCCCTTGGCGGCGTCGAGTTCGCTACGGCTCCTACTCCCGCCAACATGGCTCCCGACATGAGCAACTTCGCTACTATGTGGGGCTTCTTCGGTACGCTTGCCTGGATCATCCAGGGCGTTGGCGGCGCTGAGTCTGTCGGCGTGTTCCTTAACGACCTTAAGGGTGGCGTCAAGGCTTTCGTGCGCACCGTCGTTATCGCCGGCCTGACCATCGGCCTTCTGTATGCAGGCGCTTCGCTGCTGGTTAACCTGTTCATCCTCGAGGGCGGCGTTGCCATCTCCACCGGCATCTTCGACGTGTTCGGCGCTGTCTTTGCCCACTTTGGCATTCCTATGGAAGTGTCCACGCGCGTCATCGGCTTGATCCTTCTCGCCGCTACGCTGGGTTCCCTCATGATGTGGACCTCCGCTCCCATCAAGGTCTTCTTCACCGAGATCCCCAAGGGCGTCTTTGGTAGCAAGATCGTCGAGCTCAACGAGCACGGCATTCCTGCCCGCGCTGCCTGGCTGCAGTTCGCCATCGTCGTCCCCATCCTGATCATCCCGGCCCTGGGCTCCGGTAACCTCGACGACCTGCTCATGATCGTCACCAACATGACGGCTGCCACCGCTCTGCTCCCGCCGCTGCTGATCCTGCTTGCCTACTTTATGCTGCGCAAGAACTTCGACGCTGCTCCCCGTGGCTTCCGCATGGGCTCGCGCAGCTTTGGCCTGGTCGTTGCCGCATTCCTGCTTGTGGTCTTCTGCTTCGTGCTTATCTGCGGCACCATTCCGCTCGATCAGCCGCTGTGGCTGACGCTGGTCTACAACGTTGGCGGTGTGGTTGTCTTCCTGGGCCTTGCCGTGATGTGGTACAACCGCTACATCAACCGTCTGCGCGAGACCGATCCCGAGGCCGCCGAGAGCGAGCTGCGCCCCTCCGTTCTCGACATGATGGAGTAGCGGCTAGGATTAATCTACGGCTGTGGAATAAATCGATTCCCTTTCCTAAGGAGGGGCCTTACGAGGCCCCTCCTTTTGTGTTTTGGGGCATGGTTTTGGACCCTGTGGGCAAAAAATGCCAAATATGAGTACTGCTGCAAAATGAGTGCCATATCTATCGGCCGGTTTTGAACAAAAATGGACGCAAAATCAATTTATCTAACCCCCTTTAAAGGGCATTTGACGGCTTTCAACCTCTTCGAATCGCTCAAAGTAGGCAATTTGCTCTCGATTTTGCTGCTACTAAATTGGTGACAGTACTCATATTTGCCACTTTTTGCCCACGAGGTGTTCAGAGGAGCTCTCGACAAGCATCTAACGGTACAATAGCTACCACGTGGCTGGGTTTGCCGGCCGAATGTGCGATGTCGTGGGAGGGGATATGGTCGAGTTCACGAAGACGATTAAAGATCCGTTGGGACTGCATGCCCGCCCGGTCGCGCTGCTCTACGACATCATCGCCAAGCACCGTAGCGACGTGTCGGTTTCGATTGGTGATCGCCATGTCGATGGCCGCGACGTTATGGGCCTCATGGCTCTCTATGGCGACTGCGGCGAGGACATCATCTTCCGCGTTTCGGGCGTAGACGAGGCTTCCTGCGTAACGTCGATCAGAAACCTCTCACTTTAACCGCAACAGTATGGCAAGGGGACAGTCCCTTTGTTACATTCATTGGTATCAAGAGGCGCCGCAAAGAGATGGTCTTTGCGGCGCCTCTTTTTGTTTCATATAGGAAACTTTTTCGAAATCTGAATGGGGACCCTTTCCAAAAAGTTAACCACGTGCTAGTTTACTAAGGCGAACATAGATGTGGTTAACTTTTGCTGCGTCGATGTGGTAGACGTACCGATGTTAGGAGCCAAGTCATGTCTAGCGGACCGCAGATGCCGGCCATGCCGCTTTCGATGGTGAAAGCAGGCGAAACGGTGCACGTGTCCCGTGTAAAGGGCAACGAGGATATGAAGCACCACCTCAAGGACCTCGGCTTTGTCGAGGGCAACGAGGTTCACGTGGTGAGTTCGAGTGGCGCCAACATCATCGTCACGGTGCTCGGCGCTCGCTTTGGAATCGATTCCAAAGTTGCCATGCACATAATGACCGTCGGTTAGCGACGGCATATCGCAATAAAACTGAAAGGGGGACAAGAGAATGAAGACGTTGGGTGACGTTAAGGTGGGCGAGAGCTCTACCATCGTCAAGCTTCACGGCGAGGGCGCGCTCCGTCGCCACCTTATGGACCTGGGCCTCATCAAGGGCACTTCGTTTAAGGTCGTGAAGGTTGCACCGCTCGGTGATCCGGTCGAGATCAACGTACGCGGCTACGAGCTTTCCATCCGCAAGGAGGAGGCTGCCGTCGTCGAGGTTCAGTAGTGGGCCTTTAGGCGGTTATTTCCGCAGATAGAGTTAGTTTTTTCTAACTTATCCAGCACTTTTGATGCACATATTCGGCCTGCGCGGAGAAAGCAGCGCGGGCACACAAGGAAGAAGGATTGAATGGCGGATTCTCAGATCCATGTCGCGCTGGCGGGTAACCCCAACTGCGGCAAGACCACGCTTTTCAACCTAATCACCGGCGCCAACGGTTATGTTGGCAACTGGCCTGGTGTTACGGTTGAGAAAAAGGAAGCCAAGCTCCTGAGTGACAAGAACGTCACCATCACGGACCTCCCCGGTATCTACTCGCTTTCCCCCTACAGCCCCGAGGAGCAGTGCTCGCGCGACTACCTCATGAGTGGCGAGCCCGATGTCGTTGTCCAGGTTGTCGACGCCACCAACCTCGAGCGCAACCTGTACCTGGCACTTCAGGTCATCGAGACCGGCCTACCCGTGGTCGTTGCCCTCAACATGGCCGACCTGGTCGAGAAGAATGGCGACAAGATCGACACCGACAAGCTTTCCAAGAAGCTCGGCTGCCCGGTCATGATGATCTCCGCTCTTAAGAACAAGGGCATCAAGGAGCTCTTCGAGCAGGTTAAGAAGTCCGCTGCTTCCAAGGGCCAGGTGCCGGAGCACAAGTTCGATTCCTCCATCGAGGACGTTCTTGACCACATCGAAAACAATCTGCCGGCGAGCGTTCCCGCTAACAAGCGCCGCTATTACGCCGTCAAGCTGTTCGAGCGTGATGCAGACGCCTGCAAACTCATCAACCTCACCAAGGAGAAGGCCGCTCGCGTGGAGCAGCTGGTCGCTCAGTGCGAGCAGGACTGCGACGATGACGCCGAGTCCATCATCACCGGTGAGCGCTACGGCGTGATCGCACACATCATCGACGAGTGCCTCACCAAGGCCCCGGCCAAGATGAGCACCTCCGAGAAGATCGACCGTGTGGTTACCAACCGTATCCTGGGCCTGCCGATCTTTGTGGTCATCATGTTCTGCGTGTACTACATCGCCGTTTCCTCCCTGGGCGGAACGGTGACCGACTTCACCAACGATCAGCTCTTTGGCACCGACGGTTGGTATGTGCTCGGTCAGGGCCGCGATGCTTACGATGAGGCTGTCGAGGCCGCGGGTGACGACGCCGACTCGGTCGACCCGGCACAGTACGGCCCCTATGTCCCGGGTATCACCACCATGGTGCACGACGCCCTCGTGGCGGGTGGCACCGAGGACGGTGGCCTGGTCGATTCGCTGGTCTGTGACGGTATCGTTGGCGGCCTGGGCGCCATCTTCGGCTTTGTGCCGCAGATGTTCCTGCTGTTCGTGATGCTGTCCTTCCTGGAGGACTGCGGCTACATGGCCCGCGTCGCCTTTATCATGGACCGCGTGTTCCGCCGCTTTGGCCTGTCCGGTAAGTCGTTCATCCCCATGCTCGTGTCCTCGGGCTGCGGCGTCCCCGGCGTCATGGCCACCAAGACCATCGAGAACGAGAAGGACCGCCGCATGACGGTCATGACCACCACGTTTATTCCCTGTGGTGCCAAACTGCCGATCATCGCCCTGCTCATGGGTTCCATCATCGGCGACTCTTCCACCACCGCTGCGTGGATCAGCCCGCTCTTCTACTTCCTGGGCGTCTTTGCCGTCATCGCCTCGGGCCTCATGCTCAAGAAGACCAAGCTCTTCGCCGGTCGCCCGACGCCGTTCGTTATGGAGCTTCCCGCCTACCACTTCCCGGCGATCCGTTCCTGGGCGCTGCATGTGTGGGAGCGCTGCTGGGCCTTTATCAAGAAGGCCGGCACGGTCATCTTCGCATCCACCGTCGTGGTTTGGTTCCTCTCCAACTTTGGTAGCTACAACGGCGCGTTTGGCTTCCTGCCTGCGATGGACGGCATCCCCGAGGAGTTTATGGACTACTCCGTGCTTGCCATGCTGGGCAACCTGGTCGCTTGGATCTTCGCCCCGCTCGGCTTTAGCACCTGGCAGGCCACCGCGCTGACTGTCTCTGGCCTCGTCGCCAAGGAGAACGTCGTCGCCACCGCCGGCTCGCTGCTGTCCGTCGCCGACGCGGGCGAGACCGACCCGAGCCTGTGGACCGCGTTTGCCGGCATGTTCCCCACCATGGGCGCTTGCGTTGCCTTCGGCGCCTTCAACCTGCTGTGCGCTCCGTGCTTTGCCGCCATTGGCACCATCCGCAACCAGATGGATTCCGGCAAGTGGACTGCGATCGCCATCGGTTACGAGTGCGCCTTCGCTTGGGTGATCGGCCTGTTCATCAACCAGTTCTACAACTTGCTTGTTCTTGGACAGTTTGGTATCTGGACGATTGTGGCCATCGTGCTGCTGGTTGCGATGCTCTTCCAGATCTTCCGTCCCATGCCCAAGCATGCATGGACCGACGAGGACGAGACCAACACTGCTTCCGCCGCAGTTTCCGCTTAAGTCCGAATAAGGATTAACCCCTTTCCACGAGCCCGGGTGTCCCAGCGACACTCGGGCTTTTTGGTGGGGGAGATATGGCGTTTGCGCAGATAAAACCGACCAAAATAAACCGTCCCTATTTGGTAGGTGGAGAATGGGGTAAAGTAAGTGATGGTTAACTAGAGGAGGCTTGCTATGGCACCTATCGATATTGTTGTACTGGCTGTTATCGGTATTGCGTTTGTCGCGGTATGCGTGCGCATCTACCGCAAGGGCACCTGTGCCGACTGCGCTCAGGGCGGCGTTTGCACGGGGCATTGCTCCAACAAAAAGACGTGCGCCGCACTTAAGGGCGTAGACAAAATCGCCGAAGATTTGAGCCGCGGTATTAAATAAGGTCTAGGCATCCAAGCGCCTCGCGAGCATCCGTTCGCGAGGCGCTTTGCACATTTGGGGGCGAGCGCGGCGAGTTGAAGAGTGATTTTGGGGTATCGTTAACTGAACTGTAAATTGGCAACTTATTTATAACGGAGTAATCCCATGAGCGCTCGTGTAACCATGAAGGACATAGCCGCCGAGCTTGGCGTTTCCATCAATACCGTGCACAAGGCCCTGACGGGAAAGGCCGGCGTGAGCGAATCCGTGCGCGCCAAGGTGAACGCCAAGGCCGAGGCTATGGGCTATCACCGCAACACAAGTGCCTCAAGCCTGCGCCGCAAGGATATCAATCTGGTGTTTTGCCTGCCCCGCGCATCGCGCGAGGGAGCGTACTTTTTCCGTTACCTGTGGGAGGGCTGCAATCGCTTTGAGCAGGAGGTCATCGACCAGGGCATTACGGTTGAGCGTGTTGAATTTGGCGTGGGCGGCTACGCTGATGCGCTCGAGCAAATCGACGAGCGTTTGCAGGTGGGCGAGAAGATTGATGGCTTGCTTGCCTATGCGCCGGGCGACGATCGTGCAACTGAGCTTTTGGGGCAGATTGCCGAGGCGGGCGTGACGATCGAGCTCGTCGACGGCGACCGTCCGCACCTCGACCGTCTGGGCGCCAGTCTGGCTGATTATTCAACGGCGGGCAGCCTGATGGCCGAGCAGGCGGTCAACTTGGTTCACGCCGCTGGTGTCGATGCCCGTGTGCTCCTGCTAGCGGGCGACCCCTATACCGATTCACACTATCTGACCGCTCGCGCCTTCCATACGTACCTGCGCGAGCATGATGTTCCTTGGCAGGTCGAGGACCTTACCGGCGCTCATGCGCAAGTCAAACAGCTCAAGCATGAGCTCGAAAAGCGCTTGAGTGCGCCGGACGCCCCTGAGCTCATTTGTAGCGTTTTTGCTGTTGGTTCCGAAGTGGTTGCCGATGCGCTTGTCTCGAGTGGCAAGGCCGGTCAGGTTATGGTGATCGGCAACGACCTGTTTCCCGAAAGCGCCCTGGCCTTGCGCCGCGGTATCTTTACCAATATTGTCTATAAGGACCCGACGAGCCTGGCGTATCGCGGCGCTAAGACGCTGGGCGATTATCTGCTGTGGGGAAGGACACCGACGGTGCCCGTCCAGAAGGGCGCCGTCGAGATGGTATTTGCCAGCAATGTCGATCGCTACTGCGAACTTGCGGGAATTTAGTCGATCGGGCAGGTACCCCCTCTTGCGACGTGCATTTTTGGGAGTATTCAGCATTGGCATGCCCTGAATGAGGCGCAGAACGACTGTTTTAAGTGCCGCCGGTGGCGTATTTCGCCGTCGGCGGCACTTTTTATGCCGATCGGACGCAATATGCGCACCAAACGGGGCGCCGAGGACGGCGCGCGGCGCGCTTCGATGCTGAATACTCCCAAAAATGCACGTCGGAACATGACCCACCTGAGCAAAAGCGCTCAAGTTCGGTGTTCGGGGACGCCAACCGGTCCGCAATACATGCAAGTCACAGCTCCGACAACCGTTAAACGGACAAAACCGACCGTTCACCCCATGGTGGTTAGGTGAACGTTCACCTTTTACGTTGCAATGGATTAGTATAGTGAACGTTCACCTAAAGGATGACGAGCGCGCCGTGCGCCCGCCTTGCCAACAAAGGGGCTGTTTGATGAAAAACTTTATGGACGATCAGGATTTCCTGCTGAGCACCAAGACCGGCGAGGAGTTGTTCCACAACTTTGCCGAGAACATGCCTATTGTCGACTATCACTGCCACATTTCTCCCAAGGAGATTTGGGAGGACAAGCGTTTCGAGAACATCACCGAGGTTTGGCTGGGCGGCGACCACTATAAGTGGCGACTGATGCGCGCCAACGGCGTCGACGAGCGCTTCATTACCGGCGACGCCCCCGCCCGTGAAAAGTTCCAAAAGTGGGCCGAGACCCTGGGCCGTTGCGTGGGCAACCCCGTCTTTGAGTGGAGCCACCTGGAGCTTAAGCGTTACTTTGGCTACGAGGGCGTCCTAAACGGCAAAACCGCTCAGGAGGTCTGGGACCTTGCCAACGCCAAGCTCGCTGAGGCCAGCTTTACCTGCCGTAACCTGATCAAGCAGTCCAACGTCCGCATGATCTGCACTACCGACGACCCCGCCGACAGCTTTGAATGGCACAAGAAGATTGCCGCAGACGACAGTTTTGACGTTCAGGTCGTTCCCGCCATGCGCCCCGATGCCGCCCTGCGTATCGAGCGTGGCCAGGAGTTTGCCGACTACTGCAAGCATCTCTCCGAGGTTGCCGGCGTTGAGGTCAGCGACTTCGAGGGCATGAAGGCCGCCATCTCCAAACGCTACGATGTCGCCCACGAGCTGGGCTGCCGCGCTTCCGACCACGCACTCGACTACGTTATGTACGTTCCGGCTACCGCCGACGAGATCGAGGCCATCTTTGCAAAGGGCCTTGCCGCCGAGCCGCTTACCGAGGACGAGGTCCTCAAGTACAAGACCGCCTTCATGCAGTTCGTCGCCGGCGAGTACGTGCGCCTTGGCTGGGCCATGCAGCTGCACTTTGGCTGCAAGCGTGACAACAACCGCGCTATGTTCGCCAAGCTCGGTCCCGACACCGGCTACGATTGCATCTCCAACTACACGCCGTCCGACCAGCTCGCCGATTTCCTCAACTCCATCCAGGAGACCTGCGGCTTGCCCAAGACCATCCTGTACAGCTTGAATCCCATCGACAACACCATGATCGATACCGTGATGGGCTGCTTCCAGGAGGCTCCGACCGCAGGCAAGATCCAGAACGGCAGTGCCTGGTGGTTCAACGACAACGAGGTCGGTATGCGCGAGCAGCTCACGGCTCTGGCTAACGAGGGCGTGCTGGGCAACTTTGTGGGCATGCTTACCGATTCCCGCTCCTTCCTATCCTACCCGCGTCACGAGTACTTCCGTCGCGTGCTGTGCGGCGTGATCGGCGAGTGGGTCGAGCAGGGCAAGTATCCGGCCGACATGGAGCTGCTGGGAGCCATCGTGCGCGACATCAGCTACAACAACGCGGTCCGCTACTTTGGCTTTGATCTGGATACCGTCGAGGCATAAGCCTGCATCGAATCATATCGAACACGGGAGCGCCGTTGCCACACACGGCGCCCCCGTTTTGCCTGCACGCTAACAGCTATCTAAGGAGAGACACAGATGGAGAACATCAGCTACGATGCGCTCGAGAAGATCGGTTACAAGGGCTATCTGCTGCCCAAGGACGCTCCCGAGAAGGTTCTACAGTTTGGCGAGGGCAATTTCCTGCGCGCCTTCGTCGACCGTTTCTTTGACATGGGCAACGAGGCCACCGGCTGGAACGGCAAGGTTGTCATGGTGCAGCCCATCAGCGGCGCCTTTGGCTTTGCCGATGGCATCAATGCTCAGGACGACCTGTACACCGTGCTGGTGCGCGGCAAGGAGAACGGCAATACGGTTGACGAGTCCCGCGTGATCAGCGCCTGCAGCCGCTGCCTCAACCCGTATCGCGAGGACGACTATCGCGCCATGATGGAGGTCGCCGTCTCCGACAGCCTGGAGATCATCGTCTCCAACACCACCGAGGCCGGTATCGCCTACGACCCGTCCTGCAAGGCCGACGACATGCCGCCCGCGAGCTTCCCTGCCAAGCTTGCCCAGGTCCTTCACGCCCGCTGGGCCGCCGGCAAGCCGGGCGTCATCGTGCTCGCCTGCGAGCTCATCGATCACAACGGTGAGGAGCTGCTGCGCATCATGAACCAGTACGTGAGCGACTGGGGCTGGGAGGACGAGTTTGCGCAGTGGATGGCCAACGACTGCACCGTCTGCACCACGCTCGTCGACACTATCGTCCCCGGCCGCATCCGGGACCCCAAGGAGGCCGCTGCCGTGGCCGAGCGCCTGGGCTACGAGGATCCCTTCCTGGCCGTGCGCGAGCCCTTCCAGATGTGGGGTATCCAGGGCGACGAGTCGCTTGCCGAGAAGCTTCCCTTCGTAAAGGCCGGCCTGCCGGGCGTCTTTGTTACCCCCGATGTCACGCCGTACAAGAAGCGCAAAGTCCGCATCCTCAACGGTGCCCATACCGCCTTTGTTCCGGGCTCTTGGGTTGCCGGCTTTGATATCGTGCGCGACTGCATGCATGACGAGACTGTTCGCGGCTTCATGAACACCATGCTCTACGACGAGGTCATCCCGACGCTTGCCGCCGACCTGGACGTCGAGGACTGCAAGGCCTTTGCTGCCGCCGTCGAGAACCGCTTCGACAACCCGTTTATCGACCACGCGCTGCTCTCCATTTGCCTCAACTCCACCGCCAAATGGCGTGCTCGCGACCTGCCCACGCTCAAGGACTATGTTGTCGAGACCGGCAAACTGCCCAAGTGCCTGGCGACGAGCCTCGCTACGCTCATTGCCTTCTATACTCAGGAGCTCGTTGCTCGCGAGGGCGATGGCCTGCACCTGCGCCGTGCCGACGGCACCGAGTACACCGCTCAGGACGATGCCTTCGTGCTCGATTTCTACGCCGCCCACGCCGGTGCAGACGATGCCGAGCTGGTGCACGACGTGCTCACCAATGAGCAAATGTGGGGCGAGGACCTTACGCAGATCACCGGTCTCGAGGAGTTTGTCGTCAACGCGCTCACCGTCGTGCGTGTCGAGGGCGCCAAGCAGGCCTTAGATCGGAAGAGCGTCGTGTAGGGAAAGAGTGTAGATCTCGGTGGTCGC
>UQMV01000030.1 GCA_900542315.1 uncultured Collinsella sp.
GCGACCACCGAGATCTACACTCTTTCCCTACACGACGCTCTTCCGATCTCCTTTGACGACCTCGATGCCAACTCGCTCGAGCGCCTGCAGCTGGTTACGGCTATCGAGGACGAGTTCAACCTCGAGATCGATGACGAGACTCTGCTCTCGCTCAACTCTGTCGCCGACGCCGTCGACGCGATCGAAAATGCCAGGGAGGCCTAAGTCTTGGCTTTGTCTGAACGACTTACGCGCGCCCAGGAAATCCTGGGCCATGAGTTCAATAATAAGGTGCTGCTGCGCGCGGCCCTTACGCATCCCTCGGCAGTCGAGGGCCAGCCGGTTTCTGCCAGCTATGAGCGTCTTGAGTTCTTGGGCGATTCCATTTTGGGCGCTGTGGTCGCACGCTCCCTGTTTGAGTCCTATCCGGAGTTTGACGAGGGCAAGCTCACGCGCCTGAAGGTGTCGCTTGTCTCGGGCGCTACGCTGTCCGAGGTGTCCCACGAGCTGGGCATCGACGACATCATCATCTTTGGTGCCTCCGAGACCGGTACCGGTGCGCGCGGCCTGCATTCGGCCCTCGAGAACGTCTATGAGTCGCTCGTGGGCGCGCTGTACCTGGATGCCGGCTGGGATGCCGCGGCAGAGTTCATTCACCGTACGCTTAAGCCGCATTTGGCTTCCGAGCGTGCCGAGCATCCTGCGAACCCCAAGTCGTTTTTGCAGGAGTGCGTGCAAGCCGACGGTCACGAACCCCCGGCGTACAAGCTCGTTGGCTCCGAGGGCCCGGCGCATGCGCCCACTTTTACCGCCGTGGTTTTGATCGATGGTATTCGCCAGGGTCGCGGCTCCGGCTCCTCAAAGAAGGAAGCCGAGGGAGCCGCCGCGCTCGAAGCGCTCGACCGCATGGGTTACACCACCAACGGCGTGATTCTGAACAAGAAGCACGTGTAAGCGAGGAACCGTGTATCTCAAGTCCCTCACGCTCAAAGGGTTCAAGTCGTTTGCCGACCGCGCCCATATGACGTTTGAGCCGGGCCTGACCGTCATCGTCGGTCCCAACGGCTCGGGAAAATCGAACATCTCTGACTCGATTCTGTGGGTCCTGGGCGAGCAGAGCGCCAAGCAGCTGCGCGGCCAGGCCATGGAGGACGTCATCTTCTCGGGCTCGTCAGCGCGCAAGCCGGTGGGTGTTGCCGAGGTCACGCTGGTGCTCGATAACTCGGACCATATGCTGCCTGTCGATTTTGACGAAGTCGCCATCACCCGTCGCATGTACCGCTCG
The DNA here is from genome assembly GCA_900542315.1 of uncultured Collinsella sp. Lineage (GTDB taxonomy): Bacteria > Actinomycetota > Coriobacteriia > Coriobacteriales > Coriobacteriaceae > Collinsella. The sequence goes on from UQMV01000030.1 coordinate 1,265, forward strand.
GGCGAAAGCGAGTACCTCATCAACTCGAGTCCGTGCCGCCTGATGGACATTCAGGACATCCTGCACGATTCGGGCCTGGGCAAGGATACGCATTCCATCATCAGCCAGGGCAAGCTCGACGCCATTTTGCAGAGCCGCCCGGAGGAGCGCCGCGCCCTTATCGAGGAGGCCGCCGGCATCTCCAAGCACAAGCGCCGCAAGGAGCGTGCGCTCAAAAAAATTAAGTCGATGGACGAGCACCTGATGCGTGCCCGCGACATCAATAAGGAGATCGCCCGTCAGCTGCGACCGCTGGAGCGTCAGGTCGATCGCGCGCGCAAGTACAAAGAGCTGTCCTCGCGCGCGAACGAGCTTACGCAGATGCTGGCCGTCGACGAGCTGCGTTCGCTGCAGTCGCAGTGGAATGACCTGGAGAGCCGCTCCAAGGAGGGCGCTGCCGAGCTTGAGCTTGCGCAGTACCGCTTGGGCGAAAAGGAGCGCGAGCTCGAGAAGCTCCAGGTTATGCTCGAGGAAAAGGGCCTGTTTGTGGGCGATCTGGGCGAGCAGCGCCGCCATATGCAAGACGTGGTCGGCCGCATTAACTCCGACATGCGCCTGCTCGAGGAAAAGGGCCACAACATGGTGTCGCGCCTGTCCGACATGCGCGGGCAGATTTCGAGCTCCGAGCATCAGCGTCGTCGCGTGGTCGAGGAGCTCGAGGACGCGCGTGCGCAGCTTGAGGAAGTGACCGGCGCGCACATGCAGGCCCAGGAGGACGTTGACGCCGCCGGTCCTGCCGCTGCTGAGCTCCACGAGCGTCGCGTGGCGCTCGACAATCAGATTTCGCAACTCACGCGCGAGCAACGCGATGTGCAGCGCGTGGCCGATAATGCCGCGCTCGAGCTCGCCAAGGTGAAGGATTCCTTGAGCAATGCCGAGGTCGAGGACAACATGTATGCCTCGCGCCTGGAGCAGATTGACGAGCAGCTCGAGGAGGTCACGGCCTCGCTCGAGAGCCGTCGCGACCGCGCCGAGGAGCTTGAGGGCGCTCTTGAGGAAGCGCGCCAGGCTCAGGTCGATGCGCGTGAGGCCGCCGAGGCGGCACGCGCGGCCCTGAAGGACCTGCGTGCCCGCGAGAGTGAGGCGCGCAACAAGTTATCCGAGGTGCGCTCGGAGCTTGCCAGCCAAAAGAAACTCGATGCCCGCATGGCTGACAGCTCGCCGCTGGTGAGCCGTCTGGTGGGTGCGCTGGGCGATGATGTCTCGGGTCGTCTGGGCGACGTGCTCGAGGCCCCGCGCGAGCTTGAGGGCTTGGTTGAGCAATTGCTCGCCGGCGATATCGATGCGCTGCTGTTCGACGATACGTCCGCGCTTGAGCGTGCCGGTCGTGCCGCTCTGGACCAGAAGAAGGCTTCGGGCGAGGCGCTGCTGGTGGCGCGCGGCGTGAGCGGCTCTACCGCCGCTGAGGGCGCTGCCGGTACCCGTCTGGTTGATCGTCTGTCCGTGCGCGCAGGCTACGGTCCCGTCGTCGAGGCGTTGCTCGGCGGATATTACGTAGTGGACGATCTTGCTGCCGCGCTGTCGGCGCCGGTCGTTGACGGTGTGACCTACGTGACTCCCGATGGCGCCCGCGTAAGCTGTGGCGGCCTGGTGCGTGTGGGGCTAGATGCCGGCGAGGCCTCGGGTGCTCTGGAGCGCAAGCGTCGCATTCGCGAGCTGGAGGGCCTGGAGCCCGATCTGGCTGCCGTGTTTGAGCATGTGTCGGATCAGGTCGTCGAGGCCAATGCAGCCGTTGAGGAAGCGCGTGCCGCCGAGGGCGATGCCGCCGGCGAGATCGCCCGTCTTGAGGGCGAGCGCCGCTCGCTGCTCTCCGAGATCGGCCGCTTGGAGCAAAGCGCCAACAATGCCGAGGTCGAGCGCGTGCGCATCTCCAAGCGCCGCGAGCAGGCCTCCGAGGCCGTTCGCTCTGCGCGCCCGCGCGTGGACGAGCTCACCCGTTCGCGTGACGAGGCCCGTGCGCAGGCAAGCGATCTGGGCTTGCAGATTGCCGAGGCCAACGACGAACTCGACCGCGTTCGCCGTGACGATTCCGAGGCTGCCGGCAAGCTCGCCGACGCCAAGGTTCGCCTAGCCCAGACGAGCGAACGCCTGCGTTCGCTGAAGGGCCGCGTGCCCGACCTGGAGCATCGTCTTGAGGGTATCGACCGTCGTATCCGCGGAACACGCCAGGCCTCGCGCTCACTCGAGCTGCTGCGTCTGCGCGTCGACCCCATGCATGAGCGCTATTCGGCCCTGCTGGAGCGCGCGTCGGATTGGGCCGCGCGCCTGCGTGATCAGGCTTCACTCGAGGAGGCGGACTCGGCCTCGCTCAAGAAGACCATCGAGGATGCCAAGGCAGAAGTTGCCCGCGCTAAGGAGCGAGTCGATACCGCCTCCGCCACGCAAAACGAGTTCAAGGTCGCGCGTGGCAAGCTCGAGGTGCAGGTAGAGGCGGCCATCAAGGCCATTACCGCCGATGGCACCACGGTGCTCGAGGAAGCGCTCATGCTTCCTGCTCCCACCGACCGCGACGCCGCCGAGCGCGAGCTCAACCAGCTCGTGCGTCAGATTAACAATCTGGGCCCCGTGAACCAGGTTGCCATGGAGGAATACGAGCAGCTCAAGCGCCGCGCCGACTACATCGAGGAGCAGTTGGCCGATCTGGAGAGTGCGCGCAAGGCGCTCACCAAGATCACGGTGGCCATTGATCGCAAGATGCGCAAGGCGTTCCTGGTGACGTTTGAGAAGGTCGACGCGAACTTCCGCGAGATCTTCGCTATGCTCTTCCCGGGCGGTCAGGCTCATCTGGAGATGACCGATCCCGAGCATCCTGCCGAGACGGGTATCGAGGTTGTGGCGCAGCCGCGCGGCAAGCGCATCACCAAGATGATGCTCATGTCGGGCGGCGAGAAGAGCCTGACGGCGCTCGCCCTGCTCTTTGCCGTGTACCGCACGCGCACGGTGCCGTTCTATGTACTGGACGAGGTCGAGGCGGCACTCGATGACGCCAACCTGTCCAAGCTCATCGGCGCGCTCGATGTGTTGCGTTCCGATACGCAGCTCTTGGTTATCTCGCACCAGCGCCGTACTATGGAGGACGCTGACGTTCTCTATGGCGTCTCGATGCAAGCCGACGGCGTCAGTCGCGTCGTCTCGCAAAAACTCGATCGCGAAACCGGAAAGGTCGTGAATGCATAATGGGATTCTTCGATGCTCTCTCGCGCGGACTTGAGCGCAGTCGCGATGCCCTCAACGAGGTCTTTTACTTTGGCGGCGAGGTCGACGAGGATTTTTGGGAGGACCTGGAGGACACCCTCGTCATGGGTGACATGGGCGCCGAGGTCGCTATCAAGGTCTCCGATGACCTGCGCGATGCCGCGGCCAAGAAGAACCTCAAGACCGCCCCGCAGCTCCGTCGTGCCCTAGCCGAGCAGCTCGAACAGCACTTTGTGCCCATCGAGCGCGATCCGTTCGCCGATACGCCGAGCTGCGTGCTGTTTGTGGGCATCAACGGCGCCGGCAAGACCACGACGGTCGGCAAGATCGCGAGCGCCATGGCCGCCCGCGGCAAGAACGTGGTGATCGGTTCGGCCGACACCTTCCGCGCCGCCGCCATCGAGCAGCTCGATGTGTGGGGCCAGCGCGCCGGCGTCCCCGTCATCAAGCGTGACCGCGGCTCCGATCCGGCAAGTGTTTGCTACGACGTGCTCGACGAGGCCGATAAGCGTGGCAGCGACCTGGTGCTTATCGACACCGCCGGTCGTCTGCACACGAGCCCTGAGCTCATGCGCGAGCTTGCCAAAGTGGTCAACGTGACGCGTAAGCGCGCCGCCAATATGGCCGCCGGCCCCATGCCCGTCTCGGTCGTCCTCGTAATCGATGCCGCGACAGGCCAAAACGGTCTGAACCAGGCGCTCGAGTTTAACGAGGCACTGGGCCTGGACGGTATTATCATGACTAAGCTCGACGGCACGGCTAAGGGCGGTATCGCCATGGCCGTGGCCGAGAAGCTCAAGCTCCCGATCCTGCGCGTGGGCGTGGGCGAGCAGGTCGATGACCTGCAGGAGTTCAATGCCAAAGATTTCTGCCGCGCCCTGGTGGGCGAGTCCAATTAAGGAGTGACTAGTGTTTGATTCCCTGAGCGATCGCCTCAACGACACATTTGACCGCCTGCGCGGTAAGGGCAAGCTGACCGAGGCCGATATCACCTCGGCTATGCGCGACATTCGCATGGCGCTGCTCGAGGCCGACGTCAACTTTAAGGTCGTCAAGGAGTTCGTCGCCAAGACCAAGGAGCGCTGCATGACCGCAGAGGTCATGGAGTCGCTGTCGCCGGCGCAAAACGTCGTCAAGATCGTGCTCGACGAGCTCACCGAGATGCTCGGCTCCACAGAGAGCAAGCTCGTCTTTAGTAACCGCATTCCCAATGTCATCATGCTCGTGGGCCTGCAGGGCTCCGGTAAGACCACGGCGGCCGTAAAGCTGGCCTACCTGCTCAAGAAGCAGGGCCGCTCGCCGCTGCTCGCCGCGTGCGACGTCTACCGTCCCGCCGCTGCCGACCAGCTGGCCACGCTTGGCGGAGAGATCGGCGTGCCGGTCTTCCGTGGCGATGGCGAGCACCCGGTTGACATCGCCAAGGGCGCCATCCAGGAGGCCGTTGACCACCTGCGCGACGTGGTCATCGTCGATACCGCCGGTCGTTTGCAGATCGACGAGCAGATGATGCAGGAGGCCGTGGACATCAAGAAGGCCGTCAAGCCCGATCAGGTGCTGATGGTCGTCGATGCCATGACCGGCCAGGATATCGTCAACGTCGTCTCGACCTTCGCTGAGCGCACCGACTTTGACGGCGTGATCATCTCCAAGCTCGACGGCGACGCCCGTGGCGGCGGCGCGCTTTCCGTGCGCCAGGTGACCGGCAAGCCTATCAAGTTCGTGAGCATGGGCGAGAAGCCCGATTCGCTGGAGCCGTTCTATCCCGATCGTATGGCCAAGCGAATCTTGGGCATGGGCGATGTTGTCGGCATCATCGAGAAGGCCCAGGAGGCGGCCGACGCCGAGCAGCTCGAGGCTGCCGAGCGTATGCTGCGCGAGGGCTTTACCATGAACGACATGCTCGACCAGATGAAGGCCGTCAAGAAGATGGGCGGCATGAAGGGCATCCTGGGCATGCTTCCCGGCGGCCAGCGCGCGCTCAACCAGATGGGCGGCAACCTGGACGAGGGCATCTTCGACAAGAACGAGGCCATCATCATGTCGATGACCAAGGAGGAGCGCCTTCGCCCCTCCATCATCAACGGCCAGCGCCGCGCGCGTATCGCCAAGGGCGCCGGCGTGACCCCCACCGAGGTCAATAGCCTTATGAAGCAGTGGGGCGAGATGAACAAGATGATGGGCCGCATGCGCACGATGGCCAATCAGGCACAGGCCGGCGGCAAGAAGGGCAAGAAGGGTAAGAAGGGCAAAAAGATGCGCATGCCCAATATTCCCGGTCTGGATGCCATGGGGCTGGGCGGCATGGGCGGCCTGGGAACGGGCGGCCCCAAGTCCGATATGGACCTGCTGCGCCAGATGGAAGCGCAGATGCGCAACAAGAAGTAACGACTAGTTGAGTCGTGTATGGCGAAGGCCGCCTGGATGGTATTCCAGGCGGCCTTCGCCGTTGGTGCGTTATATGTTGTGTGAGCAGACGCGTGATGGCATCGATTGCCTGCTGTTAGTGGCAGCCGCAGCCCTCGTGGCCCTCGTTCTCTTGATGGCCGTGGCAACCGCAGGATCCGCCGTGCTCTTGGATGTGCTCGTGGTCGTGGTCGTGGCCGTGGCAGCCACAGGTGGCCTCGCCGGTCTGTGCGAGCGTGCCGGCAATGAGGGCCTCGACGCAGGCATCGCAGCTGCCCTGGGCGCCCGCATAGACCGTGATACCGGCTTGGGCAAGCGCGTTGATAGCGCCGCCGCCGATACCGCCGCAAATGAGCGTGTCAACGCCACCGTTGGCAAGCAGGCCCGCCAAGGCGCCGTGGCCGGTGCCACCGGTGCCTACGACCTGCTCGTTGAGCACCTTGCCATCCTGGATGTCGTAGATCTTGAACTGCTCGCTGCGGCCAAAGTGCATAAAGATGTTGCCGTTGTCGTACGTCGTTGCCACCCTCATGGTGCCGACCTCCTTTGCTGGCCATGCGGCCGTCGTCGTGGCGATGGGGGAGTACGCGATATTGCCGCCCTCGATGACGAGCGCTCGTCCGTTGACCAGCGCATCGGCCACCTTGCGATGCGCGCGGTTGCAAATGGCCGCCACCGTTGCGCGGGCGATGCCCATCTGCTGGGCGACCGCCTCTTGGTTGAGACCTTCCAGGTCGCACAGGCGCAGCACCTCAAGCTCGTCGACGGTCATGTCGATGGCATCACCGCTGGCCAGGCCATCGGGGGTAAAGCCGCGGTATTCGGGGATGATTCCGACGCGGCGCAGTTTTTCGCGTCTTCCTGCCATGCACACTCCATATCTGACATATGTCAACAATAGGATAACGCGTTAGTCGTTAGGCGCAAGGCATTTCTGGCATATGTCAGAAAAAGGCTAAGATGCCTCGTTGCCGCATGCGGAGCCGCGCTGCCGTGCATTGCGTGTGCCGGACGAAGTGTCCAATTCGACACTCGCGCGCCTGGGCTACAATAAATCTCGCTTATAGGCGACTGACAGGAGGGTCAATGAGCAAAGCTGATCAGCAGTTTGTAACCATGTGCCGCGATATCTTGGACCATGGCACCACCACCGAGGGCCAAAAGGTCCGTCCGGTGTGGGAGGACGGCACCCCTGCCTATACCATTAAATACTTTGGTGTCACGGCGCGCTATGATCTGCGCGAGGAGTTTCCCGCGCTCACCCTGCGTCGTACGGCGCTTAAGTCTGCCATGGACGAGATCCTGTGGATCTATCAAAAGAAGTCCAATAACGTGCATGATCTCAACAGCCATATCTGGGATGAGTGGGCCGATGAGACCGGCTCCATCGGTAAAGCCTACGGCTATCAGATTGGTCAGAAGAGCCATTACGCCGAGGGCGACTTCGACCAGATGGACCGTGTGCTGTACGACCTTAAGCACACGCCGTATAGTCGCCGCATTATGACCAATACGTACGTGTTTAGCGATCTGTCCGAGATGCACCTTTATCCGTGCGCCTATAGCGTGACCTATAACGTGACGCAGCGTCCTCAGGACGATAAGCCGACGCTCAACATGATTCTCAACCAGCGCAGCCAGGACATTTTGGCCGCGAACAACTGGAACGTGTGCCAGTACGCCATTTTGCTGATGATGGTCGCGCAGTCGGTCGATATGATTCCCGGCGAGCTGCTGCATGTGATCGCCGATGCCCATATTTACGACCGTCATGTCGATATCGTCCGCGAACTTATCGAGCGTCCGCAGTTTGCTGCGCCTAAGGTAACGCTTAACCCCGATGTGCATGACTTCTATGCGTTTACGACCGATGACCTGATCGTCGAGGGCTATGAGCACGGTCCGCAGGTCAAGAACATTCCCATCGCGGTGTAGGTGGCGGGCATGACGTGTAAGCTTTCTGCCATTGTCGCCGTGTGCGACGACTGGGGTATTGGCTGCGAGGGCGATATGGTGGTGTCCAATCGCGCCGACATGCGCCATTTTGTGGCGTGCACCAAAGGTTGCCCGGTTATTATGGGGCGCAAGACGCTGCTGAGTTTTCCCGGCGGGCGTCCTCTCAAGAACCGCCGCAATATCGTGCTTACGCGCGATATGGGCTTTACCCGCGAGGGCGTCGACGTGGTGCATAGCGTTGACGAAGCGCTCGCTGCGGTTGCCGATGAGCTCGTTGCCTGGGTGATCGGTGGCGGCGATGTCTATCGGCAGTTTTTGCCGTACTGCGTGGAGGCCGAGGTCACTCATGACCACTGCGTCCATCCCGTGGACACGTACTTTCCCGACTTGGACGCCGATCCCGCGTGGGTGATTGCGCGGGCCAGCGAATCGGCGGTTGTCGCTGCCGGAGAGGGCGATGAGGGCCTCAAATATGAGTTCGTGACGTATCGTCGCGTTGATGCGTAAACCCGATTATCCCTTCGGTATTATCGGGTTGGAATGAGTGGCGGGGCAGCGCATGGCGTTGCCCCGATATTTGTATAGGTGCTGTAAAGAAAGGTGCGGGCAGGCTGCTATGACTGATGCCGTTGAGGTGCTGCGAATCGATTCGCTCGAGGACGAGCGGCTCGATGCCTACGTGCGACTGACCGAGCGTGAGCTTCGCTGCGTGCTGGAGCCGCAGAAGGGCATCTTTATCGCCGAGAGTGCCAAGGTCATCGAGCGTGCAGTGCGCGCCGGATACGAGCCGGTGAGCTTTCTTTTGGGCGAACGCTGGCTCGACCAGATGATGCCGCTGTTTGAGCGCCTGGCGGTACGCGAAGGTGCGGGCCCGGTTCCCGTGTTCGTGGCCTCGATGGAGCTTATGGAGCACCTGACGGGCTTTAACGTGACGCGCGGTGCGCTCGCGGCGTTCCGTCGCCCGCGTCAGATTCCGGTAGCCGAGTTCTTGGGCGGCGTCGTCGAGGCGGCGGGGGAGCGCCCGGTGCGCGTGTGCGTGCTCGAGGGCATTGTCGACCACACCAACGTCGGCGCGATTTTCCGCTCGGCGGCTGCGCTGAACGTCGATGGCATTTTGGTGAGTCCTACGTGCTGTGACCCGCTGTATCGTCGCTCGGCCCGCGTGAGCATGGGCACCGTGTTTCAGGTGCCGTGGACGCGTATTGGCAGTGAGGCGCGCGTATGGCCGCATGATGGGCTGGCGGCGCTGCACGATGCCGGCTTTTCGTGTTCCGCCATGGCGTTGACGGATGATTCGGTGTCGTTGGACGATCCCGCGCTGCAGGAGATTGACCGCCTGGCAATCTTTATGGGCACCGAGGGTGCTGGCTTGGGCGCCAAGACCATTGCAGGCTGTGATCGCGCCGTGCGTATTCCGATGGCGCATGGGGTCGATTCGCTCAACGTGGCCGCGGCAAGTGCTGTCGCCTTTTGGCAGCTGTGCCCGCATGTGAGCAACGAGTACCACTACCAGCCGGGTTTGTATCACTAGGCAGATATTTTGCACCGGGCTCTGGTTTGTGGCGTTTCGGCCGATATCGGTCGGTGCTAAGCTGGTATTGGCTTTGGTCTTAAATTTCCGTTTTGTTGTATGACGTGCGCTAGTGGGGAGGGCGTGTGGCTAAGAAATCTACGGCTATCGATGTAACTCAGGGCGTTATTTGGCAGCAGCTGCTGTCGCTGTGCGTCCCCATCTTCTTTAGTTCGTTCTTTCAGCAGGCATACACGCTTATCGGTACCTATATCGTCGGTCAGTTTGGCGGCAAGCTCGCGCTGGGTGGCATTCAGGCCACGATGGTGCTTACGGAGCTCTGCATCGGTTTTTGCGTCGGTGTTGGTGCTGGATGTGCCGTTATTACCGGTCAGTTTTTTGGTCAGCACGATGACGAGCGCCTGAGCCGATCGGTCCATACGGCCATGACGCTCGCACTGGTGGGCGGCATTGTCATTTCCATTCTGGCCATGGTGTTTGTCGAGCCGATGCTTGTGTTGATGAATACACCGCATGAGCTGCTGGCCGAGGGCGTGGCATATGCCCGTTGCTACTTTGCCGCCATGTTTGCGGCGCTGCTGCTCAATATGGGGACTGCGCTGTTGCGCGCCGTGGGCGATACGCGTGGTCCGGCGGTCATTATTGCCTCCGGCTGCTTCGTCAATGTGGCATTCGACATTCTTTTTGTCGCCGTGCTTCATATGGAGGCTCTGGGCTGCGGCATCGCGGTGGCGCTGACTATCTGCACCAATGCCACGATGATTGTGATCCGCATGATGCGCGCTCCGGGGGCGTGGCGGTTGTCGCTATCCAAGCTCGGTATTGACCCCGGTATCTGCAAGAGCATGCTTTCGTGCGGCTTGCCGCTGGGCGTTCAGTCTGCGGCGTATTCGATCTCGAACGTTTTGATTCAGGTGTCGGTCAATTCGTTTGGTGCCGATGTCACGACCGCTTGGGGTCTTTCCGGCCGCCTGGACGGCATTATCTGGATGGTGACCGAGGCGCTCGGCGTGTCGATCACTACGTTCTCGGCGCAGAACTTTGGTGCGCGCAATTACGATCGCATGCGAAAGGGATACCACACGTCGCTCGTGCTGTCGTTTATGCTCATTGGTGGCCTGTCTGCCGTGCTGCTGGTGTTCTCGGGTCCGTTGTCGCGTTTGTTTATCGACGATGCCGCGATTTCGGCCTATACCACGACGATTCTTCATTTCATCGCGCCGTTCTACGCGATCTTCTCGATTATCGAAAACGCGTCGGGTTCCATCCGCGGCGCCGGCGTGAGCTTGCAGCCTATGATGCTCACGATATTCGGCACGGTCGTGCTCCGCGTGGCATGGGTGTTCGCGATTATGCCGCTCGACCCCTCGCTCGAGCATCTGCTGCTGGTCTACCCCGTAACCTGGGTAATCACCGCCACGATGTTCACCGTCTACCATCACAGCGGCAACTGGCTAGGCCGCGCCACCGCCTAATGATCCCTTGGGGTGGAGGAAAACGGATCATTGCTCTCCGTCGTGATGTCGACGATCCGTTTCTCTTCGTCCCCTTCGGATCAATTAGTATTCGATGCCTTGGCGGGCTAGGAGTCCTTCGTCGAAGTAGTGTTTGACGGGGCGCATTTCGGTGACCAGGTCGGCGAGGTCAGCGAGGGGCAGCAGGCCGCGGCCGGTCAGTATGAGCTCTGTGGTGTCGGGTTTCATCGCGATCAGTTGCCCGTATAAATCTGAACCTTGCCGACTTCCAGTGATGCCATCTATGTCCTTTCGTGCCCGGCGTCGGTTTATCGCCGGCCGGGTTGGGTATTCTAGTTAGCATTATCAACCCCAGTAGATGGAGTTCAAGCAGATGGAGATGGATGACAACAAACGTAGACGGAATATGATTCTCTACGTGCTCATCGCCTTCGTCGTCTACCTCGTGCTCTCGACCGTTCTGTTCCCTAACATCGGTCACACGCAGCAGATTACGAAGACCGATTACTCGACGTTTGTCAAAGCGCTCGATAAGAAGAGTGTCGACAAGGTCGAGTACAACACGGACGATTACTCGATTTATTACACCAAGAAGGGCGAGGACGAGAACATCGCCTATAAGACGACCGGTGTGCCGAACGATGCGGGCTTTACCGATCGCGTGCTTGAGTCTGGCGCTTCGCTGGAGTCGGTCGTTCCCGATAAAAACTCGGGTTTGATGACCTACTACCTGCTTACGCTCATTCTTCCCATGGCGATTTTCTTCCTCATCGGTTGGTGGCTCAACCGCCGCATGAAGAAGGCCATGGGTGACGACGGCCCGTCGATGAACTTTGGCGGCGGCGGTTTTGGCGGCGGCGGACTGGGTAAGTCCGGCGCGCGCGTGATCGCCTCCAAGGACGTGGGCGTGACCTTTAAGGACGTCGCTGGCCAGGAAGAGGCCAAGGAGTCTCTCAAGGAGGTCGTCGACTTTCTGGAGAAGCCGCAGCGCTACGAGGAGATCGGCGCCAAGCTGCCGCGCGGTGCTCTCCTTGTTGGCCCTCCGGGTACCGGTAAGACCCTGCTTGCCAAGGCTGTTGCCGGCGAGGCCGGTGTTCCGTTCTTTAGTATTTCGGGCTCTGAGTTCGTTGAGATGTTTGTTGGTCGCGGCGCTGCAAAGGTTCGTGACCTGTTTAAGCAGGCCAAGGAAAAGGCCCCGTGTATCGTCTTTATCGATGAGATCGATACCATCGGTAAGAAGCGTGATGGCGGCGGCTTTAGCGGCAACGACGAGCGCGAGCAGACGCTCAATCAGTTGCTGACCGAGATGGATGGCTTCGATAACCACAAGGGTATCGTTGTCCTTGCCGCAACCAACCGCCCCGACAGTCTCGATCCGGCGCTGCTGCGCCCCGGTCGTTTTGACCGCCGCATTCCCGTCGAGTTGCCCGATCTGACCGGTCGTAAGAACATCCTCGAGCTTCACGCCAAGAGTGTGAAGACCGAGCCGCCGATCGATCTGACCGCGATTGCCCGCGCCACGCCCGGTGCCTCGGGCGCCGACCTGGCCAATATCATCAACGAGGGCGCCCTGCGCGCCGTTCGCGAGGGTCGCAAGCGTGCAACCCAGGATGACTTCGAGGAGTCGGTGGAGGTCGTCATTGCCGGCCAACAGCGTAAGTCCACGGTGCTGTCCGACCATGAGAAGCAGGTCGTTTCCTACCACGAGATCGGTCATGCCATCGTCGCTGCGCGCCAAAAGGGTTCCGCGCCGGTTACCAAGATCACCATCGTGCCGCGCACGAGCGGTGCTCTTGGCTATACCATGCAGGTCGAGGAGGACGAGCGCTTCCTGACGACACGCCAGGAGGTCTTGGACAAGCTTGCCGTCTACTGCGGCGGCCGTGCGGCCGAGGAACTCATCTTTGGCGAGATGACGACCGGTGCCGCCAACGATATCGAACAGGCCACCAAGCTCGCCCGCAACATGGTGACGCGCTTTGGTATGTCCGACGAGTTTGGCATGATGGCGCTCGGTACCGTGCAGAACGCGTATCTCAATCAGGACACGTCGCTCACCTGCGCCCCTGGTACAGCCGAGCGTGTGGACGCGATTGTCGCTAAGCTGATTGAGGATGCGCACGATCGCGCCCTGCAGATCCTCAAGGAGAACAAGTTCAAGCTCCATGAGCTGGCTCGTTATCTGTACAAGAAGGAGACCATCACGGGTGAGGAGTTCATGAACCTCCTCACGCGCGAGAATCCGCTGATGCCCAAGCAACAGTAAAGCCGCGGTCGAGCCAGTAAACGCCGACGTCCCATTTGAGCAGCTTTCTCAAATGGGGCGTTTTGCTTGAGAGGGATGGAAATGAAGATTGTGGTGAGCGCCTGCTTGATGGGCGAGAGCTGCAAGTATAACGGGCTCGATAATTACCATCGCGAGCTGGTCGAAGCGTGCGAGCGCACGGGGACCGAGGTGCTCCTCGTGTGCCCCGAGGTCTTTGGAGGCTTGCCGACGCCGCGTGATCCGTCCGAGATCGTGAACGGGGAAGTCCGCACCCGCGAGGGCGCGTCGGTCGATCGCGAGTTTCGCCTGGGCGCCCAGCGCGCGCTCGATATGTGCGAGCAGGCGGGCGGCCCCTCCGAGATTGCTGCTTGCATCCTGCAGGACCGCAGCCCTTCGTGCGGCGTCGGCCGCATCTACGACGGTACCTTTAGCGGAACCCTCACGCCGGGCAACGGCGTCTTTGTCGACCTGCTCCTGCGCCATGGCTACCGCGTGATCCCAGCAAGCGAATTCGACCCGAGTATGTTGCAACAGTAAAAGAATAGGGGCAGCCATCGAATGGATGACTGCCCCTTTTGCTGCGGCGATAAACTATTTCGGCAAGTGTTCAATGGCGTTTTCCCAGATAAAACCTACCAAAATTAACTTGTCCCTTTTTGGCAGGTTAGGCCAACAGTGTGTGGCCGTAGGCGTTGGCGGCCTTGATGGCGGCGGCGAACTTTTCGTCGGTGAAGGGCTCCGGGTTGCCCTGCTTCCACTCGTTGGTGGCGTGCGCGAACTCGCACAGCGCCGGGATATCCGCCTCGGTAAGGCCTACCTGCTCAAGCGTCACGGGCAGCCCCATCTGCTTGTTAAAGGCAGCATAGCGCTCAAGGTTCTCGGTGTCGCCCGTGTAAGCGAACAGCACCAGCACGCCCAGGCTTACGACCTCGCCGTGCAGGTAGGTGCCCTCACGCGGAATGCTGCAGGTGGCGTTGTAGAACGCGTGCGCCACACTCGAGTTGTAGTAGTAATCGTTCTGGTTGGTCAGGTTCGAGACATAGCCCGTGTTGACCACGATATCGAGCGCGATTTGCTTGACGGCCTCACTCGACAGGTTCTGGCGTACGTCCTCAAGACCTTGGACGCCGTAGGTAAACAGCGGCTCGGAGCAGGTGTGGGCAAGCGCCAGGCCAAGGCCGGCGGTGTGCTCCAGGTTGCCGGCGCTCGTGGCGTATTCGACCTCGGGCTGCTTGGACAGGGCGTCGCCCACGCCGGCCCAGAAGTACTCCGCCGGAGCCTCGGCGATGATCTTGGGATTGATGAAGATGTGCGCCGGTCGGTTGGGGTACGAATAGCCCTCGAGCGAGCCGTCGTCGTTGTAGACAACGGCAATGGCGGTAGCGGCCGAGCAGTTGGAGCAGATCGTCGGCACCGTAAAGACGATCTTCTTGAGCTCGATGGCCGCTGTCTTGACGGTGTCGAGCGCCTTGCCGCCGCCACAGGCGATAAGCACGTCTGCCTGCTGGCAAGCGGGGGAGTTCACGACCTTGGCGATATTGGCGCGCGTGCTGTTGGTGCCGTAGACGCGCGTCTCCAGAATCTCGACATCGGTACCTTCAAGTGCCGCCTCGATGCCCGGCAGTGCTGCGGCCAGTGCCCGCTTGCCACCGATGATTGCGACCTTGGTCGCGCCGTATTCGGCCAGCGCGCCGGGCAGCTCGTCAAAGCAATCCTCGCCAACGGTGTAGTCGCTCATTCCAATCGTGCGCATAGGTGCCTTCTTTCGTTCGATAAAGTGCTTTCAGGTATTTTGCTCCAAGAGAAGGTCCACAGCCGCGAGAAATTTCGAACGTATAAAACCAATGTTGAGGGTTTTTCGCCGGCGGCGACCGTGCTACCATACAGCGCATAAGCGTTGATGGGGACGAGTAGTCGGCCATCCGCATGCCACAGAGAGCGGGGAGTGCTGAGAGCCCGTGCATGCGACCGATGAAAATCACCCCGGAGCTGCGGTCCCAACGGATATGCCGCACAGGCACGTCTTAGTAGACATCGCCGAGATGGTCGTCGATACAGGCCAGCCGAGTAACGGATGCGAGCGCGCGGCGACGCGGGCGAGGGCATCTAAGCTGGGTGGTTAAGCGAAGAGCTTTTGCGGGCACTTGCCCGTTTTGTGGCGCTTCGTCCCAGCTTGTAGGGACGGGCGCTTTTTTGGTGCCCAACGGGCGTGCGCGCCCACGACATGAAAGGGGTACCGTGGCAAACGAGTACAAGCAGACGATGAATCTGCCCAAGACCGGTTTTCCCATGCGTGCCGGTCTTTCCAAGTCCGAGCCCAAGCGACTCAAGGACTGGCAGGACAACAAGGTCTACGAGCAGGTTCTGAAGAAGAACGCGGGTCACAAGAAGTTCGTGCTGCACGACGGCCCTCCGTACGCCAACGGTCCGATCCACATCGGCCACGCCATGAACAAGATCTCCAAGGACATGATCAACCGTTACTGGATGATGCAGGGTTGCGAAGTCCCCTATGTCCCCGGTTGGGACTGCCACGGCCAGCCGATTGAGCACAAGGTCGAGGAGAAGCTCGGCACCGAGAAGTTCAACCAGACTTCCACGGCTAAGATCCGTGAGCTGTGCAATGAGTTCGCTGTCGAGAACATCGAGCTGCAGAAGGCCGGCTTCCGTCGTCTGGGCGTGCTTGGCGACTGGGACAACCCCTACCTGACGCTCTATCACCAGCACGATGCCGCCGATATCGAGGTCTTCAAGGCCATGTTCGATAAGGGCATGATTTATCGCGGCCACAAGCCGGTTCACTGGTGCAAGCACTGCCACACCGCGCTGGCCGAGGCCGAGATCGAGTACTCCGACGAAACGAGCCCGTCCATCTTCGTGCGCTTTGAGATGACCTCCAAGCCCGCCGGCCTCGAGAACTTCGACGGCCCGGTTGACTTCATCATCTGGACGACTACGCCGTGGACCATCCCCTCCGACCAGGCAGTTTCCCTCAAGCCCGGCGCCGCTTACGTCGCCGTTGAGCACGACGGTCGCGCCGAGGTCATGCTCGAGGACCTGGCTCCCAAGTGCTGCGAGGAGTTTGGCTGGGAGTACACCCCGGTCATGGTCGACGGCAAGCCCTACGTGGTTCCCGCCGAGACCTTCCACCACATCCACTACAAGCAGCCGATCTTTGACGGTGTTGAGGGCGTGGCGCTGCTGGCCGATTACGTCGGTGTCGATGACGGTACCGGTATCGTCCACAACTCGCCCGGCCACGGCGTCGACGACTACTTCGCCTGCCTCAAGGAGGGCATCACCGACATCTGCATGCCGGTCGATGACGACGGCAAGTTCTACACCGGCGAGGAATTTGGCACCGGTGGCCCCTTCAGCGGCATGGATACCGATGAGGCCAATCCGCACATCATTGAGTTCCTGCGCGAGCGCGGCACCCTGGTTCTCGAGAAGAAGATCACGCACAGCTATCCGCACTGCTGGCGCTGCAAGCACCCGGTGCTCTTCCGTGCTACCGACCAGTGGTTCGTCTCGATGGACAAGACGGGTCTGCGCGAGCAGGCTGGCAAGGAGGTCCGCGAGAACGTCAAGTGGTATCCGGCCCATGCCGCCAACCGCATCGGCGCCATGGTCGAGCAGCGTCCCGACTGGTGCATCAGCCGCCAGCGCAACTGGGGCGTGCCTATCCCCAGCTACACCTGCGCCGACTGCGGCGAGAAGGTCATGAACGACGCTACGCTCGACGCCGTCATCAAGCTCTTCCACGAGAAGGGCTCTGACGCCTGGTTCACCGACGCTCCCGAGAGCTACCTGGGCGAGGCCTGCGTCTGCCCCAAGTGCGGCGGCCATCACCTCAAGGCCGATAAGGACATCCTCGACGTGTGGTGGGACTCCGGCGTCTCCTGGAAGGCCGTCTGCGAGTATCGCCCCGAGCTGGAGTATCCGGCGGACGTGTATCTCGAGGGCTCCGACCAGCACCGCGGTTGGTTCCAGAGCTCGCTGCTCACCTCGGTGGGCGCCAACGGCCACGCTCCGTATAAGGCGGTCGTCTCGCAGGGCTTCACGCTCGACGGCCAGGGCCGCAAGATGTCCAAGTCGCTCGGTAACGTCATCGACCCCAACAAGGTCTGTGACGAGATGGGTGCCGACATCATCCGTCTGTGGGTTGCATCTGTCGATACCAGCTCCGACGTTTCCATCGACCACGAGATCCTCGCTCGTACGTCCGATGCCTATCGTCGTTTCCGCAACACGCTGCGCTTCCTGCTCTCCGAGCTCGAGGGCCAGTTTGAGCCCGAGACCGACGGCGTCGCCTTTGCCGACCTGTTGCCGCTCGACAAGCTCATGGTTGCCCGTCTGACCCAGGTCCAGGCCGAGGTCGACGACGCTTACTCTTGCTACGAGTTCCCGCGCGCTTACCGTGCGCTCTACGACTTCGTGGTTACCGAGCTCTCCAACGTGTATCTCGACGCCCTGAAGGACCGTCTGTACTGTGAGAAGCCCGGCTCGCTCGAGCGCCGCAGCGCCCAGACCGTGCTGGCCGAGCTCTTCTCGATGCTCATGCGCGACCTTCAGCCGATCCTGTCCTACACGGTTGACGAGGCCATGGCCTATGCGCCCGCCGGCTGCGTCGATCACCAGAAGTACGCCGCGCTGCTCGATTGGTACAAGTCGCCCATCACGTTCGACGAGGCCAATGAGTTTGAGGGCGTGCTCGAGGCTTCACTCGAGCTCCGTAGCGCCGTGACCAAGGCCCTTGAGGATGCCCGCTCCGCCGGTACCTTCACCAAGAGCCAGCAGGTCCGCGTCAAGGCGGTCGTTCCCGCCGAGATGTACGCGCTGCTGACCGGTGATAAGGCCGTCGACCTGGCCGAGTTCTACATCGTTTCCGATGTTGAGCTGACCCAGGGCGAGGAACTCTCCGTTGCCATCGAGGCAGCCGAGGGCGAGTGCTGCGACCGTTGCTGGAACTACCGCACCACCGTCGGCGAGTACAACGGCCACGCGCATATCTGCAAGCGCTGCGCGAATGCCCTTTAAGGCACGGTAACTCGGCATTTTAGTTATTGGGAGAATTTGGACGCCTTCGGCCCATTTGCTCCGCTGAATAAAAGCGGCATTCTGTTTTTCGGAATGCCGCTTTCTTTTTATGCTGGTTATTTATCTGGCGTTAGCGAATATGTCGTGCGCTCTGCGTGTGGCAATATAAGATGGTTAATTGCGTTAAACGGAATTCGATGTTCTTGAGGGTAGGGGATTGATTTGGGTCGTGCTGGGGGTATGACGCCGCCTTTGCGTTGGCGGTTGGGTGTTGCTGGTGGGGTGGCGCTGGTTGTGCTGCTTCTTGACCAGCTGACCAAGCTTGCGGTTCGTGCCGTGGGCGACGCTTTGCATGTGACCGTCATCCCCGGTGTCATTGACTTTATGTTTGTCCGTAATATCGGTGCTGCCTTTAGCATGGGCGAGGGGCATGGCGTTGCGTTCGCTTTGCTGGCGCTTGCGGTCATTGTCGCCATTGCCGTGTACTTGCTTCGCACGCCCCAGCTTGCTCGCTTGGAGGTTGTGGGCATGGCTATGGTCGTGGGTGGCGCCATTGGCAACGCGATCGATCGCCTGGCTTTTGGCTTTGTGACCGATTTTATTGCCACCACCTTCATCGACTTTCCCGTCTTTAACGTGGCCGATATCGGCATCACCGTAGGCGTTGTGCTTGCCCTCATCGGCTACATGTTCTTGAGCCCTGCGGCCCGCGAAGTCGATGCGACTGCCGAGCTCAATGCCCGTGATGAGGCCCGCGCCAAGCGCAAAGCCAAGCAGCGTGGGGAGCGTGCCCGCAAGATTCGCGAAAGGAATGAGCGTTAATGGCCGACATCCATATTCTTGTTGCCGACGATTGCTCTGGCCACCGCCTCGACGCCTTTCTGGGTGCCAACGACGGCTGCCCCACGCGCTCTGCCTGCGCGCATCTGATCGAGGGCGGCGCCGTAATCGTGAACGGCGAGACCTGCCTATCAAAAAAATATGCTGTGCGCTCCGGTGACCGCATCTCGGTCGACCTGCCCGAGCCGCATGATCCCACTGATGTGATTCCCGAGGCCATCCCCCTCGATATCCGTTACGAGGACGACTACCTCATCGTGCTCTCCAAGCAGCGCGGCCTGGTGTGCCATCCCGCCCATGGCCACGAGAGCGGCACGCTTGCGAACGCTCTGGTCTACCACTGCGGCATTGACCATCTGGGTACCGTGCAGGGTGAGGACCGCCCCGGCATCGTGCATCGTTTAGATCGCGATACCTCGGGCCTCATGCTTGCGGCAAAAGACGACGACACGCAGCGCGCGCTCCAAAATCTCATTCGCACGCGCACGCTCGATCGTCGCTATATCACGCTCGTTCACGGACATATCGCTATGGATGAGGGCACCATTAACACCGGCATTGCCCGTTCTACGCGTGACCGTGTCAAGATGGCGGTTTCGGACGATCCTTTCGCGCGCCAGGCCATTACGACCTTTAAGGTCCTCGAGCGCTTCGATTCCACGCGTTTTGACGACGGCTATACGCTCGTCGAGTGCCACCTGTTTACGGGCCGCACACATCAGATTCGCGTGCATATGCGCCATATCAACCACGCCTGCGTGGGCGATCCGCTCTACGGCAAGTGCGATGCACGCGCCGATCAGGGTCTGACCAGGCAATTCCTTCATTCCTGGCGTGTTGCATTCGACCATCCCGTGACGGGGGAGCGCATTGAGTGCCGCGACGAGCTACCGTGGGATCTCGCCGCGGTTCTTGACGACCTGGCCCCGCGCTCGCTTGGCCGCACCGCTGCCGGCGACGAAATCGTTCCGCAGCTCGGTCTGCTCGAAGCCTAGCCAGTATTAGGTGGTTTCTTGAACTCGGTAAGCCTGCGGTAAAATATACGGTTGTTTACGTAACGCGTTCTCGGGAGCCTGCATGCTCGCCTTTTTACAAACCAACACACCCATCGTGATCTTCAACCAGATTGTTGTCACGCTGCTCACGGTCTGCTTTCTGTACCAGGTGGTCTTCTTTGTCATTGGCGCTCTTCGTGGCGAGGTCGCGCCTCCCAAGGCCAAAAAACTTCACCGCTATGCCTTCTTCATTGCTGCGCATAACGAGGAAGCCGTAATTGCCAATCTCGTACGCTCCATCAAGGACCAGGACTATCCGTCCGAGCTTATCGAGGTCTTTGTCGTTGCCGACGCCTGCACCGACAACACCGCGCAGCTCGCACGCGAGGCCGGTGCCATTGTTTACGAGCGCAATGACCTGGCCCGAAAGGGCAAAAGCTGGGTCATGGACTTTGGTTTCGATCGCATTCTCAACGAGTATCCCGACACGTTTGAGGGCTACTTTATCTTCGATGCCGATAACGTCATCTCCCGCGATTACGTCTCCAAGATGAACGATGCCTTTGACCAGGGCTTCCATGTGGTCACGAGCTATCGTAACTCCAAGAATTTTGGCAGCTCGTGGATCTCGGCAGCTAATGCTACTTGGTACCTGCGCGAGGCGCGCTTTCTCAATAACGCGCGCAACATCTGCAAGACTTCTTGCGCTGTCTCTGGTTCGGGCTACCTCATCTCCGCCAGCGTTATCGAGGGCATGCACGGTTGGCAGTTCCATACGCTGACCGAGGATATTCAGTTCACCACGTTCTGCGCCATTCACGGCATTCGCATCGGTTATGCGCCTGCGGAGTTCTTTGACGAGCAACCCGTGACGTTCAAGGCATCCTGGAAGCAGCGTATGCGCTGGACCAAGGGCTTCTACCAGGTCTTTTTTACCTATGGCAAGCATCTTGTCAAATCGACGTTCCGCTATCATCGCTTTGCCGCGTACGACATGTTTATGACCATTGCTCCGGGCATGCTGCTGTCCCTGATCTCCATGCTCGCCAACGAGACGTTCCTGATCGTGGGCGGTCTTTCGCATGGTTTCTTGGCTACCGAAGTCGAGATGCAGGCGTGCGCCGCTTCGCTCATTATGACCTTCGCCATGATGTATCAGACGTTCTTTATCCTGGCGCTGCTCACAACTATCTTTGAGTACAAGCACATTCACTGCGCGCAAAAGTGGCGTCTTGTGACTAACCTGTTTACCTTCCCGATCTTTATGTTCAGCTATATCCCCATCACGGTGGCCGCGCTTTTCCTGAAGGTCGACTGGGTTCCTACCCAGCATGCCGTAAACGTCACCCTCGACGAGGTCATGCAAGGCGCCAAATAACCACCACCAAAACCACCGCAAAGGGGACAGGCACCTTTGTGGTGGTTTTTGTTTTTGCGATGTAACTCGAGGAGGCGTTCGATGGTCTATATCCCGTTTTGGTTGTTTGCTATTGCTGGCGCCGTTATCGATGCTCGTGATCGGCGGTTCCCGAATTCGCTTGCCGGCGCGTGTGCGGTGGCGGCGTTAGCGGGTGTTTGGTTCGATCTCGGTTTGAACACAGCGCTTGACCACGCAGGTCTTGCCGTCATCGTGTATCTTGCTCTCGTGCTGACTGAGTCCTTCTGGCGTCGTCTTCGCCAAACCCCGGGCATCGGCATGGGAGATGCTAAGGCACTTTTCGCGCTTTGCACGCTCGACCCTATGGGTGGCATCGTGGCATTTGCCGCTGCGCTCCTGGTTCTTGCCCTCTCCTGCCTCATCACGAAATCGCGCTCTCTGCCATTGCTCCCGTTTTTGGTGCCGATTTTTGCCATAATCGAGGTCGTGGGCTGCACTTTGTAACCGATTGCGCATCCTTCTTAAGGAGCATGCCATGGCAATTAATCAAGAAACGGCCGTCATTAAGGCGCGCATGGACCGTATTCCCTCGGCGTTGTCGCCCGAACTTGTCGAGCGCATTTCCGCCGATCGTGCTTCGGGGCATGTCAACCCGTATCGTTGCAACGACGATCAGGTTATTCGTCGTATTGATCGCGCCGCCGACAAAGGCACGCTTATGCGTCCGGCGTTTATGCGCGATACCGAAAAGATACTTCATCTTCCGGCGTACACCCGTTATGCAGGCAAAACGCAGGTCTTTAGCTTCCGTAGCAATGATGATCTTTCACGCCGCGGTTTGCACGTACAGCTTGTCTCCCGCATTGCGCGCGATATCGGTCGCGCCCTGGGGCTCAATTGCGATCTGATCGAGGCGATTGGCCTGGGTCACGACTTGGGACACACGCCTTTCGGCCATGCCGGCGAGCGCTTCCTCAACGATATCTTTCATGAGCGTACGGGGCGTTATTTTTTCCATAACGTGCAGTCGGTCCGCGTGCTCGACGCGTTGTATGGCCGCAACGTGTCGCTCCAGACGCTCGACGGCGTGCTATGCCATAACGGCGAGTACGAGCAGCGTGTGTTTGAGCTCTCGGACATGGGCTCCTTTGACCAGTTTGACCAGACGGTTGAGGATTGCATTGTCACGGGCTATAGCGCAATTGAGCATCTGCGTCCCATGACGCTCGAAGGCTGCGTGGTCCGCATCTCTGATATCCTTGCCTACGTTGGGCGCGATCGCCAAGACGCCATTGCGGCGGGCCTGCTTTCGCCCGACGCTTTTGATGATGGCCGGGGCGGTGCCTACAACAGTTGGATCCTCACGCATGCCTCCATCGATATCGTTGAGCACAGTTATGGTAAGCCGCGCATCGAGATGAGCGAGGACCTGTTTGAGGAAATTCGCCGAGCCAAGCACGAGAACTACGAGAAGATCTATAGCAAGGGCGGTATCGAAGGCGATTCCGAGGCGGAGCTGCGCGAGGCATTCGAAAAACTCTACGACCGTTGCCTGCAGGATATAAACGAAGGCGACGAGTCTTCGTATATCTTTAAGCACCATATTTCGCGCATTGAGCAGCAGCTTTCCTACTACGATCGCACCTACGCTTGGCAGGACGACAAGGATCAAGCCGTGGTGGATTATATCGCGAGTATGACGGACGGTTATTTCTGCGAGCTGACGAGCAAGCTGTTCCCGGGTCTAAAGTTTCCGCATCGTACCTATATTAACGAACGGTAGTTCGTATCATTTCGGTATACTGTTGGTCAACAACGATTTTGATTGATGTACAGGATGGCTATGGACGACCTTTTTTCTGCTTCGACGCGCGAGCGTTCCTTTCAGAATGCGCCGCTTGCGGTGCGCATGCGCCCCAATTCGCTCGACGAGTATGTGGGCCAGCAAGAGGCCGTCGGTAAGGGCTCATGGTTGCGTGCTGCGATCGAGCACGATGTGCTTTCGAGCGTGATACTGTACGGGCCGGCCGGTACGGGCAAGACGACGCTGGCCCACATTATTGCCAACCATACAAAGAGTGAGTTTGTCGAGGTCAGCGCCGTCACGGGTACCGTGAAGGACCTGCGTCGCGTGATTGATGAGGCCAAGACGCGCCTGAATACGTACGACCGTCGCACCATTCTATTCATCGATGAGATTCACCGCTTCTCTAAGTCGCAGCAGGATGCCCTGCTGCATGCAGTTGAGAACCGTACCGTCATTATGATTGGCGCTACGACGGAGAATCCGTACTTCGAGGTAAACTCGGCGCTGCTCTCACGTGGCCGAGTCGTGGAGCTTGAGCATTTAAAGGACGAGGATATCGCCATGCTTATCGAGCGTGCGCTCGAGGCACCGCAGGGCTTGAACGGTAAGTTCTCGGCCGATGAGGATACGGTCAAGACCATCTGCACGCTGGCAGCGGGTGACGCTCGCTCGGCGCTCACGACGCTCGAGCTTGCGAGCGAGATTGCCGTCACGCGTCCCGATACCGAGGGAACGCCAGCGCCCGCGGCGGGGGAGCGCTATCCCATCACCGTGGATGACGTGAAGATCGCCAACCCGCGTCGCGGCTTTACGTATGACAAAAACGGCGACATGCACTACGACATCATCAGTGCGTTTATTAAGTCTATGCGCGGTAGTGACCCCGATGCCACGATCTATTGGCTCGCGCGCATGATCGATGCTGGGGAGGATCCTAAGTTTATCGCTCGCCGTATTATGATTCACGCTTCTGAGGATGTTGGCAACGCCGATCCGCAGGCGCTTTTGGTGGCGCATGCCGCGTTTAAGTCTGCCGAGGTCATTGGCTATCCCGAGTGCCGCATTAACCTTGCTCAGGCTGCACTCTATGTGTGCTTGGCGCCTAAGTCAAACGCATGTGAGGCCTCGATTGACGCGGCGTTGGCCGATATTCATAGCAGCGGTTTACGTGAGGTGCCGAGTTATTTGCGCGATCGTCATCGCCCAGGTAGCGACGAATACGGTGTATACAAGTATCCGCATGATTATCCCGAAGGCTGGGTCGATCAGCGCTATTTGCCCGAGGGGCTGGAGCGTGGCGCGTTCTGGCAGCCTGCGGGCCGCGGCTGGGAAGAGTGGCGCGTAGAGCAAAGCGAACGCGACCGTAGCGGTAATGCGCCCAAGTAGGTCCTTGGCACCTCGCACATTCCCTTTGGGTATCTTCCCCCTTCTTTGGGGTACCATGAAAGGCGTCTGTATTTCGATTCCTTCGGGAGGCTTGTATGAGTCCCATTCAAATCGCCCTGCTGGTGCTTGCCATTGCCGGCGTGTGGGCTATTGTTGAGCTCGCGCTTACCCTGCGCAAGACCCGCAACGTTGTCGACTCGCTCGATAAGACCGTGAACGACCTCAATAACACCATCGCCGAGGCGCAGCCGGTGGTGGCAAAACTCGACGGCGCTGTCGACGAGCTTACGCCGGCACTTGCCCATATGGAGCCGCTGCTTAAGTCGAGTAAGACGGCAGTTGATGCCCTTACCTCCAACCTCGTAGAAGTCGAGGCGGTCGTCCGCGATATTTCCGAGGTCACCGGCAGTATGGCCGAGGCCAGCAATGCCGTGTCGAGTGTGACCGACTCCGCTGCCGGTGCCGTGCAGAAACTCTTTAACAAGGTGAAGACTCCCGCGGCCGACGCCGAGCGCAAGCTTTCCGCTGCCGAAGAAGCCGAGCAGCCGACCGAGCGTGTCCTGATTGGCGAAGCCGGGGACGATGTCGCTGCTGGTGACAATGATGCACAGAAGCCTGCTGCTAAAGCAGCCCAGTATTACACCTACACGCCCGCCGAGACCACCGAGGAGTCCTGCGATGAGTAGCGAAGCAACTTGCCCCATTACGCTGACCGTTGCCGGCGACCCGCGTCTGGCGCGCCTTGTGCGCATGACGGCGGCAAATGTCGGTGCGCTCTGCTCCATGTCCGTCGATCGCATCGAGGACATTCGTATGGCTGCCGAGGAAGCATTTATTTTCGGCTGCACGGCTGTTGATTCCGATGACATCTCAATCAAATTCGATGTCGACGAATCTCACGTTGGCATGACCTTTACCTTTGGCGACCAGGCCACCGTCGACGAGGATGACCAGGCCGCTGTGTATGCCGAGCTCATTTTGGCGAGCGTGTGCGATTCCTACGAAAAGACTGCGGCGCCCCTGACGCTTTCCCTCGACCTCAAGGCGGATATCTAATATGACCGAACGTTCCCGGAGCGGTAAGACCGCTTGGGACAAGGAGAAAACCCGCGAGCTGTTTCGTCGCTATAAAGAGACCGGTGACCCGGACGCACGCGAGCAGCTCGTCATGTCCCACATGAACCTGGTAAGGTTTCTTGCCAACAAATTTAAGAACCGCGGCGAGCCGCTCGATGACCTTATGCAGGTTGGCTATTTGGGCCTGCTCAAGGCTATCGACCGCTTTGACCCTGAGCGCGGACTCGAGTTCACCACGTTTGCCACGCCCACCATCTTGGGCGAGATCAAGCGTCACTTCCGCGACAAGGGCTGGAGCGTGCGCGTGCCCCGTCGCTTGCAGGAGCTCTCGGCCAAGGTCAACCAGGCTACCGATAAGCTCACCAACGAGCTACAGCGCTCGCCCAAGGTTGAGGAGATCGCTGAGTATCTAGATGTGACTGTCGATGAGGTCCTCGAGGCTATGGAATCGTCTTCGGCTTATACCTCGGTGCCCATCGAGGCTCCTGGTGCGTCCGATTCCGACGATGCCCCCTCGATTCTCGACCGTTACGCCGACGACGACAGCGAGCTCGACTTTACCGATGACCGCTTGGTGATCGAGGAGGCCATCCGTGATTTCTCGCCGCGCGAGCGCGAGGTGATTGAGCTGCGCTTTGTGAAGGGCATGACCCAGATCGAGATCGCTAAGAAGCTGGGTATTTCTCAGGTGCAGGTTTCGCGTCTGCTGCGCCGCACGCTTAAGAAGATTCAGGACAAGATCGACCCCGACGGAGTGATGATTCGTTCATGAGTGAGCACCCCCAACAAACCGATCGCGTGCTGCGCGACACCCGCATTCTGACGCTTCGCATTTGGGCTGTTGTCGGCTGCATTGTCATCGCCGCTGTCATCTTTAACCTTATCGGCATCCTGGCGCCGGTTATCGAGTTTCTCGCCGTTGGTTCCATCATTGCCTTTGTGATGTCCCCGATTACCAATTGGCTCGAGCATCATGGCGTCGGCCGTGGCATCGGTTCGCTTATCGCGCTTATTGTTGTTGTTGCCGTGCTCGTCGGTGTCGTTTGCATCTTGTCGCCGATTCTCTTTGGTCAGATCATGGAAGTCCTGAGCCGCCTGCCCGAGCAGCTTCGTGTTGCGGGTGGCGATCTCAACGAGATGGTCTCGCATGCCAAGACGCTCAACAACACGCCGCTCAAGGAGTATTTGGACGACAACCTGTCGTCGCTGGTTGCCGTGGCATCGAAGTATGTGTCTCAGATCGCTGCCGAGCTTGGCCGCGGTGTGTTCCCGCTCATCACCAATACGGCCTCGCAGTTGTTCGTGATCTTCCTTGGTCTGGTGCTTGCCTACTGGATGGCCTGCGACTACCCTCGCATGCATCACGAGATTTGCACCATCATCGGTCAGGAGAAGGAGACCTCGTACCGCTTTATGGTCGCCATCCTTTCTCGCTCTGTCGGCGGCTACATGCGCGGCATGGTCGTGACGTCCATCTGCGGTGGTTTCCTCGCCTTTATCGGTTTTATGATCATCGGTCATCCGTATGCGGCGCTCATGGCTATCTTTACCGGCATCATGCATTTGGTTCCGGTCGTCGGTCCCTGGGTGAGCGCAGCAATCGCCACGGTACTCGGCTTCATGTTCAGTCCCATGTTGGCGTTATGGACGCTCATCGTGACGATGGTCGCGCAAAACGTCACCGATAACGTGAGATCGGAAGAAGCGTCGTGTAGGGAAAGGGTGTAGATCT